>CAZCZP010000181.1:0-5907 GCA_964502895.1 uncultured Bifidobacteriaceae bacterium
GCGTAACGCGCGCCCACCGTGAAGTCCGAGCCGCCGCCGGGCTTGGACTCCGCGTGCTTGGTTGGATCGTAGCGAAAGATGCCGCGGCCGTGGTAATAAGGATTCATGCCGCGATCTTTGCCGCCGGGACCTTCCTGCGTGAAGTAGGGGTCAGTGCGCTTGTCCCTGACCGGATCGAGCGGGCGTTCGTCCATCACGCCGTTGATGTAGGCGCGGATGTATTTCCCATCGTAAGTGAAGCCGAGCGAACACCATTGTTCCTCCGGCACTTCACTGCGCGTCGCCGCGTAATCGGCACACCATGGAAACGCACTGCCATCGGCGCGGCGCGTCACACCGCCCTCGCTGGAAATGTGCGGCACGAGCTGACGCGGTCCGCCATAGGTGGGCATGTTCATCAATAACGCGTATTGCCGCGTGCCGGTATCATCGTTCGCGCCCTTGCCCTCGCTCCACATGCCGGCGATGGTGCGGCTCTGCTGCAAGTTCACGAGGCGCACCACGGCGAACATGCTAACCTGCGCGTCCGGCCCGCTGATATTCAGACCGCCGGTTTCGGCGTAGGGAATCTTGAAATATTGTTTGCCATTCAACTCCGCAGCGTACCCGGAAAACGGCCCGCCGTTAATCCGCGCAATCGGCCCACCGACTTCCTGCAACGGCAAGCTCTCCTTTGTGCCGGAGGAAACGCGCGGTTGTCCGGCCTCCTCGCCGAACGTCCAGAACGCGACGAGTCCGGGTATTTGCTCGACGACGGTTCGATTGCCAGTGGGTTCGGCAGCACTTATGCCGAAGGCCAGCGTAAGCGAAGCTACAATGAGTTGAGCTCTCAAGCGCATGTGGATTTGGGAAATGCAGGCGTCAATTGCCATTGGCAAATGTTCACCGTGGGTTGCGTGTCGGGTTCTCATACCATATCACTCCCAACCCATCGCTCTCTTCGCAGGTGATGACATCAGCATCGCCGTCATCGTCCAAGTCGAGCCCTTGCATCAAATCGAACTTCACTCCTGCCGGCCCGCCGAGCGGGCGTTGCAGCCACGGGCCCTGCGACTGGCGCTCCAGCCAGGCGACCCCCTCGCGTTCGCCGGTCGCGCCTTCACAGGTGAACAACAAGTCCAGCCACCCGTCGCGATTCACATCAGCAACCATCACCGCCTTCGCATTTCCAATGCTGGTACCGTCCAAAGTCAAAACCTGTTCGCTCCAGCCGCCATCGCGTTGCCGGAGACAAACCACGATGTCACGAGGTTTGACTGCGAACGCCACGTCCATGCGACCATCACGGTTCAGATCCGCAATATCGGCGAACATCGCTTCACGACCAAGTCCGCCGATGGGGTGTTCGCGCCACGGGGCATGATCACGATTGGCTTTCGCACCGGGGTTTTCCAACCAGAACACGCCGGTGCGTTCACCCTTTCGGTCGGTGAACACCACGTCCTGATCGCCGTCTCCATCCGCGTCGTGCGGAATGAGCGACATGATCCAGCCGGCTTTGCGTAACGAATGAAATCTCCACGCGCTGAGTTCATCCGGTCGCGCCGGTGCTTGCAGCCAGCCGACAGTCGCGTCCTCGCCCTTGGACGCCAGCATCAAATCGAGACCATGCTGTCCGTCGAGGTCCATCGCGACGGCCTGCATCCATTGTTGTGAGTTACTGGGGGCCGGAAACGCCACCGTGCTCCAACGCTCGACCTTCAGGAGGTCCTGCGTCTCGCCACGGAAACGATGCCAGAAAACCGTGCGCGTCTTTCCTTCGGTGCAACTGACCACTTCCAAACAGCCATCGCCATCAAGGTCGGCGAAAATGGCATCTTCCGGACTGGCTACCTTGCCGACCGTCACCCGCGGCCAAGGCTGGCGAGTTTGTCTCGGGCCGGGGTTGAGATAAACGCGCACCTCGTCGCCTTCCTCCCATCCGGTGACGATGTCCGGCAAACCGTCGCCATTGAGATCGCCGAGTTTCACGCCGTCAGCACCTTTTGAAGAATCATCTATCACATGCCGCCTCCAAACTGGTCCTGAAGCGGAAACCACGGAAAGCGGGAGCGCTGCAACTTGATTGGATGCGCCTTCGGCTTGCTGCGACGGAATCAGCCACAAAGCTGTTAGCAAAATGTTGAAGCGCTGCGGGGTGGGCCGCTTCATAAAAAACTCGTTCCAAGGCTAGGGGTTCACAGTCACTATCGCGCGGCGACACGAAAACAAGCTGGGGATGCCGGCATCCTGGACTTGCAAGATAACGTGGATCGTCTCCGGCTGTTTCACTTGCGGCGCGATGAAACTCGTTGCCTCGTCCGTCGAGTTGGCGAGTTGGACTGCTCCCGTGAAGTAACCGGCCTCGCGATAAATGAACCACGAGATTTTCATTGAGTTGCTGTCTGGGTCTTGCGTGCCTTCGGCGGATAGCCGCACGGTTTCGCCGGCTTTCACGGCAAGTTCCAGAACGCGTTTCGTTTTGTCACGGTTAAGCACAGCAATCGGGTTGTGATTCGCCTTCTTGAAATCATCCGCCACGCACCAATCGAGCCGGGCCGCGAAATCGTTTTGAAAGTGTTCGCGCCAGCGCCAGACGGTGGTGCGCGCGTCGGTGACGTCGCCAACGGTGTCGTGGGCGTCGCGATAGATGCGCGCGTGCGTGTTGGTGAAACGTCCACCCCAACCGCCCCATTCCGGATGAGCCGCATCACTCAGGCCATTCGGCAGGAAGAAAAACCACGAGGGCGTGTCTCCTTCCTTGATCGCGGAGTGTGGATTCGGCGCGGTCCAGGTGCGCGGTGGATACAGCGCGCCGAGCGGGCCATGGTTCTGGCGGATGTTCGTTTCCATCCACTCGCGGGAAACGAGAGACTCGTTGCCTCCCAGGTATAGACCGCGGTACACGGCTTCGCGCTTATCCCGCCCCCGAGGCGCCTGGCCGATGATGTAAACCAATCCAGGAAACTCGCGCCAGATCCACTCCACGATGCCATCCTGATCGCCGATATCATAAACGCGCAGTTTGCTCATGAACGCCGCCAACCCATCCGGGCCGCGATCCCGCCGCACGCGCCAGAGCGCTTGAGCGAGGTCGGACTGCCCGCCCCAGATCGCGATGTTCAGCGGACGCGAATCCGCACGGTCAGCCGTGGTGATAATCCAGCGCGAGCTTTCAGTGTCGTGCCCTTCGCCGACTGACTCGCGTCCGCGGTTTGGATTACCTGATTTGATGCAGGCCAACAATTGTTCAGCGATTGGATAACCTTCCGCATGTCGAATCAGATTTGGCCGAACCTTGCCGAAGGCCTCGACTATTTGCCGGATGAGTTGCGGCTGGACAATTCTCTCCTTTAGTTCACCCGGTGTGCCGGAGGCGGAAGCAATTAGACCTTCGATTTCAAACTCGTTTGCATACAGCATCAGCCGGATCATGGACTGTTGATCGTCGGGATCACCGCCGATGTCGGTCAGGACAAGCAAACGTGGTCTGGGTTCGGACGGTTGGCGGGATTCGCCGGCATTTGCGACGGGAATGAACACCAGAGAGGTGATGACAGCCAACACTCCTGCCAAGCCTGCTGCTCGCTTCATAGCGTCATCACTCTCGTGTCTTGCCAGCGCCAGCATGCTGGAAAACACGCACGTAATCCACCGTGCAGCGCTGCGGAAAGATCGCGTCGTCCACGCCTTTCTGCGCGCCCCAGTCGCCGCCGATGGCCAGATTGAGGATCAGGTATTGAGGTGCGGTGAACGGCCACGAGTCCACACCCGATCCATCATTTTTAAGCGTGAAGTATTTTCGGTCGTCCACAAAGAACTCAAGTTTCTCCGGGGTCCACTCCACGGCATAGACATGGAACTCTTTCTCTGCGTCCGGCACGGACAGGCGCGCGCCGCGACCGGTGCCGCGTGCGTGATTGAAGCCGCGTGTATGCACGTTGGCGTGAACCACGCCCGGCTCGTGGCCGACGTATTCCAGGATGTCAATCTCGCCGCAGGCCGGCCAACCCACCTTGTCCCGGTTCGTGCCCAAGGTCCAAAAGGCCGGCCAGGTACCACGCCCTGACGGGACTTTCGCCCGCGCTTCAATGCGGCCATAGGTCCAGGAGGCTTGACCCTGCGTAGTCAGGCTGGCCGACGTGTAGTCGGCCTGTTCACGTCGTTGTTGCCAGCGGCGTTCCGGCGCATCGGCGCGGAAGCGGGCGTTCGGAAACTTCTCCTTGCGCGCCTCGATGATGAGGAAGCCGCCCTCCACCCGCGCGTTCTCGGTGCGGTTCGTCGTGTAATACTGCAACTCGCGGTTGCGGACGAATCCCTCCTCGTATGCCCATTTGGCCGGATCAGGCAGACCGTCTTTGTTGAACTCATCCGTCCAGACCAGTTTCCACTCGCTGCCCCAACCCGTCAGCGCAAAACCCGCGACGGCCACCAGACTCCAGATGGTTTTCATATCTTGCTACTGGGTTTTCAATCAGATGATTTTCCCCACGCCGAGTTTAATTCATGCACTTCGAGTGAATGGAATTTCACTGCGCCGCGTTTGGCCTGAACGCCCAACGCAAGGTCATCGGCTTTTGGCACAAAGGCCACAGGCACGCCAACCAGGCCGTCGCTGGCGACAACTTCAAGCGTCGTACGATCGCAATAGACTGTCAGCCGCTGTCGGTTGCCGCGTAGAGGCGCGGGAACGCGAACTCCGTTGACGGCGAGTTCCTGTTTCTGGGCGTCGTACGTGATGGTCGCGCCCCGAATGTTGAGGCTAAGTTCGGCCTCGCTCGGCTCAAACTCGGCGCGCAATTCCACCAACTCCGCCTTCACGTCCGCTAGCGGATTGTCGCCGTCCGGCTGGAGGTTGACCGGACCGAGGCGGCGCGATCTCGCGCGCAGGGATTCCAGTTCCTTGACCGGGGTGGAAGTGAGGCGCGGACCCTCCGGCGTGCTGACGAGACGAAGTTCGCGCGGCAGGCTCATGCACTGATTGAACGGCATGCCCGGAGAATCAGCGCGCAGCCAGCCGATCTGGATGCGCCGCCCTTGCGGCTCATCGCTGATCGTTTGTGCGGCGTAGAACGTGCGCCCGCGCTGACCTGGCAGCTTTGTCGCTTCGGGCGTGAAGGTCATGCCGTCGAAGCTGCCGATGGCGTGCTCGTCGTTCGCGCCGATCAACACCCATTTTTTCCTCGTTGCGTCGCCATCCACGGGCAGTTCAAAGAAGTCCGGGCACTCGAACAGGAAGTGGTTCTCGCCCATTCCACCTGTGAAAATACTGGCGAGTTTCCATTCGCGCAGGTTCGGCGACGTGAAGAAGTGAACCGTGTGTTTGTTCCCGGGCAAAGCGACGTAGAGCACCATCACCCAGCGCTTGGTCGGCTCGTGCCAGATGACTTTCGGGTCGCGATTGCCGTCGGTGATTTGGGGCAGGATTGGATTCTGAGCGAACTTGGTGACTTTGCGTCCATCGGTCGTGAACGCGAGACACTGCACGGTGGGTTGGCCGGCGGCGGTGTAGAGCAACACGAGTGGTGGACGATCCTTCGTGCCCAGTCCGCTGGTGTTCTGCCAATCCCCCACCGCGCTCCCGCTGAATATCGGGCCGAATTCGTCCGGCGTGAGCACGTCACCCTGTTCGCGCCAATGCACCAGGTCGCGGCTGACGGCGTGGCCCCAGTGCATGTTGCCCCAGCCCCAGCCGTACGGATTGTGCTGATAGAACAGATGATACTCGCCGTTGTAAAATGACAAGCCGTTCGGGTCGTTTAGCCAGCCACGGCGCGACGAAAAATGAAACTGCGGTCGCAACGCCTCGCGATAAAGATTTTCGCCGCCCTTGATGGCGTCGCTTTGTTCGATGGCGCTCAAGGCCTTTGAGTCTTCGGACAACTTGTCCACTTGCAGCGTGACGGTTTGCCCGCGCCACGCGCTCAC
>CAZCZP010000181.1:6007-7980 GCA_964502895.1 uncultured Bifidobacteriaceae bacterium
GATTTTGCCGGCGTGACGCCCAAACACCGATAGCCTTGCGTGGAAATCATGAAGGCAAATTCTCAAACGGAGGCCGATTGAACCCAGCCAACGGATTTCTGAACAAACACATCGTCCCGGCGCTGACGGCGGTCAGTGAGAACACTTACATGTCGGCCATCCGCGCTGGCATGGTGTCCGTGGTGCCGCTGACGATCATTGGCGGCTTGTTCATGGTGCTAGCCGAGTTTCCCGTGGCCGCCTGGACGAAACTGATCGAACCCTGGCATCGCCTCCTGGAATATCCCTACAAGGCCACCTTCGGTCTGCTGGCAGTCTTTGTCAGTTTCGCCATCGGTCATGATCTCGGAAAGCGTTTGAAGCAGGAGCCCCTGACCAGCGCCTCAATCGCCGCCCTGGCTTTCCTGCTGCTGCAATTGCAGCTCACCGGGGGCGACGAACCGACGATTGCGCTCAACATGGATGGCCTCGGTTCGGGCGGGCTGTTCACCGCGATCATGGTGGGCCTGGTCTCCGTGCGCGTGCAGAAATTTTTCACGGATCGCAACCTGGTCATCAAGCTGCCCGAAAGCGTTCCGCCGGTGGTGTACGAATCATTCCTCTCGCTGGTCCCGATGTGCGTGCTGGTCATCGCGTTTTGGGGCATCCGCTTCGGCCTGGAGGTGGACGTCAACCATCAGATCCAATCCGCGTTCAAACCCCTGGTGTTCGCGCTGAACACGCTGCCCGGCATCCTTGTGTATGCGTTTTGTGTGACGTTGCTATGGTCCATCGGCATCAATGGCGACAACGCCATGGACGCCTTCGTCGCGCCGGTGTTCCTCGCGTCGCTGGCGGCCAATGCCGACGCCATGAACGCCGGCCAGCCATTGCCAAACATCACGGCGCTCGGTTTTTTCACCACGTTCGTGAACGTTGGCGGCACTGGCGCCACCCTGGGACTGGCTTTGATCATGTTGAACTCGAAGGAGCCGGGCTATCGCAAGGTCAGCCGGCTTTCGTTGCCCACACAGATTTTTCAGATCAACGAACCCATCTTCT
Organism: uncultured Bifidobacteriaceae bacterium; assembly: GCA_964502895.1. Lineage (GTDB taxonomy): Bacteria > Verrucomicrobiota > Verrucomicrobiia > Limisphaerales > JADLHS01 > WYBW01. Next base: position 7,049 of record CAZCZP010000181.1, read on the forward strand.
TCGGCTTTCCCATCGTGCTGAATCCGATTTTCATGGTTCCATATATTCTTAACGCACTGATTCTGACGGCCAGCACTTATCTGCTCATGCAGTGGGGCGTGTTGAGCAAACCGTTCGTGAACGTGCCCTGGACCACGCCGCCGATCATTGGGCATTACCTCGTCACGGGCGGCGATTGGAAAGCGGCGGTTTGGGGCGTCGTCTCGATTATGATCGCAATGGTGATTTATTTTCCGTTCGCCAAGGCGGCGGAACGGCAGCGGTTGAAAGCTGAAGCCACAGGTGTCGCAGCCCAATAATTCCCCCCTCCTCGCAGAAGTATCTATGCGCAAGATCAACACCAATAGCATGCCCGAGGAAACGTGGTCCTCACCCAAAGGAAAATTCGTCGGCGCCGGCAAGGGAGTTTCAGAAGCGTTGGGGCGCAAGCCGCTGTCCACCGACCTGATGGAACGGCATCCGTTTGACGTGGAGATTTGCCGCATCCCGCCAGGGAAGACTCCCTATCCGTATCACTCGCACAGCGCGCAATGGGAATTCTATCAGGTCATTACCGGGAAGGGTTTCGTCCGGCACACCGAAGGCCGGACTCCCATCGAAGCCGGCGACGCCTTCATCTTCAAGCCTGGCGAGCCGCACCAGTTGACCAACGACGGCAGTGAAGATTTGGTCTTGTTCGTCGTCGCGGATAATCCGATTGGCGAATCCTGTCACTATCCCGACAGCGGGAAATGGGTTGTGCGCTCACCGGAACGCCGGCTAATCCGCTCCGAGCCGCTGGATTATTACGATGGCGAGGAATAACGTGATTCAACCAAGTTGCGTCAGCCCTTCCTTCACGTCGCGGTTGCCTTTTTCTTCAGCTCCCGCTCGCGCAGCCAATAAAAGATGACCGGTGTCACGATGAGGATGTGAATCAGGCTGCTCAACAT
>CAZCZP010000182.1:0-7970 GCA_964502895.1 uncultured Bifidobacteriaceae bacterium
GACAAGATCAAGCCGGTGACAGAGCAGATTGTGAACATGGCGACGATGAAGCCGGGTGGAGCAATTGTTGAGAATGGGTTGTTGGACCGCCCTCACCCCCAGGAGAGGGAGAATCGTACGCCGTCTCTTGGTAAATCGGGTGATCGAGATCTGCAGCGAGACTTCGGAGCTAAAGATAACGGTCAGTCGCTGTCCCCTCTCCCCGGGGGAGAGGGTCAGGGTGAGGGCGAGCGTGCCAACACTTCGAAAGGAAATCAGAGCCTCCTAACGTCGGCTGCTACGAGATCAGAATGAACCTTTCTTTGATGTCATTGGAATTGTCGGTCGTGGCACTGGGAATTCTGGTGTTGCTGGCCGATTTGTGGCTGCCAGCGGAGCGCAAGCGGGCGCTGGGGTATGCGGCGGCAGCAGCACTCGGACTGTTGTTTCTGAACAGCTTTACCAGTCATTGCAGTTGCGCCTCGATTGGACAGACGGCCTTCGGTGGGATGTTTGTGCAGGACGCGCTTTCGGTATTCTTCAAGCGGTTCTTCCTGCTGGCGGCGGTGTTGGTGCTGGTTCTGGCGGTGGAGTTCTCCGACCGCATTGCGGCGGGCATATCCGAGTATTATTCGCTCACCGTGTTCGCGCTCGCGGGAATGTTGTTTGCCGCCTCGTCGAATGATTTTGCGATGCTGTTCGTCTCCATCGAACTGATCACTATCACGTTTTATGTGCTGACAAGTTTCCAGCGCGGGCGGCTTGCGTCGCTAGAGGCGGGAATCAAGTATTTGATACTTGGCGCGCTGTCGTCGGCGTTCATGGTGTATGGCATTGCGCTGGTCTGGGGCATTAGCGGTGAATTCAATTTCAGCGAACTGGCGATGGTTGCCGGAAAGTTTGCCGACAACAAAGTCTTCCTGTTCGGCGTGCTGTTCATTCTGGTCGGGCTGGGTTTCAAGATCGCGGCGTTTCCCTTCCAGATGTGGACGCCGGATGTTTATCAAGGCGCACCTACGCCCACGACCGCGTTTCTCGCCGTCGGCTCCAAAGCGGCGGGTTTTGTTCTGCTGCTCCGTTTTCTGTTCACCGCGATTCCCAATGTGACGGCCCAGTGGATGAATCTTTTGATCGTGATCTCAGGAGTCACGATTCTTTACGGCAATCTCTGTGCGATTCCGCAGCGGAACCTGAAGCGCCTGCTGGGCTATTCGAGCATTGCGCATGCGGGCTACTTGTTGCTCGGTGTCACGGCCTTGGCCGGTACGAAATCCAGTGATGGCGGTTCGGCGGTTCTCTATTACCTGAGCGGCTACCTCTTCAGCGTCATGGCCGCATTCACCGTCATCGCGCTGGTGATGCGGCATCTGGACAGCGAAGACATTGGCGGACTGGCGGGATTGCATCAACGCTCGCCGTTGCTGGCTGCAACGATGGCCATCGCGATGGTGTCGCTCGCCGGCATTCCGCCGCTGGCCGGATTCTTCGGAAAATTCCTGCTGCTCAAATCGGTCATTGAGCAGGGCGCGGCGAACCACGGTTACTATTGCCTGGCGTTCACGGCGCTGGTGGGTGTGGTGATTTCCATGTATTACTACCTCGGTGTCGTCCGCGCGATTTATTGGAGCAAGGATGCGCCGAGGCTTTCGCCGATCGTTCTGTCCTGGCCGATGCGGGTTTCGGTCGCGGTTTGTGTGGCAGGAATTTTTTATCTTGGCCTTTTCCCGGGCACTCTGCTGGACACGGCTTCGGAGGCAGCCAAACTGTTGCGCCATTGAAATGCCCTCACCGCGATCAATCGCGAAGCGGCTGGCCGCACCGTAGATTCACCTGCCCACAGAAATGAGGGCGCAACCGCCTTCGAGATAGAGCGGGTTGTCGGGTGAACCACTCCGGCGGGCGCCGGAAGCGATCGCCGCCCAAGGGCGGCTGCTTTCGCCCTCAACAAAGAAGACTTCTGTTTCAGACGGGTCCGCTGCCGGTTTGGGAACAAAGAGCCGGACAATCGGGAGGTCCAGAATTCTCCTCCCAAGGCTTCGCTTCTCTGTCGAGCGACGCTTTTGGAGGGAGTCCACGACCGGCCCGCGGACCACCCAATCGCCTTTCCCGAGTCGCAGGTTGGGAGAATCGAGTCGTTCCTTGATGACGCTCTTCGGCTGATCCGAACCGGTGTCAGGAGGCGAATCAATCTTCACGTCTTCAGCGGCGGCGCGTGCCAGGGACGCCGTTAAGAGCAGGGAGACAACGACCAACAAACCACGGACGCAATTGCCACGCCGGAGAGCCTTTCGGTTTGAGGAGTGGATGGTCATATCCATGTGACCGTTTCTCGGGAAGCGTCGTTCAATCACACCACCCGCATCTGCACCGCGTCCACGATCTGGTCGCCAACGAGGATCGAACCGACGATGACGACGGTCTGGCCTTTTTGCAGACGGCTCTGCTCCACCAGGATTTTCAACGCGGCCTCAATTGTGTTTTCCGGATTGATCAAATCAAACGGCACGACGAACGGAGTCACGGCCCAGCTCAACGTCAGACCGTGCGCTACGCTGTCCCGCGCGCACAAGCCGACGATTTTTGAATACCGCGGCCGAAGCCAACTGACATAGCGCGCCATGTTTCCAGTGCGCGTAATCACCAGGATGGCCTCAGCCTTGAGTTCGTTCGCCATCACGACAGCGCTCTTGACGAGTTTCTGGCGGGCACTGGTGAATTCCGCGTGCTCGAAATAATGCGCGCCGCCGCTGCGTTCAATGCGCGTGGCGATCCGGTCAAAAACTTCGATGCACTTCAGCGGATATTTGCCCACCGTCGTTTCGCCACTAAGCATGATGGCGTCAGTCTGCTCGTAAACCGCGTTGGCCACGTCGGTGACCTCCGCGCGCGTGGGCATGGGCGATTCGATCATGCTTTCGAGCATGTGCGTGGCGACAATGACCGGTTTGCCGACACGCAGGCACGTCTTCACGATGCGGCGCTGAACGATGGGCAATTCCTCGTAGGGAATTTCGATGCCGAGATCGCCGCGCGCGACCATGATCCCGTCGGCTTCGCGAACAATTTCGTCGAGATTCTCGACGGCCTGCTGGTCTTCGATTTTTGCGATCACCAGCGGATGGGGTTTGTCCGGGGCGAAATGTTCCTTCAACTGAAGGAGGTCGCGCGCTTCGCGAACGAACGAAAGCGCGATGAAGTCAACGCCCACTTCAAGACCGAGTTGAACGTCCTTGATGTCCTTGGCCGTAAGCGCGGGCAGACTGACTTTCACGCCGGGCAGGTTGATGTGCCGGCGGCTGCCGAGCTTGCCCTCGGTGAGAACCTCGCACTCGACTTTGTTGCCGGACTTGGCGAGGACTTTCATTTCAATCGCGCCGTTGTCAATGAGCACGACGTCGCCCACGTCGATGTCGTTTACGAAATTCGCGTAGTTCACGTCCACGGAACGTTCCTCTTCACTGCGTTCGCCGCGGACCGTGAGGGTGAACTTCTGACCGGGCTGCAAATCGAGCGGCACGGGCAGATCGCCGGTACGGATGGCCGGGCCTTGCGTATCCATCAGCACGCCGACGAAGCGTTGACGAGCCGCGGCGGCAAAGCGGATGTCTTTTGCGACGCGGCGCACCCAGTCGTGCGTGGCGTGCGACATGTTGAGGCGAAACACATCCACGCCGGCCTCGATGAGCCGGGCGATCATTTCGGCGGATTCGGTCGCCGGGCCGAGTGTGGCAAGAATTTTGGTTTTTCGCATGAAGCAGTTGCTGAAGAGCGTATGCGCGCGCGACCGGATGAAAAGTCCAAATCCAGGCGGAAATGAGGCTTGCCATGCCTGCACGTCACCGTCATATTTTTCCGCAACGAAAGAGATTTTTATGGCAGACGTGGCAAACAAGTATCCCGAAAACATCACCGGCAAATACTACGTGGATAACCAGTGCATTGATTGCGATCTGTGCCGCGAAACCGCGCCGGACAACTTCAAACGCAACGAAGACGGCGGTTATTCATTTGTGTACAAGCAGCCGGAATCGCCCGAGGAAGAGGCGCGCTGCAAGGAAGCCAAAGAAGGTTGCCCCGTCGAAGCCATCGGCGACAACGGCGGGTGATTTAGTTTTGATTCAACCAGCCCGCGGCTCGAAAGCCAGCGGGCTTTTTCTTTGGCCAAAACCGTCGCGCGAGGTCAATCCGTGCTGCCGTTCTCCAGCAAATAGGGCAAGCTGATGAGCGCGGCGACCATCGCCACGACGAGAATGTCCGCGAGGATCGCGAACGGAGTCAGCAACACCTTCTCGGTGCGGCCGTCGTTGTCCATGTATTCCGGCAATGCAAAGCGCCCGATCTCGTCTTCGCCCGAATAAAGCGTGAAATCATTCGAGTTGGTGCCGGCCACCGCATGGAACTGAACCGATGGCGGAGCCGGATCGCCCGATTCGAGCATCGGAACAGGTGCGAGCCTCAAAGATTCCTTCACCGGCACGAAATGCGGCTTGTATGGATTGCCGGCCGGTTCGCTGTCGCCCCGCAGCCAATACGCGCGCAGCTGGATTTTCCTGCTGCCCTCGCGCTTTTCGTCGTAACGCACCAGAAAGTCGCCGGCATCGGCGGAGTGGAACAGTTGCAGATTGGTGGGCTTGGCGGGCTGATGATAGCGCGCGAAGCGGTCGCTTTCCCACAAGGCGGCGGTGCAGCCGCTGAGCAACACGGTCAGCGAAGTCAGCAGGGCGAGCTTTGCGAACTTCATTACTTTAGGGAACGGTGTTGGCGTAAGCTGGGTAACAAGTCAACTCGCGGCAAGGGTTTTCTGTCGCAACAATTCCAGCGCCTGGTTGGCGGTGACGCACTTGAATGTATCCCGGTCGTAGGGGTTGAAGTTCTTCTTAACAACTGTTCCATCCCCTTTCGCCAGCGCGATGAAAACGGTGCCCACGGGCTTTTCCGGTGTGCCGCCGCTCGGACCAGCAATACCCGTAACGGCCAACGCGAAGTCCGCTCCCGTTTGCACACGCGCGCCTTCCGCCATTTCGCGCGCAACTGGTCCGCTCACCGCGCCGTGCGCCGCGAGCGTTTCGGCGCGGACCTCCAGAAATTTTTCCTTGGCTGCGTTGCTGTACGTTACCAGACCCGCCAGCAAAACCGCCGAAGCACCGGGCACGTTGGTGATGCGATGTGCGATGCACCCACCGGTACAGGATTCCGCGAGCGCCAGCGTTTGTTTTCGCTCGGTCAGCAGGCGAACCACAACGGTTTCAATCTCATCGTCGTCCGTGCCGTAAATGAACGAACCGAGTTCAGCGCCGGCAATTGCCTCCGCCTCCTGCACGGTTCGAGCAGCGTTATTACCGAAGGCAGTGAATCGCACGTCCACCTGGCCGGTGCGCGCGCAGTAACCGAGTTCGAGTCCGCGGGCGGCCAGGTGTTCGAGCAGAGGCGCGATTTTTTCCTGCACAACCGATTCACCGATGCCGGTGGTTCGCAACGTGCGACAAACGAACTCGCGCGCGGGCGGCAAGATGCGCCGCAAGAGCGGCACCACCGATTCCAGAAACATCGGGCGCAGTTCGCGCGGCGGGCCAGGCAGCATGACGAGCCAGCCCGGTACGCCATCATCGCGAAACGGATTGGGCCGCACTTCCATCGCCAGGCCCGGCGCCGTGCCATTTGGATTCGGCAGAACAATCGCCCCCTCGGGCACGAGCGCCTGCACGCGCGTGCTGGCGGGCATTCCTCGTTTGCGCGTAGCGAAGAACTGTTCGATGTGCCGCACGATGGCCGGGTCTTCGCGCAGGGTTTTGCCGAGCAACTGCGCGATCAAATCGCGTGTGAGATCATCGGAAGTAGGCCCCAGTCCACCGGTCGTGAGAACCAAATCAGCGCGCGACAAGGTTTCGCGCACCGCTTGTTCGATGTCCCGGCCTGTATCCGCCACGGCTATCTGGCGGGAAACGAGGTAGCCGAGATCGGCCAGCCGGCGGCAGAGCCATTGCTGGTGTGTGTTCAGCACCCGGCCCAGCATCAGTTCGCTGCCGGTGTTGATGAGTTCAACGTTCACGCCGCCGGAGTGTCGAGCGAGGAAAGACGCGTGGCAAGATTGGACTCGGGCGAGGGCGTCACTGCGACTTCGGCAGCGTTGAAGTGGTGCTGGGTGGCGGTGGCTTGCGAATTTCCGCGGAGAACGTTCCCGCCACGTAGCTTTTGGCCTCGTCCGGCGTGCATAAATAAATTCTGCCCGGCAGATGCGTCCCGGAAACCTGGCCAAACTCCAGCCGCAGTGCGTAGCCGGCTCGAAAGTTCTTCGTCTCCGGCTGGTCCTCTCCATTCTTCCAACGCAGGACCACGCGCGGCGAATTCGTCCGCCCGGCTTCGATTTGGATCGTCTGGCCCGACAGGTCCTCGCCGCGATTCGCAAACAGATTCACCGTCAACCCCAGTTCCGGCGGCCTCTGGCGGAAATTCAGCGTGCCCCCTTGCAGGGTTGTTCGTTGCACCAGAAAATCCTCGCCATGAATGCGGCCCGCCGCCGGCGTTTCGGGAATCTTTACCCCGGCGAGATGCAGGGTCCAGTGGTCGCCATTTGCAAACGGGGCGATGACCTTATGCACGACCTTCGGTGTGGCATTTGTCGTCAGCGGCGGGTTGTTCCGTCGAAAAGCCGCGATGAGAGAGTCGCGAAAAAAATAAGCCCCGCCCGCCACCGCGAGGAGGGCGATCACGAACGCAACGCCCGCGAACGGGAATTGCTTTTTCCGTCCGGGGCCGAAGTCCTCGACTACGCTCGTCTGCGTGGGACGCGTGCTGACCTCGGACGCGGTGAGGAGCAGATTGGACGAGCCGCCGTTTGACGCTTGGGGAACGACCAGCTTGCGGAAGCACGTCGGACATTCCATTTGAGTGCCGCTGCTGCGGGAGTCGCACGTGATGTGTTGTCCGCAGACCGGACACGCAAACTTCAACTCACTCATGATTGCAGGCGGGCTGGCCACAAGCCCTGCCGGACGAAACCTGCCAGATTCAACGCCAAATCGCAACCGGGCAATTGCGGCCAGTGGCGTTTGAGAGTGACTTTTCGCAGGTCGCGGCTCACATTCATTGAGGTTGAATCGTATGAAGAAAAAATCTCCAGTCTCCCGCAGCGGCCGGTTCGCCAGCGGCCCCGGCGCGGACGTTGCCGCGTTCTCCGAATCCATCTCCTTTGACTGGCGGCTCTGGCGGCACGACATCGCCGGTTCGATGGCGCACGCCACCATGCTGAAGGCGATTGGCGTGCTCACTCCGAAAGAATGCAAGGCCGTTATTCGCGGGCTGGACCAGATCGGAAAGGAAATCGCCGCTGGTAAGTTCAAATGGAAACCCGAACTCGAAGACGTTCACATGAACATCGAGGCCACGCTCACCGAACGCGTCCCCGCCGGCGCGAAACTCCACACCGCCCGCTCGCGCAACGACCAGGTCGCCCTCGACGTGCGGCTCTGGTTGCGCGACGAAATCACCGCGCTGCTCGGCGAGATTGTCGGCCTGCAACGCTCGCTCCTCGCCCTTGGCGAGCACAACGCCGACGTCATCATCCCCGGCTACACGCATCTGCAACGCGCGCAGCCCGTCTATTTCGCGCATCACCTGCTCGCCTACGTCGAGATGCTCGAACGCGATTGCGAGCGGCTCTGGGATTGTTACTCGCGCGTGAACGTCTGCCCGCTCGGCAGCGGCGCCATTGCCGGCTCGACGTTGAAACTCGACCGCGTGCTGGTTGCCAAACTGCTCGGCTTTGTGGACGCCGAGGGCAAGGTTCAACTCACGCAAAATTCCATGGACGCCGTGAGCGACCGCGATTTCGCCATCGAATTCTGCGCCGCCGGTGCGGTGCTCGCCATGCACCTGTCGCGCCTCGCGGAGGACGTGATTCTCTGGGCCAGCGCGGAGTTCAACTTCATCAAGATCGCCGACGCCTACACCACCGGCTCGTCGCTCATGCCGCAGAAGAAAAATCCCGACGT
>CAZCZP010000183.1:0-7954 GCA_964502895.1 uncultured Bifidobacteriaceae bacterium
GAATACAATTACGCCTGCCCGCTGGATCAGCGTTTCCTCGAATTCACTGGGATTGATTCCAAGGCGCTCAAGAAGCAACTGGCCACCGGCAAAGGCGATGGTGAAATCCTCAAATGGATCACCGCCAACGCGAAGCACAAGCACACCGCGCCGGAAATTGAAGCGTGGTCGGCGTGGCAGGAACGGCGCGTGCCGGACAATCCGGATTCCCGCGCTTTCTTCAACGATCTGCATTCCCAGTCCGCACCCAAACGAACAGACATAGCAAACTGGTTTGACCTGCTCGACGTGGACGATTACGTGAGTTTTGGCGGGAAGGCTTAGTTGCTCGGCGGAGCAGAACGCGTCACTTCTGGCGCGCAGTTGAGGTGTTGAGCCGCGCGTGACAGCTGATGAATTCGCGACGTCGGTTGCCGAATCAGGCGCTTGCCGTCGCTTGTGTATCGGCGGCGTGGGTCAGGTCTTCCGCAGCGGATGTCGGAGCTTTGTAAGCCTGGATGCGGTCAATGCGGTGGTGATGCCGCTGGCCGTGCACTTCAAATTCAACCGACTCGCCGACTTTGTGCCCGATCAGCGCCTGTCCGACCGGCGTGAGATAACTGATGACGCCATTCTCCGCGTCAGAATCCCAGGCGCCGAGGACGGTGAACGTCTCTTGTTGGTTGGACTCGAGGTCGGTGGCCAGCACCACCGTGCCAATGCTGACGACATCGGTGCGAGCATTGGAAAAATCCGTGCCTCGCGCGCGTGAGAGCTGGATTTCGAGTTCGGCTTTGCGCCGGTTCAGGATGCCCTGCATTTCTTTGGCCGCCTTGAACTCATGATTTTCACTCAGGTCGCCATAACTGCGGGCCGTGGCGATTTCCTTGGAGTTGGCCGGAATTTTCTTGTCCACCAGTTCGCGATATTCCTGGTTGCGGCGTTCCAGACTTTCCCAGGAAACCACCAGCGTCGCGTCCTGCTTGGTTTGCTCGCCGGTTACCAACGATTGCACGGCGGGATGACTCTTGACCAGGCGCGCGAGCAACGAGCGCTTGTCCATGTCATCGAACACCGAGGAAAGTTGCAGCGCGCGAGTCAGGTCCTTGATGATTTCCAGGTCGGCGGAAGCCGTCAAATCAGAGAGCAACGCCTGGTCGTCGAGAACAAATTCGCGCAAGCGGTTCGAGCGTTTCTCATTGAACTGGTCGCGTTCCATTGAGGTCAGCATGGCTCGAAAAACTTCCGGCCCCAGAATGTCGGCGAAGGCGTCGCTCCGGTCTTTGCCCAGCCACAGCAGCAACTCGCTGCTGGCCGTGTGCTGGCTGACCAGCCGGGCCAGCGCTTCCTTGAGTTGATCCGACTTGCCGTCCTGAATCAGCAGGCCGACGAATTCGCGGCACAGCCGCGCGGACACTCCGTTAAGCGCGCCCAACACCACTTCATGCCAGCGCGCGGGATTCGCGGTCTTGAAAGATTCGAGCGCCCGGCGATGTTTCGCTGCCGGCAGTGACTCCATCAATGTCGCGAACCTGACATCCTGCGACCAAAGCTGGGCGGCGGTCACGTCGCCTTCGGCCAACGGCACTCCGGCCAGTTCGCATAATTCGTCGCGGACGAACACTCCTTCCAGAGCCACGGACGGTTGCGTGCGCTGGTGCGTGGCGATGTCGGCGTTCAGGGCCGTGATAATCTCGCGGGCCGCAGCCTGCTTGTCTGAGAGGTCATGCGCATTCTTGAAGACTTCGGTGGCCACGGTCACCCGCGCTTTGAGCCCTTTGGCCGCGCGGAATTCACTCAGCAACCGGTTCTGGAGGGAAACTTCCTGAACCTGATAAATTACCGGCTCGGTCTTCTTGAGCGGCACCTGGAAGTGGCCGTCCTTCTTCATCTCGCGCTTGGCGGTTTCCCACCATTTCTTCCAGTCGTCGCGGATGACGTCCGGCACAAGTACTTGTTGAATCTGATCCACGGTCGCCTTGCCGCTGTAACTGTTGAGCACCACTTTGATGAGATCGAGATGCTGGAGCGCGGCCATTTGGCGAAGCCCTTCAAGATCGGCGGTCTTGCGCGCGAGGATGTGGTCCTTGGGAATCGGCTTGAGCGATTCGGCGGCGAAGCCGAGGTCCATGGTGTGGCCGGCCTTGTTGGGAAAATCAATGGTGAAGCGCGCGAAAACTGTGTCCACGGTTTTGATCCTGCCGAAGCCCCAACTCCGGTGCATGCAATAGCCGCTGGTCGTCAATTGGATCAGCGGCTCGACGTGCCGGCCCTCGATCTTTCCCGCCACTGCCATCTTCTCGAATTCTTCTCTCATAAGATTGTTTGTCGCCCTCTCCCCCTCCCGTCCTCGCCTCACCATATTTAGTCATCGGGTGAGGGAGTGTCGGGGGGATAGGGCCACAATTTGACCGTTCATCCTCGCATCCCGCTTGCAGAATGACATTATTAAACGCGGTGAGCGGACAAAATCCAAGAGAAATTGCGGCACGGGTGCTCCTGCGACGACAGACCGGCGACGAATTCACTGAAACCCTGCTGGAACGGGCTTTGGACGGCGCGAAACTGTCCGCCGCCGACCGCGGCCTTTGCCAGGAACTGGTGTATGGCGTTGTTCGGTGGCAAGTCACGCTCGACTGGCTGATTGCCCAAAAGACGCACGGCCGCACGCAGAAAGCCGCACTGCAAAATCTGTTGAGGCTCGGGCTTTATCAGATTTTCTGGCTCAACCGCATTCCCTACCACGCCGCCGTCCACGAAACGGTCGAGTTGGCCAAACGAAACGGCTTCGGCCCACAGGCCGGTTTTGTGAACGCGGTTCTCCGTGGGTATCTGCGCGAGGCCGACGTGACAAAAAAATCCCTGGACCAACTCAAGGCCGCGCAACCCGCGCCCGGCTTTTCGCACCCCGAATGGCTGGTGGAACGCTGGCTCAAACGCTGGGGTCAGGAATGCACCCGGCAGTTGCTGGAATGGAACAACACGCCGCCCAGGAATTTCGCCCGCGTCAACACGCTGAAAACAGACCCGGCCAGATTGTTGGAACAATGGCGCGTGGAAAATGTGGAGTATGATTTTTCCCGGCGCGATTGGTGCGAGGAAAATTCCGTCTTTGAACTCAAATCTCATCCGTCGTTGGCGACGTTACCCAGTTTTCGGCAAGGACTTTTTTATGTTCAGGATCCCAGCACTCTGCTGGCGGCGAGCGAACTCGACCCGAAGCCGGGCGACGCGATTCTCGATCTATGCGCCGCGCCCGGCGGCAAAACCACTTACCTCGCCCAGTTGACGCGCAATGAAGCGCGTATCGTCGCGGAGGATGTTTCAACGGAGCGGCTGAAATTGGTTCAGGAGAATTGCGCGCGGCTTGGAGTGACGTGCGTTGAGGCGGTCTTATCTGCTTCGTTCGCCCATCGGATGGGAGAGGGGTCGGGGGTGAGGGCCCAATTCGACCGCGTGCTTGTGGACGCTCCTTGTTCCAACACTGGAGTCATGCGTCGCCGCGTGGATTTGCGCTGGCGCATCCAACCCGAGGAACTCGAACGACTCCGCGCCACCCAGCTCGAATTGCTGCACCAGGGAGCGGCCCGCCTGAAAACAGGCGGCACGCTTGTTTACAGCACTTGCAGCCTTGAGCCGGAAGAAAATCGCGAAGTGGTTCAACGATTCTTGAAGGAGCAGAGCGGTTTCAAGCTGGAGCGCGAGCGCGAATTGCTTCCGTTTGCGGACGGAGTGGATGGAGCGTACGTCGCGAAACTGCACCGGAGTTAAAGCTGCCGGATTTCTTCCCACAACGGTTCGAGGTCCTCATCTGCCAGCGCCATTCCTTTGATCTGATCCTTGCCTCCGACTTTCAGCGCGCGGCGAAACCACTGCCGCGCCTCGTCAAGTTTGTGCATCTGGCACGCGTAACAGGAAAGGTTGTAGAGAATGATTGGCTCGCGCGGATGTTTGTCTGCCGCTGGCCTGAGGGCTTCCCACGCTTTTTCCAATCCGCCGTCCGGCGCGCGGCGCAACGCGTAGGCATGATGCAGCCAGGCGGAAGCGCGTTCCGGGGCATCGGACAGGAGCTTCCGCGCAACTTCCAACGCAGCCTCCCATTGTTTTTCTTTCGCCAGTATTTCCCAGCGGACCTCCAACACGTCCGGGTGACGTTCGTGCTCGGTGGAAATTCGATCGAGTTCCGCCTGTGCATCGGCGCGACAACCCAAAGCCAGCCAACCGATGGCGGCGTTCAGGTAATGTAAATCCGGCGGTTCGAGTCGTTGCATCGCTGGCCAATGGTAATCAATCTGTCAACCCGACTGCCTGATGGTTGCACCGCTGGCCTTTTTTGCGGTGACTCATTATGCTTGCGCCATGAAAACTCTCACCCTCGCCATGCTTCTGGCCTGCACGCTGACCGCGCGTGCCGCCATCCGCACGGAAACCGTCGAATACAAACACGGCGACGTTACATTAGAAGGACACTTAGCTTACGACGACGCCACCAAAACCACGCGACCCGCCGTGCTCATTTCGCACCAGTGGAAGGGCCTTTCCGATTACGAGAAGAAACGCGCCGTGATGTTGGCCAAACTCGGCTACGTCGTCTTCGCGGTGGACATTTACGGCGAGGGCATTCGTCCGAAGGACGCAGCCGCAGCCAGCGCGGAAGCCGGGAAATACAAGGGCAACCGCACATTGCTCCGCGCGCGCATCAACGCCGGACTGGAAACGTTGCTCAAACAAAAATTTGTTGACCCAAAACGCGTCGTCGCGATTGGCTATTGTTTCGGGGGCACGACCGTGATCGAACTGGCGCGCAGCGGTGCGGAAGTCGCCGGCGTGGTCAGTTTCCACGGCGCGCTGGATTCGCCGAATCCCGCCGACGGCAAGAACATCAAATGCAAAGTGCTCGCCCTGCACGGCGCGGATGATCCATTTGTGCCGGAGAAGGACATCGCCGCCTTCGAGAACGAAATGCGTGAAGCTGGAGTTGACTGGCAACTCCTCAAGTACGGCGGCGCGGTCCACAGCTTCACCGACTGGAACGCCGACGGCAGCCTGAAGGGCGCAAAATACGACAAGCGGGCGGACGAACGCTCGTGGGAGGACATGAAGCAGTTCTTTGCGGAGATTTTCAGATAAGAGAAAAAACACCCAATCACCCCAACACCCAAATTGGGTCCTTGGATGTTTGGGTGATTTGAACCCTCACCATGCGCATCACCGGAGGACAAGTTGGCGGCAGAATTTTGAAAGTCCCGAAAGGGCTGGCCGTGCGCCCCACGCCCGACCTCGTCAAACAAGCTGTGTTCAACAGCCTCGGCGCGCGGGTCGTCGGCGCGCGGGTGCTCGAATTGTTCGCGGGCACTGGCGCGTTGAGCCTGGAATGCCTGAGCCGCGGCGCGGTATCAGCAATATGCGTCGAGAAATCCCAGAAGCACGCGGAGTTCATTCGGCGCAACGCGAGCGTGCCTGAATTCCAGCCGGGCGCGCTCGAAGTCCGCGTTCAGGACGTCTTCACAGTGCTCGCGCAACTGGTTGAATCAGGTCGGCAATTCGACCTGGTACTGGCCGATCCGCCCTACGGTGAAAAAAATGTTGGCCGCCGCTCCACGTCGTTCGCGCAGCAATTGCTTGACGATCCGAACCTGCCGAAGACGCTCTCGCCCGGCGGCCGCTTCGTGCTCGGCCACGCGCGCCGCGATACGCTGGAAATTCCCAAACCGTGGCGGGAGGTGAAATTGCTCAAGCACGGCGACAGCATCATGCGCTTCTTTGAATGCGAACGCACCGGGGAAACTCAATCACCGCGCGCGGCCTCGTGATGTTCGTGGCCGTGCGGATGACCGAGTTTGCATTTTAGTCGTTGTCGCAATTCAGGAGAAAGTGATCCTTCAACCGTCACATGCTTGCATGGGTGGGAGGCTTCCCGGAGAAAATCAAGCTGCTTTTCATAACGCCGGCACCACTGGCACAGCACCAAATGGATTCGCATCCCCAAACGCTGTGTCCAACACAAACCCTCTTGGTTGGCAGTGGATTTAAGCGCAACCACGTCCCGACAAGACGGCGAAATTGCCGCCACCGCCCGGACCATCGGTTTGAGAATTCTCTTAATCAGCTTCATGCTTCCCTCGTCACGGCAATACACCATCGGTCACCCGGTGGCCAAACCCAGACCAACTACCATTTGAGAATTGGTCGCCCGTCGCGACAAAGCCTTACAACCGCTCCGGACAGATCGAGGCGAATCGCCCCATCGCGAATTGAACAAACTACTGATCAGAGACTTCTGTGATTGCAGACTCGATCAGCCTGGAGGTTGTTTTCCGCTCACATCCAGACACACCACGTCGCCGGCGGCGTTGCGGCAATAGATTTTTCCATTCGCCAAAACCGGCACGGTCCAGCATTTGCCGCCGAGAACTTGCGCCCGCGAAATGGGTTTGAAAACCTCCGGGGTGGCTTCAACGGTCAACAACTCCCCCTTGGCCGTCAGCGCAATGAGCTTGCCGTCTGCGGCCATGAGCGAAACGAAGCCAGTTTTTTCGGCCCACTTTACCTCGCCGGTTTTTAACTCCACGCATTTGAACGTGGCGTTGGGCCGGTAGGAATCGTCATCCGAGCCATAAAGAAAACCGCCGATGAGCACGGCGGGACTGAGGTGACTTCGGAGATTCTTGTTTTCCCAAATAACCTTTGGCGGCGTGACACTGATGTCCAGCAACGCGCAACCGTGGCCGTAGCCTGAGGAAACAAACATTTGCTCACCCGAGATGATTGGGTCCGCCGCATTGACGTCATATCCCGTCTTCCAAGGATGGCGACAGAGTTCCTTGCCGTCCGTGAAGCGCACAGTGAGAATATGCTCTTTGCCGGCGAGGGCGACGCATAGTTCGCCGCGCCGATCAAACGTGACCGGCGTCGAGTAACCGGCCTCCTCCGAGCCAGACGACCAGATCGCCTTGCCGGTTTTCTTGTCGAGAGCGGCGCCCGCGGAGCCGACGTTCAGCAACGCGACCTCGCCTTCGATGAACACCGACCCGGCAAAGCCCCACGTGGGCAGCTTTGCGTTCAATTCCTTCGCCACATTCTGCGACCAGATCACCGTGCCCTTGGCGGCGTCGAGACAAAATAACTGCCCCTGCTTGCTCAAGTTATAAACGCGGTCCCCGTCCACCGTGGGCGTGGCGCTCGTGCCGCCTTCGTAATACTTGGGATCGAGCTTCTCCGGATAAGAATGTTTCCATATTTCCTTGCCCGTGTTCGCGTCGAAACAAAAAATCGTGTCGGTATCGTCCTTGTTGCCTGTCGTATAAACGCGTCCGTTGGCGACGGAGAAAGAAGCGAAGCCGATGCCGACATTCGCCTTCCACAGGCGCTTCGGCCCGTCGGCTGGCCATTGGGCTGACCAACCCGTCTCCTTCGAGATTCCGTTGCCCTCCGGCCCACGCCAGCGGGACCAGTCGGCGGCGGTGGCTGAACAGACTGTCAGTATGAAGACGATGACGCATTGGGCTGGTGAATTCATTTGGCAGAGTTAGCGCACAAGAAAGGCGGAGTCAATCCACTCGCGGAGCGTTTTGAACGTCATTGCCAACCCGCCGGTCGCGTCCTACGATTGCTCCTGTCCAGGCGAGTCCGTTTCGCCGGTCGTCATGGCCGAATACAAAGTCAAATTCGAGGTCTTCGAAGGCCCGCTGGATTTGCTCCTCTATCTCATCAAGAAGGAGGAGGTGGACATCTACGAAGTCAACCTCACCAAACTCGCCACGCAATTCATCGAATACATCGAGATGATGCGCGAGTTCGACCTCGAAATCGCCGGCGAGTTTCTGGTGATGGCCTCGACGCTCATGTACATCAAGAGCCGCGAGTTGCTGCCCGTGGATCAACAGGTGCAGGTCGAGGGCGAAGAAGAAGGCGTGGACCCGCGTTGGGAACTGATCCGCCAGCTCGTTGAATACAAAAAATTCAAGGACGCCGC
>CAZCZP010000184.1:0-7925 GCA_964502895.1 uncultured Bifidobacteriaceae bacterium
TTTGGGTTGCAGATCTCCGGATGCAGCACGCAGAAGTAGCTATCAAATGGTTTCGGGGGCAGCGTCGGCGTATTATGCCCGCAGGCCCGGTCCACAACCCGCTGAAGCTGGATTCAAAAATCACGTCAACCTGGCTGCAGATGCCGTGCTCCGTTTTGAGAGTCCGGTTCATTCGGCCACAATTGGCGTTTCAGAGCTCCTTTCGTTGGCAACAATTATGCGTAGGGATGGCGAGGTATGTCGTACGTTGTAGCCTGCTTTATCCACACGAAGACAGGCTCTCACCCGCCACCGTCGGAGGTTTTCTGGGCCGGGTGCGTCCCTCGAAGCAATTCTTCGCTTTCTTTATGGCTTGGTTAGATACTTTACTCCTCAAATCTTCGAGCCCCCGGTTGCGTTGCAAAGCCGTGGAAAAGCTCTCTGCGTCGCGACACCCGAGTGATACGGAGCGGATTATCGCAAGCATGGAGGATCAAAGTCCGCAAGTGCGTTGCGCTGCCGTTCGCGCCCTGGCGAGAGCGAACACTCCGGAGAGTCCGAACTCCCTGGTCCGCGCTCTGCAAGACAAGTGCTTCGAGGTTCGCGTGGCCGCTGCTCGCGCGTTGGGCCAGCTTGGGGCCGTCAGCACAGCGGGTGATCTGGCCGCCTGCTTAAGGGATCCAGACGCCGCCGTCCGCATCGCCGCAGCGGGCGCGTTACGGGCGATCGGCTGGAAACCTGCCACACTCGAGGAATCGGCCTGGTTTGAGATTACGCTCGGCAATATTGCCAGCGCGACTTCCCCAAGTGCTCCCCCGCCAGATGCTGCTTTCAGCAAGTCCAATCAAGACACCAGTTTTTACCGCCGCCTGGCGGTGGCGGAGTTGAAAGAAAGAAATGATCCGCACAGGATAAACTCCTTGCGAGCAGCTCTGCGCGGGAGCGACTTGCTGGCACGCATTTCTGCCGTCCACGACTTGGGTCAGGTCAATGATCCGCAGATTACCGAAGAACTACTGGCGCTCTTCCGTGATCCGGACCCGGAAGTAAGGTTGGCGGCAGTCCAGGTCCTGGCCAGGCGTGACGACTCGCCGCCCGCGCACTTCCTGGGCTTGTTGTTGGATACCAATCCCGAGGTGCGGCTTGCTGCGGTCCATTTCTTCGCGAGAATTCGCGCGCATCAGATCACAGAAGTGCTGGTTCCCCTTTTGTCCGACCCCAGCTTGCAGGTTCGCCAGGCAACAGCCAGCGTTATCGGAACCGAGGAGCGCGCCCGAACGGTTGCCGCCAACGACACGGCGGCTTAAGCAGCCAAACCGTTCAATTCTTGGATGCGGCCACCGGGTTGGCATGGATTGGAAGTTCATGCTGCCGGCTTTGGCCCGAGCGCCGCCTCACTTGGATTTTGTGTACTTGTCCACGGACGGTGGTGTTTCCCGTTCCTTATCGAAATCCGCTGCGACGGTAAGCGTGTCCGAGCCAAGCTGGTATATGACCGTGCGCTCCTCGTCCACCGATTCGATGGTGTCCGCAGACTCGCCAGCCTTCATGTTGTGGAACTTGAGTGCACTGAAGGGACCGTGCTTCTCCAATTTCACATCGCCTTCTGCATAAAGGCGAGTTTCACCACTGGTCGAGAGAATCCGGAACTTGAACTTACCGTTGTTGATCTCAATGACCTGTGTCCAGGAACGCCCTTCGTCATTGGATTTCTTGGCGGTCCATTTGCCGTTGAACTTGGCCCATTCGTCGGCGCGGCTCGTCGTGGCGGCCAAGGCCAGGCAGATTAACAGCAGCGCGAAACACGGATTGAGAATCGTTTTCATGTTGGTTTTTAGGTTAAGCTTCTTGTGTGGTTACGGCTGGAGGTTAACGGGGCGCTTCCGGTACTTCAATCGGGAAAGTTCCATCCTGGATTCCAGGTCATGGGTGAAGTATCTTGTCTTCGAAATTCCTGCTGAGCCACTCAATCCGCTTTACTTCGTCGCTGCATCGTTTGAAAAATCTGTCATGCCGAAGTCGGGCCTGCTTCTCGCCACCGCATGGTTTTGGCTGTGCGGTTGCGACGGCATTCTGGCGGCGGATTCCAACACGCACTCTTCGGCTGTCGCATCGTTTGTGGTGAAATCCTGGCCCGACGGTTTGCCGCAGAGTTCGGTCATTGCCCTGACGCAAACTCGCGACGGTTATTTGTGGTTGGGAACCCTGAAAGGCCTGGTGCGCTTCGACGGAGTCAACTTCACGGTCTTCGACGAGAACAACACGCCAGGCTTGAATAGCAGCCAGATCGTTTATCTGTTCGAGGACAGCCGAAGCAATCTCTGGGTCGGAACCGAAACTGCGGGGATTGCGTTGCTCAAGGGTGGACGAGTTCTCGATACTGGTATTGGTGCGGGGACGTCGGCGGGTAAATTGATGGCGGCGTGTGAAGATGCAACGGGTGCGGTCTGGCTCTACACGGCGGACGGCCGTCTGTGCCGCTATGACAACGGAGAAATCAGAACCGGGCCGTTTGGCGCACATCTTGTAAGCGTCTACCGGGGATTGACGGCTGAAAAATCCGGCCCGGTCCTGATTGGCGTGGATTGGGGAATCTACGGAATGGGTTCAATTACCAACGCCGACCCTCGCGATCCTCCCGTGGATCGAATCACACCCGCCAACACTCTCGATTTTCTCCTGGCCAGCCGGAACGGTGGCTATTGGAGACTGGCTAATGGCCGCATCCAGAAATGGAACGCGAACCAACTGGAACGCGATTTCGGAAACTACCCGTGGACGAATCTCAGCCACGTGCGCATCAAGGCGGCCTGCGAAGACCTGGATGGAAACCTGATCGTTGGCGTCCTGAACGGCGGCGTGTTTTGGTTCGATTCCACCGGGACCGCCAAACAAATCTCTAGTGCCCAGGGCTTATCGCACAATGGCGTCTTGTCCTTGTGCGTGGATCGCGAGGGCAGCCTCTGGGTTGGCACCGATGGTGGCGGATTGAATCGGGTGAAGCGAAATCCTTTTGTTGTGGGAAATCCGACCCAAGGTTGGGTGGTGCAGTCTGTGTCGAACGACCGGGCGGGAGGATTCTGGATGGCCATCCAGGCTGCGGGCGCGACCTACTGGAACGGGAATGTAGTGCGTGATTACGGACTGACGAATACGTGGACCGTTTTTGTGGACAAGGACAATCAAGTTTGGGCGGGGACGCGACGCGGAGGAGCGTGGCTCGGAGGCTTGTTCCAACTTCGCGGAAACAGGTTTGAGTTATCACCCGGTACGGAGATGATGGATCGGGATATTTTCGCCATCCACCAAGACCGCTCAGGCCGAATTTGGGTCGGCACTCAAGGTGGCCTGGCCATGCGAGACGCAGGTAAATGGAAAGTCCTTACGACGCGCGACGGTTTGCTTTCCGACAACGTGAGGGCCATCGCTGACGATGCGGAGGGAAATCTCTGGATCGGGACCGCGGGGGGCTTGAACCTCTGGCAAAACGGACAATTTGCCAGTTACAGCAAAAGTGACCGCGGTTTGCCGAGTAACAACGTCACTTCGCTTCACGTGGACAACGAGGGAGTTCTGTGGGTGGGGACCGGTGGCGGACTGGCCCGATTCCATAAGGGGAAGTGGACGCGCTATACGAAGGAGCAAGGGCTGGTCAGCAACGCCGTGGCCTATTTGATCGAAGCGAGCCAAGACGACCTGTGGCTCGGATCCAACGCTGGCCTGATGCGGGTGTCGAAAAAATCTCTGAACGACTTTTCGCAGGGGCTGACCAATGTAGTCACATGCCGTGCCTATGGCAGGGCGGACGGATTGCCAACTCCCGAATGCACGCAAGGTTCACAACCGGCGGCCTGCCGGACTGCCGATGGCCGACTGTGGTTTCCGACCATCGCCGGATTGATTTCCGTAAAGCCCGATGACTTGAAACGCAACCTGCAACTTCCACCGGTCGTGATCGAGTCCGTGAAAGTTGCTGGCGAAGAGCAAAATACCAACAGCCTGCTTTCGGGATCGTTCGGGGCAATCACCATTCCCGCCGGCAAGGAGCAACTGGAAATTCGCTACACCAGCTTGAATCTCGCTGCCGCTGATCGCGCCCGATTCAAGTATCGGATGGAAAACTACGACACCGCGTGGTTCGAAGCGGGTGATTCCCGCGTCGCCCGTTATCCAAAACTTCCACCGGGCGATTACCGCTTTCGCGTGGCAGCTTGCAACGAAGACGGTGTCTGGAATGAGGCAGGCGCATCATTCGCCGTAAGCGGGCTTCCGGCCTTCTGGCAAACCTGGACGTTTCGCGGTCTAGTGGCCGCTTGTGTGCTAGGGCTTATCGTTGGCGCGGTCTATTATGTCTCGACCCAAAAGTTGCAGCAGCAGTTGGCCGTGTTGCGCCAAAAGGAAGCGCTCGAAAGAGAACGTGCCCGCATTGCGCGCGATCTCCACGACCAGCTCGGCGCAAACCTCACCCAGGTGGCATTGTTGGGCGAGATGGCTGAGGCAGACCGGGATTTACCGAGCGAAGTCGAGAGCCATGCCCGACAGATTTCTCAAACCGCCCGCGACACCACGCGTTCGCTCGATGAAATTGTCTGGGCTGCCAATCCCGCCAATGACACTCTGGATAGCCTGATTACTTACGCCTGCAAATACGCTCAGGATTATCTCGCCCTGGCCGGACTGCGCCACCGGCTCGACGTGCCGGCGCAATTGCCGAACGTGAATCTCCCTCCCGAAGTGCGGCACAACGTTTTCCTCGCATTCAAGGAAGCCGTCAATAACGTGGTCAAACACGCGCAAGCCTCCGAAGCCAGGGTCCAACTTCACCTCAACCAAAACGCGTTCACGCTCGAAGTCGAAGACAACGGGCGCGGGCTGGGCGGGCTGAACCCGGAGGCAGCCGCTCTGAGAAATGGCTTGCGCAACATGCGTAAGCGGATGGAGGACATTCACGGAGACTTCTCGATCGGCTCCCGCAGCCAAGGCGGAACTTCAGTGCGGTTGACCGCGCCGCTGAAAAAACTCTGAACCACGCTTACCCATGCCAATCACTGTTTCCATCGTCGAAGACAACGACCAACTGCGCGGCACACTGGCCCGTGTCCTCAGCCGCGCCGAAGGTTTCCAATGCGTAAGCCATTACGCCAACGCGGAAGATGCACTCAAAGACCTTCCCAACATCCGCCCGGAGGTTGTTTTGATGGACATCAATTTGCCGGGCTTGAACGGCGTGGAATGCGTCCGGCAATTGAAACAACTCCTGCCCCAGACACAGGTCATGATGCTGACGGTTTATGAAGACACAGAAAATATTTTCAACGCTCTGGCGGCTGGCGCGAACGGTTACATGCTGAAACGCACCCCGCGCGATGAACTGCTGGAAGCCATCCGCGAAGTGCATCGCGGCGGTTCGCCCATGACCACGCACATCGCGCGCAAGGTGGTACAGTCATTTCAGAAGTCGCCTGCCATGACCGAAACCACCGAGAACCTTTCTCCCCGGGAAGCCGAGGTTCTCGATCTGCTCAGCCAAGGCCTGATCTACAAGGAAATCTCCGACAAGCTCGGCATCAGCTACGAAACCGTGCATACCTACATCCGGCGAATTTATGAAAAGCTCCAGGTCCGCACTCGCACTGAAGCCGTCGCCAAATTCCTGCGCCGTTAGAATCCACACTCCGCTGCCTTTCATTGCCGCTTCACTTGCAATCACTTACAGCGCAACTAAAAAACTGGCCCTTGTCCCCAATTCTGGGGACTGGTTGGTTGCCGGCTTTCGGCTAATCTCGTCACGTCTTTGCGATGCAGAAATGCAGAACCGTGTGTGTAGGTAGGCGTAAAACTGCGGCGCCGCATCGAAGTTCTCAACAAAGGGCCGGACGAAAGTCCGGCTTTTTTGTTTTTCTGGTTCTCCGCGCAACCAGCGCCCAGTTTGATTCGGCAGTCCTCCCTCTGGTTCTCAGAACTACCGCAGGGTCTGGTGCGGAGCTGGAATGGGCGGGTTGGTGAATTGATTTACAAACGGGGTAACAGTTGTGAACAACCCTGCGAATAACTTCGGCTTGCTGGCCATCAGTGTTGACGTATTCTTCGCCTGACCCAGCTTAAGGGAATCACGAATGGGCGAGCTAGTTCGGATTCCGGGCGAACGCAACACGACCAGTTGAGAATATGAAAATTCTGTTGCAGCATATCCGCACGCAACTTTACCTGCGCAGCCTCGGTAATTGGACGGCCAACCCGTTCGAGGCCCACGATTTTCAACACTCTCAGCGTGCGATTGATTTCGCCCGCGAACACGCGCTCAACGGGGTGCAGATCGCGGTCAAATTCATAGATAGTCAGTTTGATGAAGTCTTTCCCCTGCCTGAATCTGCTGTTACCACTGCGCGCGTGCGGGTTTGAGCCACCGGCCATCTCACCGGGACTCGTTTGTCTGTGACAGTTTCCGACGCTGGCTCCGAACGAACATGAGCCCGCAATCGTCTCAACACCGCGGCCAGCGATTGCCTCAGGCGATGAACGAGTAATCGTACGGCTTGCGCATCTCGCGGGCGAGCCACTTGTTTGCGTCCTTCGCGTGTTCGCCCGTGAATTCTTCCTTTTGCGGATTCCATTTCAGCTTCAACCCACCCATGCGAATCGAAATATTCCCCAGATGCGCCGTGGTGATTGAGCGATGTCCTATTTCCGCTTCCGCAATCGGCGCTTTGCGACTGCGCAGGCAATCAAAAAAGTTCCCCATGTGATCGTCGCTCCGATAAAGCCGTGTCGCGCTGTCAGGCAATGGTTCCTGCAATAATTCCGGTTTGCTCGCCTCGATCTGGCCGCGGGCGACAAAAATCCAGCCGTTTGACCCGATGAATTTGACGCCGTTGGGCGCGCGCTCGCCGTCGGTTACCGTCATGATCACACCGTTTTCATATTTGTATTTGACCTCATATTGCGATGCGGTCTGGTAACCGCCGGGGATCATCTCCACTAACGATTTTCCCTGGACCTCGACCGGCCCGCCGAGTTCCGTCCCGTTTGCCCACTGGGCAATGTCGTTGTGATGCGCGCCCCAATCCGTCATCTGCCCGCCGGAAAAGCAATACCACCAACGAAACACGCCATGAGCGCACTTGCATTCGTAACTCACGTTTTCCTTGTCACCCGCCTTCTTTACTTTTCGCACGCCCACATAATCCATCTTCGGCGCCTGACCCAGATAGAAATCCCAGTTCATCTCCGGCGGCACTGGAATCGGTTCAAACGGGCCCTCGCGTGGGCCCGTCGGAAGACCGACGATCATTTCCTGCAACTTGCCGAGCCGCCCGTTGCGGACCAGTTCACATGCGAGTCGGAAATTCTTGTCACTGCGCTGCTGACTGCCGACCTGGAACACGGCCTTGTTTTTTCGCACGGCTTTCACCAGTCGTTTCCCCTCGTCAATCGTCAGGGTCAACGGTTTTTCGCTATAGACGTCTTTGCCGGTATTGACCGCCAGAATGTTGATCAACGTGTGCCAATGATCGGGCGTGCCATTCACTATGACGTGAATGTTCGAGTCTTCCATGAGCTTTCGAAAGTCGCTGTAAATCTTTGGCGTCCTCCCTTTATCGGAGAACTGCTTCGCCGCTGACTGCGCCTGTTGCGCGTCCACATCGCACACTGCCACGATGTCGCCGAAGCGCCGCGCGTTACCGGCGTCGCCGCGCCCCATTCCGCCGCATCCGACCAGCGCAATGCCGGGCCGCTCGTTCGGCCCCGGGCGTTTGGGTGTAGCGGCGGCCATCGCCCGATCTCGTTCGGTGAACCAGCCAGGAATTCCGGTGGCCGCCGCAGCCACGGCGGAAGTTTTGAGAAATTGCCGGCGAGAGAAACCAAGTGCTTTAGAAGCCATGCGGCGATTTCAACGCTGACCGCTTTCAGGGTCAAGCACAACCTGCGCGCAAGACTCTACAGGG
>CAZCZP010000185.1:0-7924 GCA_964502895.1 uncultured Bifidobacteriaceae bacterium
CTTCAATGGTCAACTTCGTGTTTTCCTCGACCGTCACTTTGATCTGGTCGGGAATCGGGTAATTGATGGGATGCGAGTAACCGAGCAGGAGATTGACCACCTTGCCCTGCACGGCGGCCTTGAAGCCGACGCCTTGAATCTCCAGCTTCTTCACGAAGCCATCCGCCACGCCCTTGACCATGTTGTTGACCAGCGCGCGGCTGAGTCCGTGCAACGCCCGGGCCTGAGCGTCGTCCCCTTGACGACTGACCACAATTTTTCCGTCCTGCACCTTGAGGCTGGTGCGTTTCGGCAATTCCCAATCCAGCTTGCCTTTCGGCCCTTCGACCAGAACTTTCTGACCCTTCACCTCCACCTTCACCTTCGGAGGGATGGCAATCGGTTGTTTTCCAATTCGCGACATGAGGTTGAACAGTTAATCGTTGATTCGACAAATCTCCGGCTTATCGCTACCAGATGTGGCAAAGCACCTCGCCCCCGAGGTTCTTCTTGCGGGCTTGCGTGCCCGTCATCACGCCTTCGGACGTGGAAATCACCGCCACTCCCAATCCACCCAGGACGTTTGGGATTTCGGTCGCCCCAACATAGTGGCGCAAGCCGGGTTTGCTGATCCGCCGCAAGCCTTCAATGACGGTTTTCTTGCCCTGATACTTGAGCCGGATGTTGATGGTCTTCATCGGCTTTCCCTCAACCGCCACGTCCGCCACGTAGCCTTCCTGCTTGAGAATGTGCGCAATGCTTTCTTTCATCCGCGAATGCGGCACGGCAATAACCGGGCGCAACGCGCGGCCGCCGTTACGAATGCGGGTCAACATGTCAGATATCGGGTCAACCATAATTTTTAGTCTCGTCCTCGTCCTCGTTCTCGTCCTTCGCCCGCGGATTCCGGGGACGAGGAGGAGAACGACGACGGTAAATCTACCAACTGGCCTTCACGACGCCGGGTATCAAACCGTTCAACGCGGCCTCGCGGAACGTGAGCCGCGAGCAGCCGAACTTTCGCAAGTATCCGTGGCGGCGACCGCTCATCGAGCAGCGGTTCACCAGACGCATCGGGCTGGCATCCCGCGGCAGCTTCGCCAGGCCGGCGTAATCACGCTTGGCCTTCAATTCGGCGCGCTTGGCGGCGTATTTTTTCACCGTTGCCTGCTTGCGCTTATTACGCTCCAACCATGCTTTCTTGGCCATAAATTCCTACTTTGCTTCGGCGAACGGAAATCCCAGGAACTTCAACAGGTCCAACGCCTCGCCATCTTTGCGAGCGCTGGTCACAATCGTGATGTCCATGCCTTGGGTCCGTTTGATCTTGTCCAATTCGATTTCCGGGAAAATGGTCTGGTCCGCCACGCCGAATGTGTAATTGCCGCGGCCATCGAACTTGCGCGGCGACAAACCGCGGAAGTCACGGATGCGCGGCAGCGTCACGGAAACCAGCCGGTCAAAAAATTCATACATCGCTTCGCGGCGCAACGTGACACGGCAGCCGATGGGCTGATTCAGGCGCAGCTTGAAGTTGGCGATGTTGTGGCGCGATTTGCTGATCGCCGGCTTGCGGCCCGTGATCAACGCCAGGTCCTTCGCCGCGTCCTCGATGGCGTTCTTTTCCAGCGACGCGCTCACGCCCATGTTCACCACAATCTTCTCCATCCGGGGAATCTGGTGGACATTGGCGTATTTATGCTTTTCCCGGAGCGCCGGCACCACTTCGTTGACGTATTTGTTGTAAAGTCTGGCTTTCATCTCGCTTCGCCACGGATTTTGCCGTGACAGAAATTCTTGATCGTACTGTTCTTCTTAATCCTGATCAGGCGGGCGCCGCCGCCCCACCACGTTTCGCCGCGCGCGCATCGAAACGCTCCGCTTTCATCACGTTGGAGAGATGCACCGTCCCCTCGCGCTCGACAATGGCGCCTTGCGGATGCTGCTGGCTCTTGCGCATGTGCCGCTTGATCATGCGCGCGCCTTCCACAATGACGCGGGCTTTCTTGACGTTGACCGCGATGATCCGCCCGCGCTTGCCCTTGTCCGCGCCGGCAATCACCACCACTTCGTCACCTTTTTTTACGTGTGCAGAATTGGCCATAACTTCAAATCACTTCCGGCGCGAGCGAGATTATTTTCATGAACTTCTTGTCGCGCAACTCGCGCGCGACCGGTCCAAAAATGCGCGTGCCCTTCGGATTTTCCTCCGCGTCAATGATGACGCACGCATTGCTGTCAAATCGCAGATACGAGCCGTCGTTGCGTCGGATCGCCTTGCGAGTGCGGACAATGACCGCGTTGTGGACTTCGCCCTTTTTTACCTGGCCGTCCGGCGCCGCGTCCTTGATGTGGACCTTGATGACGTCGCCGATGCGCGCATAGCGCTGGTTGCGGCCCAGCACACCGATGGCCCAAGCCACTTTTGCGCCCGTATTGTCGGCCACGTCGAGATGAGATCTTACTTGTAACATAAAGCCTCGATCAAGCCGCCACGCGCTCCACGCCGCTGCTGCGCTCGACGATTTCCATCAGCCGCCAGCGTTTGGTTTTGGAAAGCGGCCGCGTTTCCTCGATGCGCACGCGGTCGCCCACCTTGGCCTCGCTCTTCTCGTCGTGCGCGTAGAGTTTCTTGTAAGCCGTCACCACTTTTTTGAAGCGCGGATGCGGAAAGCGCCGCTCGACCCGCACCACGATGGTCTTGGCCATCTTGTTGGAGATGACTTCGCCGGTGCGCTGTTTGCGGTGTCCGCGCGCTGCTTCCGGTTGATTGACAGTTTCAGCCATACGAAATCCTAAGCCGTTTTGTTGCGCAGTTGCGAGATGCGCGTTTCCAGCCGGGCGATGTCCCGGCGCAGCGTGTGCAGGCGCGCGGGCTTTTCCAACTGCGCGCTGGCCTGCTGCAAACGCAGGTTGAACATTTCCTGGCGCAGATCGCGGCTCTTGGCCGTCAACTCGACCAGCGTCATGTCTTTGGTTTCCGAAAATTTCATATCCTGACTTTTGGCCTAACCCAACCGATGGCGGGAAATGAACCGGGTCCGGATGGGCAGTTTCGTCGCCGCGAGGCGCAACGATTCCCGCGCAACCGCCTCGGTCACCCCGTCCACTTCAAACAACACGTTGGCCGGACGAATCACCGCCACCCAGGATTCGAGCGGCCCTTTGCCCTTGCCCATGCGCGTTTCGAGCGGCTTCTTGGTGAACGATTTTTGCGGGAAGATACGAATCCACATTTTCCCGTGCCGCTTCATGTTGCGGGCAATGGCCACACGCGCGGCTTCGATTTGCTTCGTATCGAGCCAGCATCGCTCCAGCGACATCAATCCATACTCGCCAAACGCCACCGTGCTGCCACGATAGGCCAGCCCCGCGCGGCTGCCGCGGTGCATCTTGCGGTACTTCACTCTTTCAGGCATCAACGGCATAACAAATTTCCTCTTCTCAAATTAGTTGGCGGCGGCTTCAGCGGTGGCCGGCGCGGCTTTCTGTGGTTTCGTGTCGCCTTTGCAAATCCAGCATTTGACCCCCAGCTTGCCGTACATCGTGCTGGCCTCGGCGAAACCGTAATCAATGTTCGCGCGCAAGGTGTGCAACGGCACTCGTCCCCAGTGATACATCTCGACCCGCGCGAGTTCCGCACCGCCCAGGCGGCCGGCGCAGCGAATCTTGATTCCCTCGGCGCCAAAATCTTTTGCGGTCTGGAGCGCCTTCTTCATCGCGCGCCGAAATGAAACGCGGCGTTCCAATTGGAGCGCCACATTTTCTGCCACGAGTTGAGCATCAACTTCCGGCTGTTTGACCTCGATGATGTCCACGTAAATTTCCTTACCCGTCATCTTGCTCAACTCTTCCTTGATCTTGTCAATTTCCGCGCCTTTGCGGCCGATGACTACGCCGGGCCGGGCCGTAAGGATGGTGATCCGGCAACGGCTGGCGGCGCGCTCGATCAAGATCTTCGGCACGGACGCCGACTCGAGCTTCTTCTTGAGCAGGTCGCGAATCTGGCGGTCTTCGCTGAGCAGCTTGCCGAATTCCTTTTTGCCCGCATACCACTTGGAGCGCCAGTCGCGATTGACTGCGACGCGCAGACCGATTGGATTTGTTTTTTGTCCCATACGGATTACTCGTCTGACAAAACGATTTTGATGTGGCAACGGCGCTTCAGGATTGGACCGGCGGAACCGCGCGCCTTGGGGGTGAAACGTTTGATGGTCAGCGCCGTCCCGGCATGTGCTTCCTTGACCCGGAGCGACTCAATCGCCAGCCGGCTGCCGGACCCGAGAAAACTCTCGAACCGGGCGAGCCTGCGGGCCAGGGTGCTTTTCCGCTTTCGGTTGCGGGTATTGGCCACCTGGGTTTGCAGGTCACTGATGGCTTGTTGAACTTTGGCTGCGGTCCACTCGCTTCGCCAGTTCTCCGCGTTGGCCATCGCGCTGGCGAGCGTCTTGGCCACGAACCGGGCTGATTTGCGCGGCACGACCTGCAACACGGCTTGTGCCTGCACAGCCGGCAGCCCCTGAATCTGGCGCACGACTTCGCGCATCTTCTGCGCGGACATCGGCACGTTTTTCATGATCGCTTGAACTTGCATGCTACTTCGCCTCCGCCTTGGCCGTGTGCGCGCCATGTTTCTTGAAGGTCCGCGTGGGTGAAAATTCGCCGAGCCGATGGCCCACCATGTTTTCCGTCACAAACACTGGATTGAAAATTTTCCCGTTATGCACGGCAAACGTCAGCCCCACAAAATCCGGTGTAATCATCGAACGCCGCGACCACGTCTTGATCGGCGTCTTGGACTTGGTGTCCTTCGCCTTCTGGATTTTTTCCAGGAGATGGTGTTCGACAAACGGACCTTTTTTAATTGAACGACCCATAGTTGGTTACTTGTTCTTCATCGGCCGGCCGTCGCGGCGAACGATGATAAATCGGTTTGAATCCTTCTTCTTGTGCCGGGTCTTGTAACCCTTCGCGAGCAAACCCCAAGGCGAGGTCAACTGCTGCCAGCCACCGCCGGACTTCGACTTGCCTGCGCCACCTCCATTAGGATGGTCCACCGGATTGCGCGTCACACCACGGTTGATCGGACGGATGCCGCGATGACGCGAACGCCCGGCTTTGCCGAGAATCACGTTCTCGTGCTCCGTGTTGCCCACCTGGCCGATCGTTGCGTAACAATTTTCGTTGATCTTGCGAATCTCACCGGAAGGCAGACGAACCTGCGCATAACCCTCGTCGCGCGACATCAGCGTCGCCGCGCCGCCGGCGGTGCGCACCATCTGGCCACCGCGACCGGGCATGAGTTCGATGTTGTGAATTGACGCCGCAAGAGGAATGGACTTGAGCGGAAGTGAATTTCCAATTTCCGGCGGGGCCGTCGGCCCGCTCATCACCTTGCCACCGACCTGAATTCCATTGGGTGCAATGATGTAAGCCTTCTCGCCATCCTTGTATTGCAACAAAGCCAAACGAGCGGAACGCATCGGATCGTATTCAATCGCTGCCACCGTCGCCTCGACGCCATGTTTGTGGCGCTTGAAATCCACGATGCGGATTTTCTGTTTGTTGCCGCGACCGATACCGCGCGCCGTCACGCGGCCAAAATGATTGCGACCGCCGGTCTTCTTGCGAATCTCGACCAGGCTCTTCTCCGGCTTGGACTTCGTGATGTCGCTGAAATCAGCGAACGTCACGTAGCGTAGAGACGGCGTTAGCGGTCTAAAGGTTTTAACTGGCATAAAATCAAAAAATCCAAGTCAGCAAAGCTTGGAGTCGGCGGACCATCATTCCTGTCCCCGGCGGGGATCAGTTATCGGCCCGCAGTCATGCTGTTCCCTTTGCCCTAGAGCGAAGGGGCGCAAAAGCTAGCAAAGCCAGCTTATCGTGCAAGCGTTATTTTAAGATTTTTGGAAGGTGACTTCCTCTGGGGCGGAGCCAATCGGAATCAACACCCGTTTGCCTTCAACTAGTTGGGGCGTGAAGCGATAAGCTTCAGGCGTGTCACCTGACTAGAAAGCAGGATCACCGCGCGAAACATAATCGGTTTTCTCGAAGCTGCTGCGGCAATCCCCTCACGAATCAATCTTGCCTCTCGCAGTCACTGTGTGGCCGCTCGCGTCCAGAGTGAAGAACTCCCCATCTCCCGAGTCCGAATTGTAACCGTGCGCCTGTTTTCGCATCCCCGTGTAAAAATTACCGTTCGTCCCCTCGGAGTATTTCCATTGCCCGCCGGGCGCACGAAAAGAGTCGCCCTCCGTGACGCGAACCATTTCCCCCCTGCGGCGAACCGTCTGTTGCCAGTCTTCTCTTCCGGAATCCGTACTCCGCTTGTTCGCGAAGAACCTGGTTCGGGACGCCGCGCCTATTTTGAAATTTGAGCTTTCACGAGTTGTGTCAACTCGCCCAGTTTGTGCCGTAGCTCCGCGATTTCAGCGTTCTTGGTTTTGAGTTGCTCTTCGAGTTTTTGGTTCAACCCTTGAATCGCGGCCAGCGCCACGCCGTCGGCGTCCACGGTGGCAATGTGTTTGTCGTCTTCGCCATTCAAACCGAACGCGGCGTGAAAATCCTGAGCCACGGGGCCAATGTGGTCGAGACCGGGCGCGGTCTTGTAGTTCCACCGGGACAACGGCAGGGCGGCGACCTTGTCCAACACTTCACGAGTGTTTAATGGCGTAAAATTTTCCTTGGCATTCCGGTCACTCGTTGGCGTGAACGCGAGGGCCGTCCAGGTACCGTTGGTGGATAACCGGGAGACGAAGGCGCTCGCGTTGCCAAAGGAAGCAATGTAACCGGTGCCCCCGACGGAAACTGAAAGCGCGCCGTCAATCGAATCGCCGCCGGCATTGACGATACGAAGCGCGGGCGCCGATTGAGCACTCGAATTCGTGTTTTCCGCGAGGCCGACGGGCGCGCCGAACCCACCGGTGCGCGCCGCTGTATAATGAAGGGTGGGCTGGCCCGTTCCGCCCACGATTTGCATTCCGCCCGATGCCCGCACCCGGAATTGATTGGCAATGGCGGATGCAAAATCCGAGCTCTGGGTGTCGGACCAGACGAAACTGCCGGCATGATTGGCTTTGGCCCGCTGGCCCGCCGCGAACGAATGCGCTCCCGCAGCCGTGTTGTTTTCCCCGCCCGGCACCGTGGCAAAGGAACCCGTAGCCCGATTGGTTTCACCGCCGCCGACCGCGCTGCTAACGTTGTTCGCAAGATTATTCCACCCTCCCGAAATCGTCGCGCGAATGCCGGCGTTGGTGTTCCCGGCGCCGCCGCCGACCGTCGAGAAGAGTGACGACGCAATGTTGCCGGAGCCTCCGCCAATGGCGGCTGTATTGCCGCTCGCGTTGTTGTTGCGTCCACCCGCGACCGTGGCAGTTATTCCACCCGCGATATTGTCAGAACCGCCGCCTGCTGTCGCGCTGCTTCCCGCCACGATGTTGTTGAAACCACCGCTTACCGTGCCGTAATTACCCGAAACGACGTTGCCCGAACCCGCTGTCCCTCCGCCCGAAATGGTCGCCCCGACCACGGTGTTGCTTACGGAGTTGGCCGACGAACCGCCGATGACGTTGGGACTTCCCGCAGTCGGCTCCAGACGAAGCGCGCGTTGATTGTTCGCCTTTAACTCCAGCGCTTGATTATCCGTGGTCCCGAGAAAATGAGTGCCCGCGCTTGTGCCGCCATTGCCTCCCGCGCGCCAGAACACGGAGTCGAAGGCCGAAAGCGAAAGGTCTGCTGGCAGGATTGTCCCATCCGCAATCTTCAAGCTCGAAACGCTGTCGCCGCCCAGTTTTACGGCGGTAACGGCGCCATCGGCCAGCTTCGCGGTTGCCACGGAGCCGTCCACGATTTTCGCGCTGGTCACCGCGTTGTCTGCAAGGCTCGTCGTCCCGACGGTGCCCGCAAGCACCGGCTGGCCGTCCAGCGTCATGCCCGCCCCCGAGGT
>CAZCZP010000186.1:0-7923 GCA_964502895.1 uncultured Bifidobacteriaceae bacterium
GGTGTCTGCTCTGCCGCTCCGTTGACACTACTGGTTCGCGTGTCTAGCCTGCCGCACATGTCGCGACTGCCGTTTGAATTGCTCCTGGCCCTGCGTTATCTGCGGCCCAAACGGACTTTCGTTTCCGTCATCACGCTCATCTCCATCATCGGCGTGATGCTCGGTGTGGCCGTGCTCATCATCGTCATCAGTGTGATGAGCGGATTCGACCACGACTTGAAGGAAAAAATGTTCGGCTTCACCGCGCACCTGAAAGTCGTTTCACGCGGCAGCTCGATGGAGCATTACGCGATGGTCGCGAACCTCGTGCAATCAAATCGCAACGTGAAAGGCGTCGCCCCGGCCATAGTCGCCCGCGTACTGCTCCGGACCCAGCCTGCCGCCGGCCAGGCCCTTGCCGACGCACCGGTGGTTCGCGGCATTGACCCGGCAGCCGAAGCCAAAGTCTCGACCCTGCTCTCCGACCTCGTCCAAGGCACTTGGAATTTGAACGACCACGGATTGGTAATCGGCACGGTCTTCGCCGATGCCATGCAACTCCGCGTGGGCGACCGTGTGGCGGTCTATTCGCCGGAAGATTTGAAGCGGATGGAGGAAAATCGTGGCAAGGAAGATGCCGTCGCTGTCGTCGCATCCGATTATGAAATCCGTGGCATCTTCGACGCCGGCTTCTTCGAGTTCAACGCCAACGTGATCATCGCTTCCCTTCAAGATGCACAGGCACTGTACGATTTCGAGGATAGCGACAGCATTCACGCGCTGACGGTGGCCATAGACGACCCGTACCAGGCACACCGCGTGGCGCAAGAACTGGAGAAATTTCTGGGCCCGGAGTTCGAGGTGCGCACCTGGATGGAGGAAAGTCCATTGATGATGGCGGTGATGGCGGAAAAAAGTGTGATGCTTTACATCCTGTTCTTCATCGTGGTCGTGGCGGCGTTTGGAATCACCTGCACGCTGATCACCTTCATCGTCATGAAGACGCGCGAGATTGGATTGATGAAAGCGCTCGGGGCTTCCAGCCGGCAGGTGATGTGGGTCTTCATGGGGCAAAGTTTGATCGTCAGCGTGCTGGGAGTGCTGACCGGATTCGGCTTGGGAATGTTGGCGCTAACCTATCGCAATGGTTTTCTGGCGCTGATGCGAAAACTGACGGGCCTGGAATTGTTCCCGGCGGAGATTTACGGCTTCAACGAATTGCCCGCGCTCGTTGTGCCCGGTGACATCGCGATAATTTGCGGAGGTTCGCTGATCATCTGCCTGCTCGCCGCAGCCTTTCCTTCGTGGCACGCGAGCCGCATGAATCCCGTGGAAGCGTTGCGCCATGAGTGAACCTTTGCTTTCAGCCCGCAACTTGTCGAAAACGTACGCGATGGGTAAACGGACGCTCGAAGTGTTGCGTGGTGTAACCCTCGATGTGTCACGGGGCGACTTCCTCGCGTTGCGTGGCGCTTCCGGCGCGGGCAAAAGCACTTTGCTGCATTTGTTGGGCGGACTGGATATGCCGAACTCGGGAGAAATCTGGTTCAACGGCGAGAATCTCGCGCGCCTGTCGGAAACGGAGTTGACTCGCGTCCGCAATCACAAGATCGGGTTCGTGTTCCAAGCCTATCATCTGATGCCGGAACTGGACGCGTTGGAAAATGTGTGTCTGCCCGCGCGCATCGGGCGACTGCCGGCGGCGGAGGCGGAAGGCCGCGGACGCGAATTGCTGGCGCGGGTCGGTTTGAAAGACCGCGTCGAGCACAAGCCTTACGAACTCTCCGGCGGTGAGCAGCAGCGCGTCGCCATCGCGCGCGCATTGATGAATCAACCGGAATTGATCCTCGCCGATGAACCCACCGGGAATCTCGATTCGCATACGGGTGAGGGTATAATTGAACTGCTCACCAGCTTGCGCGCCGAACGCACTGCCACGCTCATCATTGCCACGCACGACGCGACCGTTGCCGCACGCGCGCCCAAAGTAATCGAATTGGTGGACGGGCAGATTCAAGGGTGAAGCACAATTTCTAAATCAGCGATTGCAAATCCAATGAGCCAGAACGTTTGGGAACAACGCTATCAAACCCAGGACATGCCCTGGGAGAAGGGCGAACCTTCACCAGGATTGGTGGATTTTCTCTCGTCGCATCGCGACCTGCCGGGCGAAACGGTGTGTGTGCCCGGCTGTGGCACGGGCCACGACGTTCGCGAATGGTCGAAAGCCGGCTTCCGCGCCTATGGTTACGACATCGCGCCCAGCGCCATTGAAATCAGCGAGGAACGAACACGCACGGCACGGCTTGACGCCAGATTTCGCCGGGCGGATTTTCTGCGGGACGAACCACCGTTCCAATTCGATTGGCTTTTTGAGCACACGTTGTTCTGTGCAATTGAGCCTTCTGAACGGGACCTTTACGTGAAGGCTGCGCTACGTTGGCTCAAACCGGACGGCCACTTTCTTGCGGTGAATTACCTCATCCCGGACAAAGACGGTCCGCCTTTTGGCACGACGCGCGGCGAGTTGTGGCAGCGATTCTCGCCTTACTTCGAACTCAAGTCCGAATGGGTGCCGCGTTCCTACCCGAACCGAACCGGGTTGGAATTGATGCTGTGGTGGCAACGCCGCGCAGCCGGTTAGCCGGTTGGACGGGCACAACTGCTACGCGCGCGCCGGCATCTATATGATCCTGTAGTCAATTCTGTAGTGAGCCGGGCCGCAGGTTAATCTTCGCTTTGTTTGATTGACCGCGAATTCGGTTCCCCTATCTTTCGTCTCTAGGAAAAGCAACATTCAACCTTCTACCGAAATGAAAGCGAATCAAGACTCCAACGGCAAATCCTCCCGCCGGCAATTCATTCGCACGACCGCCACGGCTGCCGCGGCCGTCGCTGCGACTCCTCTGTTCAAGAACACCGTCTATGGCCAGGCGCCTGCCGCCGGCAGAGTCATCGGTGCCAACGACCGCATTGCCGTTGGCTACATCGGCGTGGGCGGCCAGGGAATGAACGCGCACGTCAATCTGGTGACCACCAACGCCAAGGCCAACAACGTCGCGCAACTCGCCGTTTGCGATGTCTGGACGACGCGCACGGACGCTGCCAAGTCTTTCATCGAAAGCAAAATCTCCGATTCCAAGGTCACCACCTACGGCGACTACCGGAAATTGATCGAGCAAAAGGACATTGATGCGGTCGTCATTGCCACCCACGACCCGAACCACGCGCCCGCCATCATGGCCGCACTGGACGCGGGCAAACATGTCTATTGCGAGAAACCCATGACGCGCTATCTCGACGAGGCGCTCGCGGTGCATGACAAGGTCAAAGCGACCAAGAAAATTTTGCAGGTCGGCTCGCAAGGTTGCTCGGCGCAAGCCTGGCGCACGGCGGCCAAGATGATTCAGGAAGGGAAAATCGGCCAGTTGGTCTGGGCGCAAGGCTATTACTGCCGCAACGACCCCAAGGGCGAATGGAACTACCCGATTCTCCCGGATTGCAAGGCTGAAAACACGGATTGGGAAAAGTGGCTTGGGCCCGTCAAGAAACGGATTCCGTTCAACGCGGATCACTATTTCCGCTGGCGAAAATATTATCCGTATTGCGCCGGGTTGTTGGGCGACTTGATACCGCACCGGTTGTTGCCGCTGATGCTGGCCACCGGGAATCCGGAATTTCCCGCGCGCGTCGTCTGCGTCGGGACGAAGAACGTGCATACGGACAAGAACACTCCCGGGACGCCCGAACGCGATGTGCCCGAACACGTCCAAATCCTCGTGGAATTTCCGAGCGGCGTCTCGTTGGTGCTGGCCAGCAGCACGGTCAACGCCCGCAGCCCCGGCTTTGTTCTCTACGGACACCACGCCTCATTGGAAATCGGCAACGTCGGCGAACGGATCGAGGTCAAGCCCGAGCGGCAATTCGCCGACGAGATTGATCCCGAGACGTTGGACGGCCTCAAGCCCGTCGAGGACATTGCCGTCCATCACAAGGACTGGTTCGACAGCATCCGCGCCAACAAGCAGCCGAACTGCGGCATTGATCTCGCCGTTCGCGCGCAGACGGTCATTTCGCTCGCCGAAATGTCCGATCGCCTCAAGGTCGCCTGCCTCTTCGACGAGAAGACGCGCAAGATCACGACGGGCGATGGCAAGGAAGTCAAGCCGCTGACTTACGGCGCGACGGACCTGTCTTAGAGATCGCTTCACCGTGAAGGCCGGGCGCACAGTGCGTCCGGCCTTCTTTATTCTTAATCTTACTCGTAATTCTGATCACGCATCTCTCAGATTTAGATTACGATCAAGATTCGGATTAAGAGGGCGAAAGCCATGCAGACCGTCACTCTCGCCCGCCATGCCATGGCGACCCGGTTCGAACTCGTCCTGCACGGCGATGACCCGGTCGGTCTGCGCGCCGCAGGAGAGGAAGCGCTCGATGAAATTGACCGGCTCGAAAACCGGCTCAGTCTGTATCGTCCCGGCAGCGAAATCGCCCAGGTCAATGCTCGCGCCGCGCGCGAGCCGGTGCGGGTGACGCCCGAAACGTTCGCCCTGTTGCAGCACGCCCAACAGTTGCATGCGGAAACCGGCGGCGCGTTCGACATCACCATCGCCCCGCTGGTTCGTTGTTGGGGCTTCATGGGCGCGCACGGGAAAATGCCTGCTCCCGATGAAGTAGCCGCCGCGCGGGCCTGCGTGGGTATGCAACACGTCCAACTCGATGCCCAATCTCATGCCGTCCGGTTCACGCGCGACGGCGTGATGCTGGACCTCGGCGCGATTGGCAAAGGCTACGCCGTCGGTCAGGCTGCGGAAATTCTCCGCGCTGCCGGCATCACCAGCGCACTGATTCATGGGGGCACCAGCACCGTTTGTGCGATTGGCCGACCGCCAGATTCGGATTCCTGGAAAGTTGCCATCGAAGCCCCCCCCGGCAACGCTCGCAGTTCCGCCTTCGCTCAACCTTCCGTTTCCCAACTCGGGGAAGATTCCGCTCCAGAAAAATTGCCTGCCGTCCAACTGCGCGATGAAGCCATGTCCGTCTCAGCCGTGTGGGGAAGATCCTTCATCGCCGATGGAAAATTACTTGGCCACGTCATTGACCCACGAACGGGACACCCCGTGAATCGCGCTTTGCTGGCCGCTGTGGTGCTGCCCTCCGCAACAGAAACCGACGCGCTTTCAACCGCACTGCTCGTTCTTGGCGCGGACGGACGCGATTCCGTCGCCAGATTGCGACCCGGCATGAAAACGATGCTGCTCGCGGACTCGGCGGGCACAATTCGGTTCCAATCCGAAAACACGGGCCACTGACGGTGCTGGCTCGCGCCGCCGAAACGCGGCCCGGCCAAATTGCGCGTTGAAACTTCGCTTGCCTGCGGCTAATTTCAACGCACATGGGTCTAGCTGACCGCCATTATATGCGTGAGGGCAGCCGACACGGACCATTGTCCGCAACGGTGGTCCTGATGATCGTGCTGGTGGCGGTTTTCGCGCTCCAGTGCATCAACGACGTTTACTTCCAGGCTTTCGTCGAACGCTGGCTCGCATTGACACCGCAATGCTTCACGCGCGGTTACGTCTGGCAATTGGTGACCTTTCAATTCTTGCATGGCGGGCTTTGGCACATTATTGGCAATTTACTTGGCCTCTGGTTTTTCGCGCGGTTTGTCGAGAACGTTCTTGGAAAGCGCCGTTTTCTGGTTGCCTATCTCGGCTGCGGCGTAATTGGCGGCGTTCTGCAAGGATTGCTGATGGTGCTCTTCCCGCTCCATTTCGGGTTGGGCGTTTACGGGGCCTCGGCTGGTGTGTCCGGCATGTTTGCCGTCTTCGTCTGTCTGCTGCCGGACAGCGAAATCCGGTGGAACTTTCTCATCCCCATTCGCGCCGACGTGCTGCTCTGGATAACGGGCGGCATCTCACTCTTCTTCACACTCGTGCCCTCGGGCCGGGGCGGTAATGTTGCTCATGCCGCCCACCTTGGTGGCCTGCTGGCGGGCGTCGCGTGGGTCAAACTCGGCTGGCACCGGGACTTCGTGCAATTGCCGTGGGAAGGCTGGTTCGAGCGCTGGCGCCGTTGGAAGCCGCTTCAATCCCGCGAACGCAAACGCGAACTGGTGCGCGCCGCATCCGTGCGGGGCCGTCCGTGGCGGGACAGTCCGGCCGAGCCGCCGGCCGAGTTGCCGCCCGAGGAATTCATCAGCAAAGAAGTGGACCCGATCCTCGACAAAATTTCCGCGCACGGCATTCAAAGCCTGACCGAACGCGAGCGCAAAATCCTGGAGGCCGCGCGCAAGAAGATGGCCAAATAGCAATTCCGGCGCAGGCGTGATGGCCTTCTCTCAAGCCGATTTTCGCAGCACGGTGTTCTGCTGCGCCCACTCGGGATTGGCTGAAGGATAATCCAGGTTGTAATTCAATCCGCGACTCTCCGGACGCATTGCCGCGCTGCGCACGATCAAATCCGCCACCGTGGCGATGTTGCGCAACTCCAGCAGGTCGCTCGTGACGATGAAGTTCCAATAATATTCCTGAATTTCCTCCAACAGATTGGCGATGCGCGTTTGCGCGCGCTGCAGTCGCTTGTTGGTGCGCACGATGCCCACGTAATCCCACATGCAACGCCTGATTTCATCCCAGTTGTGCGAAACCACCACCATTTCGTCGGGGTTATTCGCGTGACCCGATTGCCAGTCGGGAATTTTGAAATCCGCCGCGGCTCGGGAGTTTGATAGAGCTTTCGTCGCCGCGCGATTCGCGCAAACCAGCGCTTCCAGAAGCGAATTGCTCGCCAGCCGGTTCGCCCCATGCAAACCCGTGCACGCCACTTCGCCCACACCGTAAAGCCCGGCAATCTCCGTCTCCCCGTCCACATTCGTCATCACACCGCCGCATTGATAATGCGCGGCGGGCACGACAGGGATCGGCTCTTTCGTGATGTCAATGCCGTAGCGCAGGCAGGTTTGGTAGATGTTCGGAAACCGCTCGATGATGAATCGCGCCGGCTTGTGCGTGATATCGAGCAACACATGATCCGCGCCGCTCTTCTTCATCTCACTATCAATCGCGCGCGCGACAATGTCGCGCGGCGCCAGTGATTTGAGCGGATGCGCCGCGTCCATGAACTCCACGCCCTTAATGGACTTGAGCACACCGCCCTCCCCGCGCACGGCTTCGCTGATGAGAAAAGATTTCGCCTTCGGATGATACAGGCACGTCGGATGAAACTGGATGAACTCCATGTTTGCCACAGCCGCGCCCGCGCGATACGCCATCGCCACGCCATCGCCCGTTGCAATGTCCGGATTGGTCGTGTAGAGGTAAACCTTTCCGCAACCGCCCGTGGCCAGCAGCGTGACCGGCGAGGCAAACGTTTCCACTGCGCCCGTTGCCTTGTCGAGCACGTAGGCGCCGAGACAACAATTCGTCCCCACATAACCCAGCTTCTGGCTTGTGATCAGATCAATCCCAAAATGGTTCTCAAAAATCTGGATGTTCGGCTGTTCGGAAATGGCGTGGAGCAACGCGCGCTCGATTTCGCGGCCCGTCACGTCCTTGGCGTGAAGGATGCGGCGCTTGGAATGACCGCCTTCGCGGCCAAGATCGAGTTC
The DNA here is from genome assembly GCA_964502895.1 of uncultured Bifidobacteriaceae bacterium. Taxonomy (GTDB): domain Bacteria; phylum Verrucomicrobiota; class Verrucomicrobiia; order Limisphaerales; family JADLHS01; genus WYBW01. The sequence goes on from CAZCZP010000186.1 coordinate 7,592, forward strand.
GTGCTTGCCATGACTGCGCGGGTCTTCGCGTTCAGAAAATTTCATCCCCAGCTCGATCAACTCCTGAATTCGCGCCGGACCTTCCTCGACAATCGTGCGGACAACGTCTTCTTTGCACAAGCCAGCACCAGCTTCGAGCGTGTCGCGCACGTGAAGCTCGAAAGAATCCTCCTTGCTCGTCACCGCCGCGATGCCGCCCTGCGCGTAATTGGTGTTCGATTCCGCGCGGTCCTTCTTGGTGACAATCGCCACACGCCCGCGCGGTGCGACCTTCAACGCGAAGCACAACCCCGCGATGCCGCTGCCAAGGACGAGGAAGTCGAATTGTTTCA
>CAZCZP010000187.1:0-7892 GCA_964502895.1 uncultured Bifidobacteriaceae bacterium
AGATCGTCTCCGCAGCAGCATCTGACGAAGTTGCTCGTCTGGGTTGGCCCGCTTGGTTCTCAAGTCGAGACTGGTTCCTGTCGCTCCGCGGAATCCACCCGTTGCGTACGGGGATTGGCGCTTGGGAATCCACCGGTGTCATCACTTTTAATGACAATGAATAATTCAAATAGCTTGTTAGCATGTGCCTGGTCGGCACTGCGCCGGAACTCAACCCTGTAGAGAAGTAAGATTAGAAGTCGCTTGAGTTTCGGGCGTGCCTTGCAGGCTGCAGATCGGATGAAAAACAAGACGGCGCATGCGCCGCAAACAAGTACTACGTTATGAAAAGCTGCAACTACGGTAAACTGATACTGACAACAACGGCTGCTCTGGCCGTTGCCATGGGAACACTCAGGATCCAAGCCCAGGATCAGGTTGTTGACACGTTCGACACCGCGGCCACGGTTACGGAATGGTCCGCTACTTGGGGGACGACACCCACCTTGAGCTTCAGCGCAAACAATAACGACAGGATCGCTCAGGCGGGTGGCTCTGGTTCACTGCGCGTTGAAGGCGCATTTACCGCCAGCACGAGCTGGCAACAGGTTGTCACCCTCAGAACATTCGCCAATGCGATCAAGGCCTCTCAATACGAGACGGTTTCCGTGGATGTCAGAGTTGATCCGAGTTCCGTGCCTACCGCAGGCGGACAATATGGCTATTTCGAGATCAAGCATGGCTCAGGGGCGACATCGTTCGGCGGGGTGAATCTCACCAGCACCAACTGGCAGACGTTGACTTGGACGGTTCCGCCAGCCACGGCCGACATCACCGAAATCAGAATCCAGCTTGGCAGCAGTGCCTTCCTGGGTCCGGTGACTTACGAGATGGATAATTTCAGGTTCAACGCTCCACGAACGGTCATCAACCAGTTTGACAGCGCAGTCGAGATAAACGATGGGACGCAAGATCTCTGGTTTTCAGAGTGGGGCACCGCCACGGCGATAGCTTTTGATCCCGAAGATGCCGGTGGGTCAACCAACGCCAGTTCAGGTTCGCTCAAAGCCAGCAAGGACAACTTCACGCCCGCCTCGGACGGCTGGGAGCAGATGGTGATCAAAATCCAGGATTTCAATCCGGCCATCGTGTCTGCCGATCATTCGGCAGTTTCTGTTGATGTAAAAGTTGACCCGAGTTCGACGCCCACCAGCGCCGGGCAATACGGCTATTTCGAACTCAAACACGGCGGCGGCGCAGTGGCATTTGGTGGTGTCAACCTCACTCGCACGAACTGGACCAGGTACACCTGGAACATCGCCGCGGGCACGGCGGACATTGTCCAACTCCGCATTCAGAATGGAAACGGTGAGTTTCAAGGCCCGATTACTTACTACCTGGACAACTTCGTATTCGTGAAGAAAGTCGGAGGGCCTACCCTGGGCATTCTGACAACTCCGCAGGATGACATGAAGCGAACCGAAGTGGTCCTGACTTGGTTGCTCAGCGATGGCGCGACGGCGATCAACACCAACACGATCAACCTCTCCATAGATGGCGCCCCGGCTCCGGCGGCCAAAGTCGCAATCACCAAGACGGCCACCGGCGCAACCCTTGTCTTTGACGACACCGGAACCGAATACACTGCCGGCGAGCACACCTGGAGCCTTGCGTTTGCTGACAGCAGCGTACCGGCGAACAACGTCAACGGCCAGGGCACGTTCATTGTGAACCCCTATCCGACGGATGGCACTTTTGTCATTGAGGCCGAGGATTTCAATTACGACAGCGGCAAATCCAATCCTCAAAAAGGTGTGGCTGACTTGGACGTAGATGTGATGCCCTACTTGGGCGACGCTTACAACGGCCTGAACGCCACCGCAGGAGTGGATTACAACGGGAATGACGCCAACGACTCGGACCTCTATCGCACCGAACTCGACCCCACCGGGCAAAACGCCGTGAACATCATCAACAACCTGGGCGGGCGCTACGGAGCGGATCGCGGGGTATTTAATGCCCTTGTCAATTATCGCCTTGGCTGGGTCGGCAACGGTGAATGGCAGAACTACACGCGCACCTTCCCGCGTACCAACTACAACGTCTGGGGGGCGTTCTCTCGTGACGGGCGTGATCCCAACCTGGTTGGCGCAACGCTGGCCTTGGTTTCGGGCGACATTACCACGTCCAACCAAACCACGTCGGCGCTCGGTACCTTCAGCGGCCCGGGAACAGGCGGCTGGGGTCGCAACATGCTGTTTCCAATGAAGAACTCCCAAGGGAAGATTGCCAGCGTAAGATTGGATGGCGCGCAGACCGTCCGGCTCACCCACGGCGCCGGCGGGGATTTCGACTACCTCCTGTTCGTCCCCACGGGAACTCCGGTGGATCCTCCGACAATCACAGGCATCAGCCAGTCTGGGAACAACATAACAGTCACCTGGGTTGGCGGTGTGCTTTGGAGTGCTCCTGCCGTGACAGGACCTTGGACCTCTACCGGTGACAGTGATGGTTCCTATTCAACAACGGCCAGCGGAACAGAGAGATTCTTCCGCGTCGCGACACCGGCGTTCTGACCAAGACAACAACCTCACGAGGCCGGGATTCGTCCCGGCCTTTTTCTTTGCCGGGAGTTGGGCAGCTGCTGGCATACCCTATTGCCGGTTGTTCTTCAAGATCATCAGCGATGGCCCTTGCTCCTCCCATGTTTTGCCCAAGAAATCTGGCACGTGGGTCGGACCGTGGATGTAGGAGCCGAGAACAATATCCAGGTCGCCGTCACCATCCACATCTCCGGCATCCATCACGAGCCACCGGCCGGAAATACACTGGGCAAAGGTCGAGGACGAAAACTTCAGGGGTCCCTGGCTTTCAAGATAAACGAAGCTCTCGCGCGGCGACTTCTGATAATCCGGATAAAACGAGATCGCCGCGATGTCCAGGTCGCCATCCGCATCGAAATCCCGGGCGATCGCCTTGGTGGCGCCGTTCAGGGGATGGAAGTATGCCTCTTCAAACCGGTTTCCACCTTGGTTCAGGTAGATGCGGATTCCATGGTATTTCTTCAAGCCGCTTTCGTATTCGCCGTTGTCGCCGTTGACCACGAGCAAATCCTGGCGGCCGTCACTGTTGAAATCGGCCAGCTCGAAATAATTGTGTCCAAACGCCGGCTGCTTTTGAAACACGACCTTGCTCTCGAACTCGCCCCTGCCGTCGCCGGTGAAGATGTTAAACGTTTCGGTCCGTTGCGCCATTAACATGCTGAGGTCGGGAAATCCGTCCCCATTGAAATCATGGGCCACGCAACGCACCGCGCCCGGCAGTTCGACCAGGGCGTGTTCCGTGTAAACTTCGTTGCCCAGATTCTCGAACCAGGAAAATCGGCCGCGGTGATTGCCAAAAAGGCAGATCGCCACATCCAGTTTGCCGTCTTGATTGAAATCGCCAAACTCCGACTGCACGGGCCGCGGCAGTTCTTTCAGCAGAACTTTTCGGGGACCGAACCGGTCGCCGCTCCGTTCAAAGAAAAGCAACTCACCGCGCGGCACTTCAGAAGGTGGAACACTGCCGATGGCGGTCACGTAGATTCCGCGGTCAGTCTCAAACAATGAAACGGGCGAATTCTCGACCCGTAAAGTGTCCAGCAACCGGCCCGCCGAATCCAGGATCACGATTGACTGGGTGCGGTCGTCCCCAAGGAAGATTCTGTGCTGCGAACTCACGGCCACCAACGTTGTGGAAGGAGGATTGAATCGAAAACGAGCGGCCAACGCGGTGAATTGCTTCAGGCCCAACTTGATCTCGGGACGCGCCTCTTGAGGAAGCGGTTGTTCCGGCGCGGTATTCATAAAGTAAGCAAGCATCTTCTCCCAATCGGCTTTGGGAATCGCCTCATTGCTGGGATAGATGTGCAGTTGCCTGAGCAATTCACCTTCCGGACTTGAACTGTAATCGGGTGGCGACACACCAAGAAACGCTTCCATGCGCGGCAGGACTTGCTCCCGCCAGGTTTTCCTGTCCAACACCTGCGGTTCGGGAAACAAGTGACACGACATGCAGACCTGACGCGCGAGTTTCTCACCGGCAACAATGTCTGCGACAAGTTTCGGCGAATCCCGGACTTCGCGTTCGGCGGCATGAAGGGGAAACCAACCAGCAAGAGCCAAGGCAATGCCTAAAAGCAGAGTCGCCCAGACGTGAGCCTTTTGCGTTACGCGACGGCGTTCAGGAGCACCAGAATCCAAAAGGAGATGGCCCATAATTCATGACTGCACTATGTCTGCTTAGGCATCATTTTGCCGGCTTCTCCGCGACCGCTTCCAGCAGGGAAATGATTTTCTCAGGGTCATAGACGCACCCAGCCCACGTTCCGCCGCTCGCGAGTTGCAGCGCCGCCCACAACCTCGTGTCCTCGGGCAGCGCCGGGTTCGACGCCAAATCCGTTCGCATCGAGCGACGCGCTAAAATCGCCGCGCCTGCTTCCGGCGTAAATCGGCGTTCGCCCTCGCCTATTAAATCAACGCTGCCTTCAATTCGATTCCGGTCAATCACCACGCGAATCACGTCGCCCTCCAGAATTTTTCCAATCGGTCCGCCTGCCAGACCTTCCGGGCCAATGTGGCCGATGCATGCGCCCGTCGAGACGCCGGAGAAGCGCGCGTCCGTGAGCAGCGCGACGTGTTTACCGTGCGGCAAATGCTTCAGCGCACCGGTGACCTGATAGGTTTCCTCCATGCCCGTCCCCATAGGCCCGATACCAGTGAGCACCAGCACGTCGCCCGCGTTGATGCGACCGGCTTTGATCGCGACCATCGCGTCGCGTTCGCTCACAAAAATGCGCGCCGGCCCTTCGTGACGATAAACTCCTTTCCCGTCCACTACGCTCGGATCAATCGCCGCCGCCTTTACCACCGAGCCTTCGGGCGCGAGATTCCCGCGTGGGAAAACCAGCGTGCCGCTCATGCCTCTCGCCTTCGCCGGTTCCGGCGCGAGGATGACTTCATCCGCGTTCACGCCGTCCTGTTGCCGGAGCAATTCGCGAAAGCGCGCGCGCCGATCTGATTTTTCCCACCAATCCAGATTCTCGCCCAAAGTTTTTTTCGTGACGGTGAGCACTTCGGTGTGGAGCAATCCGAGCCGCCGCAAGTGCAACATCACTTCTGGCACGCCGCCCGCCAGAAACACGCGCACGGTCGGATGATGCACCGGGCCGTTCGGCAGCACGCTCACCAATCGTGGCACACGGCGGTTGACGGCAATCCAGTCTTCCACCGTCGGACGACTTAGACCCGCCGCATGGGCGATGGCTGGAATGTGCAAAAGCAAATTTGTGGACCCTCCGAAAGCTGCATGCAGCACCATCGCGTTTTCGATACTTGCGTTGGTGAGAATGTCTCTGGTGGTCAACTTGCATTCATCCAGTTGATGCAGCCCGCGGGCGGAACGTCGCGCCATGTCGAGCCAAACGGGTTGCCCCGAGGGCGCCAGTGCGGAGTGCGGCAACGAAAGCCCCAGCGCTTCGCTCACCACTTGCGACGTGGCCGCCGTACCCAGGAACTGGCAACCACCCCCCGGCGACGCGCACGCGCGACATCCGAGGTCCGCCGCTTCCGAAAGCGAAACCATCCCGTGCGCGAACCGCGTGCCGAGCGTTTGCACCGCGCCCGCGTCCTCGCCATTTGTCGGCGGTAAGGTGACGCCACCCGGTACGACCACGCATGGCAAATCGCGCAAGCCGGCCACGGCCATCATCATTGCGGGCAGACCTTTGTCGCATGTCGCGATGCCCAGCACACCGGCACGCTGCGGCAGCGAGCGGGCTAGCCGCCGGAAAAGAATCGCCGCGTCATTGCGATACGGCAGGCTGTCGAACATTCCGGTTGTGCCTTGCGTCCGCCCGTCGCACGGATCGGAGCAAAACCCGGCGAAAGGAATTGTTTGAAGTCGTCGAAATTCCTCAGCCGCGGCCTGCACCAACAGCCCGATTTCCCAATGTCCGGTGTGATAGCCGAGGGCGATGGGTTTCCCGTCGGGCGCGCGCAATCCGCCCTGCGTGCTGAGGATGAGAAATTGTTTTCGTCCGACTTCGGCCGGATTCCAGCCCATGCCGGCGTTTTGGCTCAGCCCGAACAGATCACCGCTGGGACTGTTCAGAAGCAATTCAGGCGTCAGCGGCAAGCTCCCCACCGGCCCGGCGCCGCGGGTTTCAATCCGGTAAATCTCCGGCGCGCCGGAATCGAGGACATCGTGGGCAAGACTCATGACCTGATTTGAACACCCGGCGGGGGCGGCAGCAAGTCAGACCATTCTCGCGAGCGCCGTCGCAAACCGCGATGCACCAAGCCGGTCACTGCGCGATTGTCGCGGCCGCTTTAAGCGGAAAAATCCAGGACAACACCAGACATTCGATCAGGCCGGCGAGGGAGGCCACCGTCACCACGCCCGTCCAGGTTCGCAGCGTTTCCTTTTCGGTAAAGCCGCTCAATTTGCCCACCACCCAAAAGCCGCTGTCATTCATCCAGGAGCAGATCATGGCGCCGAATCCAATCGCCAGAAATATGTAAACCGGATGACAAGTCAGAGCCGCGCCGTCCGTCATGATCGGGTAGATCATCGCCGCCGTGGTCAACATGGCCACTGTGGCCGAGCCTTGCGCGACGCGAATGACCGCCGCGACGAGCCACGCCAGCAGCACCAGATTGATCGAAGCGCCGCCCGCGGCCGCCTTGACTGCTTCGCCCACACCCGCGTGTTTCAGCATCAAGCCAAATGCGCCGCCCGCGCTCGTGATCAGTATTATCACACCGGCCGTTTCGAGCGGCGGGCCGATCATCGTTCCCAAGGTTGCGAAGGAAACTTTTTTTTGCCGGAGCAACACGCCAATGGCAATTACTGCGCCGAACAGCAGAGCCATGTTGCGATTACCGACGAACTCCGCCACGCGCGCGGCACTTTTGAAACCGGTGTCGCCGCCGAAGAGACTGATCAGCCACGGAAAAGTCGCCGGGCTTTTGAAGGCGGCGTCGAAGAACGAAGCCACGCTGATCAAGACGATGGGCAAAATGACTGGTATGATTGACCAAAAGAATGACGGCAGCTCGCGCTCGGGTTTTTCGGCGATGGCCCGCAAGTCTGCCGTGGACGCGCCGGGGGTTTCCCGCAACGGAATCGCCACGCGGCGATTGATCCACTTCGCGAATTGCCACGCGGCGGCCACCGGCAGGATGCCGCACGCCAGGCCGACGAGAATCGTTATGCCCAGGTCAATCTTGAGCACTTCGGCCATCGCCAGCGGACCCGGATGCGGCGCCAGCAGCGAGTGCGTGACCACTCCGGAACAACAGATCGCGAGCACGTAGAGCACGTAGTCCCGCCCCGTGCGCAACGCCAGCGCACGGGCCAGCGGCAACAACAGCATGAAGAACGTGTCGAAGAAAATGGGAATGGACAGGATGTAACTGCTCGTCACGATGGCGAGACCGGCGCGCTTTTCACCGAAGATCGCAAGGAAACGCCGGACCACTTTGTCCGCCGCGCCACTTTCCATCAGGCAAAGACTGATGATGGCCGCCAGCCCGATGACGACGCCGATCTTGCCGGCGGTGGTCCCGAACTCGGCGGTGGTCAACTCGACCGCCTGCACCCAGTGACTCTTGGCGGGTTCTCCCGGCAACGACCCGTGCCGCGCCAAGAGCCCCGCCAAAATCGCGACCACAATCAACGCGAGAAACGCGTGCAGCCGCAGAACCGTGATGAGCAGAATGATCGTCGCGACACAAATTGCGAGAATGGCGAACGGCCAAAGAGTGGAAGCATCTGCCAAAGCCAGGAGGTGCATCGTTGGTTTCGTGTTGCGTATGGCTAACACGCCGGTTGCACGGGCGCAAGCAGCAAAGCCGCGCAGCCGCGCGCAC
>CAZCZP010000188.1:0-7883 GCA_964502895.1 uncultured Bifidobacteriaceae bacterium
CCTTCACGAATTTCGTACCGATCTATCAGCCCGTTGTAGCGTGCCGATTTTCGCGCGAGCGCGACGCTGTCCGACTGTGCCTCGATGGTGACAAATCGTGCGCTTGGCAATCGCCACGCGCAAATCATCCCCACTGTGCCGATACCGCTGCCGAGATCGAGCGCCGTGTGCGCCGTCGGACACCAACTCGTGCCGTACCACGCCACAAGAAGATCATCCGTGGAAAATCGGTGGCCGTCGCGTAATTGGAACAACCGGAAATGTCCGCTGATGGCATCAAGGGTTTCAGTGGCCGCGACGCCCTCGTCGCCAACGGCAGCTAATCCGGGCGGAATCGGTCCGGGTTTCCCCCAGCCTTTGAAATGAGTCTCCGGAGTCACGGCGGCTGGTTCGCTTTTCCGCCACGCTCGAAAGTCTGGTCATCCCACGAAGCGGGATCATCCAGAGATTCCAAATGGGTAAACACCGCCGCATCCGGCAGCACCTGGCGGATGTCAGCCTCGATGCGGTCAAGCAATTCGTGGCCACGCTGGACAGTCCAATCGCCGGGCACGAGCACGTGGGTCGAAACAAATTTTCTTGCGCCCGATTGGCGGGAACGCAGCGCGTGAAATTGAATTCCGGCTTGCTCGTAAGTTTGCAGCACTTTTCGCACTTCGGACATGTCTTCTGGCGAAAGGGCAACATCCATCAATCCGCCGATGGAACGCCGGACGATGCCGGCCCCGGTCCACACGATGTTCGCAGCCACAAGCAACGCGACGACGGGATCAAGCCACAACCACTCCGTGAACACCACCAGTGTCACGCCGCCAATGACGCCCACCGACGTCCACACGTCTGTAAGCAGGTGATGGCCGTTGGCTTCGAGAGTGATGGATTTGTGCTGCCGTCCGACGCGCAACAACAACAGGGCAACGATCAAATTGATTACCGCTGCGACGGCCGAGACAACCAATCCCGCTCCAACTTCTTCCAAGGGCTTCGGCGAAATTAGCCTCAGTACTGCCGCGATGGCGATGCTCACTGCGGCCACGAGGATCAATCCGCCCTCGACTCCACTGGAAAAATACTCGGCTTTGCTGTGCCCGTAGGCGTGGTCTTCGTCCGCCGGACGCTCGGCGATTTTCAACATGGCCAGCGCCATGACGCCGCCCACAAGATTGACTAGCGACTCGACCGCGTCGGAGAGCAACCCCACTGAGCCGGTGATGAAATAGGCCGTGGCCTTGAGGGCAATCGTCACCAAGGCCGCTCCGATGGAGAGCCAGGCAAACCGCGTGAGCGAGGAACGTTGCACAACGGGCGAATTAGACACGACACCGCGGCTTTCGCCAAGCCTGCAGCTAGATGGCGAGCCCGCTCTTTGAGATATTGCCGAGCAGGAACCGACTGCAGAAACTTTTCTTTGAACACAGCTTGACAGTTTTGGTCTTAGCTACTATGTGACACAAGGTAGCTGGCTTGGCTTGGTTGCATTGCCGCCATAACAACTACCGGCGAACGGCGGTTGGTTCAGACGGAGTCATTATGAACAAACAGCTTCGAAAATTGGCTGATGTAGCCGGGATCGGCTTGAGTTGGGCCGTGGTGTGGAGCGCCGTTTTCGTCGTAATCGCCCTGTTCATTGGAATCGTGCGTCCGGAAGACATTGACCCCGGCGAAGGTCCGCTGCGAATCAGTGCCATTGGATTTGTGGTTGGCTTCGTTTCCGGAACGATCTTCGGGCTCATCTTGTCAGTTGCCGAAAATCGCAAAGCTGTTTCCGATCTCTTGCCGATCCGCGTGGCATTGTGGGGTGTGTTGGGAGCGGCAGCATGGCCTCTGTTAACCCCTCCGCCCGACGAAATGCTTTTCCTTTTGTGTCCGTTGGGAGCTGCCTGCGGTTCGTTGCTCGTCTCGATTGCGCGAAAAGCGGCGGATAACCAATCTGCGAAAGCGCGGGTGGGAAAATTGCTCGATCAACTGCTCGCGATTCCGGTGCGGATGGCTTGTGAATCGAATCGCGGCACAGTCACATGAGCGTTCAACCGGCCAAGATCAAATTGTGTGACTGGATGGACCGACCCGTCACTCTCAAAGGCTTGCTTTGGTCTGTGGCCTTGCCAGTCGGTTGGTTGGCGCTGTTTTACGGGCTGGTGGTTCATACTCGGTTTTCGCTGGGGCGTTGGCCGCAATTTGGCGAGAAGTTTGATGGTTTACTGCGCCTTCATGAAACAGCCGTCTGGATCTTCGTTACACCATTGTATTTTTCGGTTTACGCAGCAGCCCTGGCCTTCCTTGCGTGCTTGTTCTTTCGACGGTCGCGGCATCTCGCGATTTACGCTTTCATTTACGCAGCAGCCTTATTGCTGGCCTACGCTGCAATATTCCTGGCGCCGGGTTCCTTTTTGAATTGGTTTTGGGATTAATCCTCAAAGGCATGGACGACTTCTTCGACAATTGGACGGTGCAGGTCCGCAAGGGCGTGTTGGAGTTGTGCATCCTCAACGCGCTCGCCGGCGAGGAACGTTACGGCTACGACCTTGTGAAGACGCTCGTGGAAGTTCCCGGCCTGGGCGTGACAGAAGGCACGATCTATCCGCTGCTGTCGCGGCTGCGCATGGCGGGAATGATTACGTCGCGCCTGGAAGAATCCTCGGCTGGACCGGCTCGGAAGTACTACTCGTTGACCAAGGAAGGTCGAAAAATAATGGAGACGATGAACGATCATCTCGCGGAGCTGAACCGCGGTGTCGCCACGATGCGGAGGAAAGGAGCATAGCATGAGCGAATGGACTGAAACTGCCCGCGGGGCGCTGGAAGAATACTGCGCGCGCTCGCGCGCCGCGCTGGCTGGAACCGGCGCGGATGCTGGCGAAGTCATCGAAGACCTGCGGCGGCACGTTGAGGAGGAGTTGCGCCGCGCAAATCTTTCGGTCGTGACCGAGGAAGACGTGCGGCGGATTCTTGCGCGCGTGGGCGAACCGCAGGCCGCGCGGGAACACCGACGCTCCCCCGACATTGCAAAAGCGCCCTCCGCTGACCAATCAACAGCCGATAAAGTCCGGCCCGGCTGGATTGTCTTTGTGCTCGGCGTCGTGATGCCCGTGGCCACTCTGTTTTTCGAATTGTTCAGCGGCATGTCTGCCGGCGTCTTGTTCGATCCGCTGCCCACCTGGCTGCATGTGGCATTGGTGGCTTTGGTGCCCGCGTCAAACTATTTCGTCTGGCGCGCGGCGCGGCAAAAGGACGCGCGCCATACCCGCCTCCTCGGCTGGTCAAATGGTGTGGCACTGGGAATCGCCCTTTACTACGCAATCCTCTATTTGCCCTTCACACCAATCGCGGGTGTGGGCGTGATATTCTACGGACTCGGACTGATTCCGTTGACGCCGCTGATTACGGTGGCCGTCACGCCGTGGTTGCGATCCGTTTATCGCGAGCGGACCGGACGCGAAAGTTTCCCCGGCGCGTGGGGCGGATTCGCCGCCGGATTCGGGCTGCTCGTGCTGCTGCAATTGCCCACAGCTCTCACTCATTACGGCCTGGCGAAAGCGACCAACGAAGCGGACTCTGTCCGCCACCACGGCATCCGGGTGCTGCGCGCGTTTGGCGACGACGAGATGTTGCTGCGGGCCTGCTATCGTTCGCTGATCCGTGAAGCCGATTTCGACCTGGTCGCCAATGTTGCCGGTGGCAAAAGGTGGATCAATCCCGAGGAAGCGCGTGAAATCTATTACCGCGTCACCGGACGGCCTTTCAACTCCGTGCCCGCGCCATCGCTCTACACGCGGTTCGGCCGTTGGTCGGATTTGGACAACGAGTTCACGTGGGACGACGCGCTGGGCGGCGAAGCCGTGGCCGGGCGCGTGAAGGGACTTTCCATGTTGAGTTCGCGCGTGGATGCCCTCGCCGAGCCAGACGCGGCGCTGACGTATTGCGAGTGGACCATGGAGTTCAAAAACGTCTCTTCGCAGGCGAGGGAAGCGCGGGCGCAAATCGCGCTGCCGCCCGGCGGCGTGGTGTCGCGATTGACGCTGTGGGTAAACGGCGAGGAACGCGAGGCGGCTTTTGGCGGACGCGCGCAGGTGCGCCAGGCATATCAATCCGTGGCGGTCGTGCAACGCCGCGATCCCGTGCTCGTGACCACCTGCGGCCCCGATCGTGTGTTGATGCAGTGCTTTCCCGTGCCGGCGGATGGCGGTGTGATGAAGGTGCGAGTCGGTATCACCGCGCCGCTCGTGTTGGAGTCGCCCGAGCGCGGGCGATTCTTCTGGCCGCGCTTTCTTGAGCGCAACTTCCGCATCGGCGACGAATTCAAACACGCGCTCTGGATCGAATCCCCTCTGCCGCTCAGCAGTTCCGACCCGGCGGCAACTGCTTTGCGTTCCTCGACCAATACTTTTTCCGTGCGGCTTTCACCCTCGGAAATCAGCCTGTTCAACTCGCCCGCGCACGTTGTCGTGCAACGTTCGGCTGTTGCTGAAACCGTCATCACGGCGGCGGGCGAAAACGGACGCGTCATTCGCCAGACGATTCGTGCGGCAACGGCGAACCCGCCAGGACGCGTGGTTTTTGTTTTCGATGGCTCGACAGGATTGCAGGCGCACGCGGCGGACATTGCTGCGGGGCTGGGCAACTTGCCGCCCGGAACCGAAGTCGCTGCGCTCGTCGCCGAACGGGAAGGCGTCACCGTGTTGCTGCCGGCACAGAAGGCCACGGCGGCAGTGATCGAAGATTTGCGGCAGCGACTGCGGCGCGTGAACTTCGCCGGAGGCCAGGACAATTTGCCCGCGCTCGAAGCCGGTTGGGACTTGGCCGCAGCCAGCGAGAACGGCGTGTTGATCTGGATTCACGCACCGCAACCGGTATTGCTTTCCAGCGGCGACGGATTGCGACAGCGGTTCGAGCGCAGCGCCACACCGCCTCGTTTCTTGGAATTGCCGGTGGCCGCCGGTCCTGATCGGATCGTGGAGAAGCTTGATGGCTTGCCCGTGGATCACGTGCCGCGTCTCGGCGCGTTGCGTGACGATCTCTCGGGATTGATCGCCCAACTCACCGGCAAACAGGCGCGGTTCAAATTCGTGCGCGAGCAGGTCTCCGCCGAATCTGATGCCATGTCTGGTAAAGCCGCGAGCAAACATGTGGAACGGCTCTGGGCGCGCGATGAAGTGCGGCGACTGACGAGGTCACGTCAACGCGAAGAAGCCACCAAGCTCGCGGCGAAGGAACAACTCGTCACTCCGGTCACGGGCGCGGTGGTGCTGGAGACGATGCAACAGTTCGCGCAACACGGATTGACGCCAGTGGATGCAAGCACCGTTCCCGCCGTGCCTGAGCCGGGAACATGGGCGTTGATCGGATTGGGACTCGGAGCGTTCGCGGTGAGGCGATGGCTTAGACGGCGGCAGCCGCGTGAGTCGTGATGCGTGAGGGGAGACTCCAGTGAGAATTACTCAATCATGTGGCAGAACATCGCGTCCCGGAGCTTTGGCTCGAACCAAGTGCTCTTAGGCGGCATGATGCCGCCGGCGTCTGCGATGGTCATCAAGTCCTCGATGCTCGTCGGAAACATGCTGAAGGCGCAGGCGTATTCCCCGCCATTCACGAGCTTCTCCAGTTCCGCCGTGCCACGGATGCCGCCGACGAAATTGATCCGCTTGCTCGTGCGCGGATCATCAATGCCGAAGATCGGATCGAGCACGTACTTCTGAAGCAGCGTCACGTCGAGCTTCTCGATAGGATCGCTCGTCGCGGCGAACCTCGGGCGAAAGTTCAACGTGTGCCACTTGCCGCCAAGGAAAAGTCCGAGTTCATGTTTGCGCGCCGGTGATGGTGCTCCGTCGCGCTTAATGATCAAAACGCCATCGAGTTTTTCCAGAAGCTGCTCCGGCGTGAGACCATTCAAATCCTTCAACACCCGGTTGTAGGGCAGGATTTGCATCTGGTTGTGCGGGAAGGTGACAGTGAGGAATTGCCCGGATTGGCCAGCACCCTTGCGTGACTGATACACGCGTGCCGCCGCAGCGCTCCGGTGATGGCCGTCTGCGATGTAGAGAAACGGGATTTTCGCGAACTGATCCCTGATGAACCGGATGCTCGAGTCGTCGCCGACTGTCCACGCCGTGTGGCGCACGCCGTCCTTGGCTGTGAAATCCACATCCGGCGACGTGGCAATCTTCTTCGCGACGAACTCATCCATCATCGCCGTCGCTCGATAAGTCAGGAACACCGGGCCGGTCTGTGAGTTGAGCGTTTCAATGTGCCGCACGCGATCATCCTCCTTGTCGGGCCGCGTGAATTCGTGCTTCTTGATGATGCCTCTGAGGTATTCCTCGCAACTCGCCGCCGCCACGAGACCAACCTGCGCGTGCGAGCTCATGATTTGGCGGTAAAGATAAAAGCAAGGCTGCGCATCCAGTCTGAGCGCGCCTTGACTGATGAGCCTTTGAAAATTCTCTTTACCCGTCGCATAAACCTGCGGCGAATATGTATCCGTGCCTGGCGGAAGATCAATTTCCGGCTTGCTGACGTGCAGGAAACTAAACGGATTGCTGGCGGCGATCTGGCGCGCTTCCTCGGACGACATCACGTCGTAGGGCAGTTCGCAGATTTGCGCCGCCAGTTCCGGCTTGGGCCGCAAGGCGGCAAAGGGTTTCAACGTTGCCATAAATGGGGCGGGAAGATAAGCAGACGGACTTGTCAGCGCACGCAGATTTCGATTCGACACGGAGCTGCGTCCGGGTGCTCCGTTTTGGAGCCGGACACTTTTTCGTGAAGCTGCCCTTCACTGCCGGTTCTTTGAACGCGCGGACGGTCTGGCTTTGACCAACACTGAACTGTGATTTCCGTGCGCGGAGACTGCGACGACGTCTTTCAGCCCCGCGGGCACGTTGCACTGGCCCGCATTTCCAAATCCCCAGGCAACCACAGTGCCGTTCCGCTTCAACGCCAGCGAATGATAATCACCAGTCGCGACGGCCACCACACCTGTGAGGTCCGGAGGAACGCCGCGTTGCGCAAGCCCGAATGTGCCCCACGAAACAACCGTCCCGTCTCGCTTCAGAGCCACGGTATGATTTCCACCCGCGGCGATCGCCGTCACCTGCTCCAGTCCAACGGGCACGTTGGTCTGCCCCATGGCGTTGTTGCCCCATGCCACCACGGTGCCGTCGCTCTTGAGCGCCACACTATGGTAGGCGCCACCCGCGATGGCGACCACGTTGCTCAATCCAGCGGGCACATCGCACTGGCCCGCGCCGTTTTCGCCCCAGGCCACGACCGTGCCATCCCGTTTGAGCGCGAGGCTGTGCAAAGACCCGGCGGCAACAGCCACGACTTTTGTCAAATCCGGCGGCACGGCGCATTGGCCCGAGTCGCCGTAATGTCCGTCACACGGTCCCCAGGCAACAACTTTTCCCGTCCACAACAACGCCAGGCTATGCACGTTGCCCGCCGCGACCTGACGCACCATCGCGCGCTTCACAGAATCAGGAATCTCAGTCTGTCCAAAGCGGTTGTCGCCCCAGGCGATCACGGTCCAATCCTTCTTGAGAACCAGTCCATGAAAACTTCCGGAAGCAATCTGTGCCACTTGCGGGCCGCTGTCCGGACTGGCGTGCATGTCGCACGTCAGATCACCCCAGGTCATCACGCGGTTGGCTGACTGGGCGGCCATGACGGAACACAGGAATCCTAAAAGGGCGAACGAGGAACGCGAGGATACGGCGATGAATCGTTTCATGTCAGATAATGATTGCGATGCGCGGTTCAGGTTGAATTGCGCTAACTCCGCCGCCACAATACCGTCGGGACGGGAGAAAACCATTCGGGGAAATTCACGAATCATCTCCAAGGGCGTCACCGGGGGGAGGGCATTGTTCGATGTGAAACAACCAAAG
>CAZCZP010000189.1:0-7857 GCA_964502895.1 uncultured Bifidobacteriaceae bacterium
CCCTGCACGAGCGGACCAAGTTGCACTGAACGATACGCGACCGTATTCGTCTCAGTCAGTGCGAGTACAAATTTCTGGGCCTGATCTGTTCCGATGGCGCGCTCCTCGATCAACAAAGCCGAGTATTGGTCGCTTGCCGGGAGGCGAATGCGCGCGAACAGACCGGGCACGATGCGTCCCTGCGAATTCGGAAACACGGCGCGCAGAACGATGCTGCCCGTCTGCGGGTCGAGCCGGTTGTCGAATGACTCGATGTGACCTTGGTGTGGAAAGCTGTCTTCGTCCGCGAGTTGAAGTTCGACGGGAATCTGGCCGTTGCCGTTGCTGGTCATGTTTTTTCCGGCGACCAACTTGTTGAACTTGAGCAGCGAGTTTTCATCGACGTCGGCATAGACATAGATCGGGTCCACCGAAACGAGCGTCGTCAACAGCGTGGCGTTGCCCGCGACCCCACTTGCGTAATTACCGACCGTCACCAGTTCGCGGCTCACGCGGCCGTCAATCGGCGCGCGGACTTCCGTGTAATCGAGATCGAGCTTGGCGGAATCGCGCGCGGCCTCGGCGGCCAGCGCGGCGGCTTTGGCTTCTTGAAAGCGCGACTGCCGTGCTTCGGCTTCCTCGGTCGAGATGGCTTTGTTGGCCAGGAGCTGCGTGGTACGGCTTGCTTCGCGTTCGGCGTTTTGCAGCCGCGCCTTGGCGCCCGCGAATTCGGCATTCGCGCGATCGTATTCCGCCTGATGCCAGCGCGGATCAATCGTAAAGAGCACATCGCCCTTCTTGACGAGTTGACCGGATTGAAACCGCACTTCTTGGATGTAACCGGAAACGCGCGGACGCACTTCGACGGTTTCCACCGGCGCCGTGCGGCCCGTGAATTCATCCCACTCGACGATTTCGCGCTGCTCGACCGGGGCGACGGTGACGGCGGGTGGGGCCGCGTGCGGTGGTGTGGGCTGCGGCTTGCAGCCGGCGACCACTGCGGCGCCGCTTAACGCGACTACCAAGAGACTTGACCGGATAAAAAAGATTTTTTGCATAGGGTTCGAATTCGGTGATCGAGGGTTCTGGTTTTGAAAAACATTCACGCCGCGAGCGCGAGGATTGGCTCGCTCCGTCGGATGGAAGTCTGACGCCTGTGCCACTTGCCGACATCGCGGATTTTCTCCAATGCCAACGCCGGAAAAACCAGGTGGGGAAATTCAGTCTCCCAAGCGAGGGCTTCGGCTTCGTTGAGCGCCAATCGAAAAACGCGCGGGTAACGCTCCAGCAACAAATCGAACTCGCGCTCCAGTTGGCCACGAACCGCGTCCAGCGCGGCGTTGGCTTCCTGCAAGGATTCTCTGTTTGTGTTCATTTCAGATTCAAGGGTTAGCATGTCGGGATGAAATTGGATATGGGCCGATAGTAGTAGTTGTCTATTTAGTCAAATTTACATGCAAAAAAATCTCAGACCGCTTCGAGTTCTTTAACACCGAGCAATTCCCAAGTGTCACGCTCGGCTTCCGCCAAAGGTTCAAGGCTGTTCTTGATCCTGGCTTCGGTCATCAGGCCCAAAAAATATGAGTGCAACATTCTTGCCTTGGCTTTCGCGTTCGGCGCGTGAATGAGCCCGGCCGCATGAGCGTCCCGGACAGCGGCTTCGAGATATTTCTCGTGCTGTGCCATGATCTCCTGAACTTTTTTCCGCAGACCTTGTTCTTGGGTACACACTTCAGTCCCCAAAGTGCAAAGAGGGCAACCCAGCACAAACCCGTGTTTTGCCTTGAGTTCGACTTGGTCTCGATAGCAATACCTGCAAAAGTTCTTGAGCCGTTGTAGGGGTTCGACGCTTGCGGAAAACAGGGCGTCCAATTCGGGCCGATACTTCTGCCATTCTAGATCCAGGGCCGCTTCCGCCAGTTCAGACTTCCCGTCGAAGAAGTAGTAAAAACTCCCCTTCTTGACGCCCGCCCGCTCGCAAATCTGATCAATGGTAGTCCCGTCATACGAACCCGTCCAAATCAGTTCGGTGACGGCTTCCATCAGTCTTTCTTTGGCATCACTGACACGGCCCATAAATCGCTTTCGTTTGCTTACGCAACCCGGACATCGCCGAGTAGCGTTGAGGTTGGATTATGTTGACGTTTTAGTCAACAATTATTTTCCGGCTTTCTCAAATTAAAAATTGGCGGGAATTGCGGGTTGGTTGTCGGGCTCCGCCGGAGTTGCTGGCGTGGTCGCCCGGTGGGATAGTGCGAACCAGTTAGGAGATCCGAATATGCAAAGCGCACCGTTGCCCACACTTAATGCTGGCGAAATCATGGTTCACGACGACACCCGCACCATCGGCCAGGTTGTGGAGACCATCTACCCGCCGGACAACAAGCTTAACGGATTCGAGCAGGTGTTGCTCTTACCGGACGGGACGCATCGCAAATTCCGCCTCGTGGAACTGCGTCCCGCCAATCAAGCCGAAACACGGCCATTTGTGTTGGCCATGCTCGAATAACGCCTTCCGGCGGACGCGGGTGACTTTCTCCCGCCGTTCTCAACCTGTGCCCTAAAAAACCACCGGCGCGCCTTCGTCGAGAATCCTTACCTTGTCGCTGAGTCCTCCCTCGTGGGCGAGTTGGCGCAACCAACGCGGGGGTTCATCCATTTCCTCGAACGACAAGCGAAACGTGCCGTAATGCATCGGCACGAGACATTTCGCGCCGATGTCTTGAAACGCCTTGAGTGCTTCGTCCGGCCCCATATGCACGTGGCGAAACGATTCCGGATGGTACGCACCTATTGGCAAAAGAGCGATGTCCGGAGTGAGGTGTGTCCCGATCTCCTTGAAGCCATCGAAGTAGGCGCTGTCCCCCGCGTGATAAACGCGGCGACCCTGGTGTTCCAGCACGAATCCGCCGTAACCACGATGGTGGTCGCGCAACGTGCGCGCGCCCCAATGTTTGCCGGGCGTGAGAGTGACTTTCCAATCCTTGTGCGCGAAACTTTCCCACCATTGCAACTCGATGATGCGCGCGAAGCCAAGGTCAAGGGCCAGATCGCCGACGCCCCACGGCATGATGCCGATTTTCGGATGGGGCAACCGGCGCAAGGTTGGCCTGTGAAAATGATCGAAGTGCGCGTGCGTGAGCAACACGAGGTCAATCGGGGGCAGATGCTCGATACGGAGCCCGGAACGCTTGATGCGTTTGAGGAGAAAGAGCCAGTTCGCGAAATTGGGATCCACAAGCACGTTCAAATCGGTGAACTGCACGAGAAACGAAGCGTGACCGATCCAGGTGATGGCGACCTGGCCTTCGGCCAGCTTCGGAAAAACCGGCCGCTTGTGTTGACCGCTGCGCCGCGTAAGCAACGCTTTCCACACCAGCTCTCGAAAAAATGTGCTTGGCGTAAAATGATTCGACGGCGTCAGCTCCCTGAAGGATTTGGGAATTCTCCGCTTTGGAGGTGATGGGCGGTGTGCCGATGGCTTTGTCATGTTCCGGTGACATCCTACTGATGGCGGCGCTTGAATAAAACGCAAATCACTCCGTCTTATGCCTGAGTTTGGAAAACGAAAGGCCAACTATGAAAAAGATCATTGTAGCAGCAACCATTGTCGCAATCATCGGAGCCAGCCTCCAGACCTCGAAAGCGGGCGACAAGGAATGGGCGACGGTGGGGAAGATTTTAACGGGAGTCGTCGCCGGTGCCGTTATCGCCAACGCTGTAAACGCGGAGCCGGTCAACTATTCGGCGAGTTATTACAGCTACAGCACGCCGGCTTATGCCTATGCACCGCCACCGACTTATTGCCCGCCCCCACCGCGTGTGGTTGTTGTGCCCGCGCCGGTGGTGTGCGCGCCGTCGCCGGTTATCGTGTATCGGACACCAGCTTGCGTGACGCCTCAACCGGTGGTGAGCGTGACTTTTGGAAAGCACTACCGTCATGGCAATTACTCTGATCATCACGGCGGATACCGCAGCCATCACCAGCGCGGGAATCGGAATCACAGGTAGCGGAGCGGCGCAATTGGATCGAACAGCCCGTCCCGAGAATTCTCGGGGCGGGTTATTATTTTCACCGCGACCCTGCCTTCAGATCGCTCGCGTGTGCCGGCCATGATGTCGCGAAGCTGGGCTACGCGGTCCAATTCACCGGCACGGTCTGCTTTTTCCCAAAACGATTGTTGTAGTGCAGTTGCCGATGCTTCACGCCATATTCATGGACCAGCTTTGTGAGCTTTACGTCGTAGCAGCAGTATTCGGCGATCTCCAACAACTTGCCCTCTTTGAACCATCGAATGGCCTGCATGCCTTCGGCCGTCTTCTCGACCCCAAAGGTGGCACTTGCAATGGTGTCGAGCGAGAGCCGGTGTTGCAGTGTGTTCGCCAGGTCCACCATCATATCCAGCGTAGGGAGCTGATTGAGATCAAACGGCGTGTAGCCGTGCAGGACTTCATAGTCAAAGCGCAGAATGTTGAAACCCACCACCAGATCGGCGCGCTGTAGTTCCGTGAGCAGGTCGTTGACCTGTTTCTCGCCGTAAACGCGATAATCGCCCCGCGCCGTGCTGTAGGTCACGCCCACGCTTATTCCCATCCGGTTGATTTTATCCCAGCCGCCAACTTCATCCGCCGACTGCTGCGTTTCGAGGTCGAAATAAACGATGTTCTTCGCCATACGCCTGTGATCTCGCCGCCATCCTAATCTCATTCGCCCTCCGGCGGGAAGCAGAGAGATTTTGTAAACTTTTGTAAACGACTCGGGTATCAGAAGCCGGAGTCCGGAATTGACCAGTGTCGGTTGCTCGCTAGGCTGTCGGCGTGCAAAAAGGCGATGCGAGCATGTTCGATGTAAAATTCCTGTTGCGGGCGCCTTTGCCCAGGTCCTACACAAACTATCTCGGCCGCCGATTGTTTCTTTTTCTGGCGGCGGTCGAGGGCCTGGGCGCGTTTGCGCTCATCACACTTGGTGTGTTGCTCAAGAAATTCCGGGTTGCCCGGCAGGTTGTGTGGCCGTTGATGCGCCGTGAGCTTGTGCGGGCTGGCGTGCGGTTGCTGCCAATGTTTCTGTTCGTCGCCGCCGTGTTGGGATTGTTGATCATCGGCCAATCGGTATCGTGGCTCACGCGCCTCGGGGCGATCAATTACCTCGGCAGCATCATGGTCGTCGTCGTCGTGCGAGAATTGGGCCCGCTGCTGACCGCGATGCTTGTACTCGCGCGCGTGGGCACGGCTAATGTGGTGGAGCTGGGGACCGCCCGGGCCATGGGTGAAGTCGAGGCGCTCGAAGCATTGGGCATTGACCCGGTGCATTACCTGGTCGTGCCGCGCTTGGTGGGAATGGCGGGGGGGATGTTTTCGCTGACAGTGTATTTGATCCTGGGCGCGCTGGTGAGCGGTTATCTTTGGGCCTTCCTGCAAGACGTGCCGCTGCGTCCGGGGGATTATTTCGCCCAACTGGCCGGCGCGTTGAATTATCTCGATTTCATTCTGTTGGCGCTCAAGACGAGTGCGTTCGGATTCATCATTGCCATCGTGACGTGTTACCACGGCCTGGCGCAACCACTGCGGCTCGACGAAGTGTCGCGCGCCACCGTGCGCGCCGTGGCGCAAAGCATCATCGCGTGTGGGGTCGTGGATGCGCTGTTTATCATCGTTTACCTGACGGCCGGATGACAGAAACGCCCGCACAATCTGTTTGCCTCGCCATCGAAATGCGCGGTGTCGCGGTCAACTCGATGAAAGATCAGAGTGTGACCGTCGCCGAGGACATTGAGTGGACTGTGGCAACGGGCGACTTCTGGGTGGTCGCCGGCTTTCAACGTTCCGGCAAGAGTGATTTCCTCATGTTGACCGGCGGGCTGATGCCGCCGTTGCGCGGCACGTATCGTTTTTTTGGCGAAGAGATGCCCATCTTTGAAGAGGAGCGTCTCGCGGACCGATTGCGCCTGGGATTCGTGTTCGACGGCGGCCAGTTATTCAATCGGATGACGGTTGCCGAAAATGTATCCCTGCCGTTGCGCTACCATCAGGAACTCGTCCGCGACGACGCCGAACAACGCGTGCGAGCGATCCTGGAACTGACCGACCTGGTTGAATTCGCCAACAGCACGCCCGGCAGCCTGGCGCGCAACTGGCAGAAGCGCGCCGGACTGGCGCGCGCGTTGATGCTCCGGCCGGAAGTTTTGTTGTTGGACGATCCGCTGGCTGGCTTGGACGCGCGGCATGCCGCGTGGTGGTTGCAGTTTCTCGAACAGTTGTCACGCGGCCACGACTTGCTGCGCGGCAAACCGATGACCATCGTAGCAACCACGTCTGATCTGGCTCCTTGGCGTGCGCAGGCGAAACACGTCGCGTGCTTGAGTCAAAAAAAGCTGATCAAATTTCACGACTGGCAGGAACTTGATCGGTGCGAAGATGAAGGGGTGCGGGAGCTGTTGGACTTTGAAAGGCCGGCCATTGACCGGCGCGGTGGAATTTGAAACTGTGAACCGCGGATGATTTGCATTGCTGATAGCGAGTTCGCTTCGAAATAACATGTTATGGCCTTGCAGGACCTGACCCCGCAATTGCGCACGCGCCTCAGCCGGATGGAACGCGCGGTGGGCTGGTTTGTCCTGCTGGCGACGGCGCTGCTGGTGTTCGGCTTCGGTTACTATGTTTACAACACGGCCAAGCGCAAAGGGTGGTTTCTTACCAAGGCACCCTATTTTACTTTCACGGATCGGGCGACCGGCCTGAAGGTCGGCGACCCCGTGATGTTGATGGGATTTGAAGTCGGCCAGATCACGCGCATTGACGCCCAACCGCCGGAGGATTTTTACTTCAACGTCTATGTGGAATTCGAGATCAAGGAACCCCATTACGGCTACCTGTGGACGTTGGGGTCGCGCGCGAAGATTGCCACGGCGGATTTTCTCGGCAAGCGCGTGGTGGAAGTAACCAAAGGCACCGGCGGCTATCCGACCTACAAGTTCAATCCCATGCGAGAAATGAGCCTTGACGAAGCTGAGCATCTCGCGAACGCCGGATCATGGCAACTGGCCGAGGACGTTTACGTGGAAAGCGAAAAAGGGCCGGAACTCGCCGTCCCGGCGCTGACCCCGCTGGTGAGCACCAACCTTGTACGCCTGAAGGCATCGGGCAAGTCGCAGTTTCTGGCTTTCGACACGCGCGAAACACGCAAACACATGACCGCCGTGTGGCACGACAAGAAGGGAAGCTACGTGAAATTCATCCCCAAAGATGACGTGGCTGCGAATTTGAAGGCCAACATCTACTGGCTTCCGTCAGACGAATCACCCGCCGTGACCGAACGACTTGAAAAACTTGTCGATCAGGTGGAGCAAGCGCTGCCAGACTTTTTTGCCCTGACCAACCAGATTGTTGGCGTGCTTTCCAACACCGTGAACCTCACCTCCAGTCTGAACGCGCTCGCCACGGAAGCCCGGCCCGCGGCCACCAACTTTGCTTACATCAGCGCCCAATTGCGCGAGCCAGGATCGCTCGGTGATTGGATGCTCGGCACAAATGCAAACCGGCAAATGAGCGCAACCTTGGAAAGCGCCAATTCCGCCATCACTCGCGCTGACACGAACCTGGCCGCGTTGGTGGAAAATCTCGCCCGCTCCCTCGACAACCTTGCCGGAATCACGAGCAACTTGAACGCACAGGTGCAGGGCAACACGAACATCCTGAGTTCGATCTCGAAGGCGGTCGTTGACGCAGACGAACTGGTGCAAGGATTGAAGCGCCATTGGTTGCTGCGCTCGGCGTTCCGCAATCGCCGCACGAATACGCCGTCCAAGGCTCCGACAATCTCCGCACCGAAGGGAAGGTAATAAGAAGCCGCGTTGATCCGGACTGGCTCAATCAGGGAAC
>CAZCZP010000190.1:0-7823 GCA_964502895.1 uncultured Bifidobacteriaceae bacterium
GTGACGCGACTGAAAGACCGGAAGTTTACTCACTTCGCCGAAACCAACGGCTTGCCGAGCAACCAAACTCGTTGCCTGGCCGAAAGCAAGGACGGTTCGATTTGGATCGGCACCGAGGGCGGTCTGGCCCGAATCAAACAACGAGAAATCACAAGTTACACGGACAAAAACGGGTTGCCGGACCTTTCCATCCGCGGAATTTCCGAAGACCGGCACGGCGTACTCCGCATCGCCACGCGCCGCGGCTTGAGCAGTTTGACCAAGGACGGCGACATCGGCACGATCAGCGTCGGCCAAGGAATGGTCGCCAACGCATTGAAAGCGGTTTGCGAGGATCGGCAGGGCAACCTCTGGGTTTCATCGAACGAAGGAGTGACGCGTGTCGGCGAGACAGAGCGCACTTTTATCAGCGTGAACGAGGGTTTGCCTGACAAGCTCACCACCGCCATCTATGAGGATCGCGCGGGACGGATTTGGGTTGGAACCTATAGCGGCGTGGCCTGTCTGGATGAGGGAAAAGTCGTGGCAAAACCGATGGGCGAAGCTGGATTCGACGAATTGGTTTACTCGATTTTCGAGGATCGCGAGTCGAATCTGTGGGTAGGTGGTAGAGACGGTTTGTATCGGTTGCGGCCTGCGCGCTTCACGACGTTTACCACACAGGAGGGATTAACGGCTAACAACGTGATGTCCGTGTGCGAGGACAGGTCCGGCGTCATGAACATCGCCACGTGGGGTGGAGGATTGAATCGCTTGCAGGGGAAGAAATTCTCCGTGATCAACACCACGAACGGACTGACGCACGACGCCGCGCTCGCGCTGCACGAAGGGCGCGATGGAAGCCTTTGGGTCGGAATGGATTTCGAGGCCGGATTGATCCGTCTGCACGAAGACGGTCGAGACGTTTACACGCGGCAGGAGGGATTAGCCGGCCCGGTCATCCGCGTAATTCACGAAGACCGGGAAGGCGCGCTTTGGATCGGCACGAGCCGGGGGCTGAGTATTTTTCGAGAGGCCAAATTCACGTCTTACACAACGGCACAAGGATTGGCGGGGAATAACATCATGGCGATTCTCCAAGACAGCGAGGGCGGGATTTGGATCGGCACGGATGGTGGATTGAGCCGGTGGAACGACGGTGGGTTCAGAAATTTTTTCGCGCGCGATGGGCTGGCGCATAATTTCGTGCATGCCATTTATGAAGATGCCGCGCCCCGACCAGATTCGCCCTCTCCCCCCTCCACCCCCCTCACCCGCCGGGCACTCCGTGGGGGGGGAGGTTTGGAGGGGGGAGAGGGCCACACAACTCTTTGGATTGGCACGAAAGGCGGGTTGAATCGTTTCAAGGACGGCAAGTTCACGCAGTACACCAGCGAGCACGGACTTTTCAGCGACGAAATCTACGAGATCATTGAGGACGACTTCGGCTATTTCTGGATGAGCTGTCGCAAAGGAATTTTTCGCGTGCGCAAAAGGGATTTGGACGCCTTTGACCGCGGCGAAATCAATAGCGTGAACAGCACCGTGTTCGGCAAGGCGGATGGCCTGGCGAGCGTTCAATGCAACGGAGTCGCCAAACCGGCGGCCTGGAAAGCGCGGGATGGGCGGATTTGGTTTCCCACGATTCGCGGTGTCGTGGCGGTGGAATCGCGCATCGAGACGAACGACCAACCACCGCCGGTGCTGATCGAAGAAGTGATGGCTAATCAGCGGACGTTGAAGCGCAACGGATTGACGGAGGCCGCTTCCAGCGCGCTCACCGTGCCGCCTGGCCGTGGCGAATTGGAAATTCATTACACCGCCCTGAGCTTTCAGTCTCCGGAGAAAAACCGTTTCAAATACATGCTCGACGAGTTTGATTCCACGTGGATTGACGCGGGCTCGGACCGCACGGCCCGCTATTACAACGTGCCGCCGGGTAACTATCGTTTTCACGTCAAGGCCTGCAACAACGATGGCGTGTGGAACGAGACCGGGGCCACGCTCGCTTTCGTGATGCAACCGCATTATTGGCAGACGTGGTGGTTCAAGCTTGGATTGCTCGCGGCCGCCGGCCTCTTGCTCACCGCGTTTTATCAGGCCCGCGTCCGGCGATTGCGCGAGATCGAGAATCTCCGCATTCAGATCGCGGCGGATTTGCACGACGACGTCGGCGCGCGTCTGACCAAAGTCGCGATGGTCACGGAATTGGTGGATCGCGAGACGCCCGCTGAGGATCGCAGCAAGCCCAGCATCCGTAACATCTCGAAAACGACGCGCGAGGTCATACAGGCCATGGACGAAATCGTTTGGACCATCAATCCCAAGAACGACTCGCTAGACAACCTGGCCAACTATATTTTTCAGTACGCCCAGGATTATTTTCAGAACAGCGGGGTGCGCTGCCGCATGGATGTGCCGGCGCGGTTGCCGGACTTGCCCATGTCCACGCAGCAACGCCACAACTTGTTCATGGCCGTGAAGGAGGCGCTGAACAACGTGTTGAAACACGCCGGCGCAACGGAGGTTCGCATCGGGCTGGCGACGGAAGACTCGAAGCTCAGCATCATCGTGGCCGACGACGGGCGCGGTTTTTCAACCAGGCAGCCCCATGCATCCGGTGACGGCTTGGATAACATGAAACAGCGACTGGAGCGAATCGGTGGCCGGCTCGTGCTCGAGAGCACACCGGGCGGCGGCGGGACGCGCGTTCAAATGGAGGTCCGGACGGAATAACAGGATTTCCCACCACACATGTTCGTGCGGATAGGAAAAGCGGCGGAAGCTGACAGAATTTTGCGAGGTGACTGATCGTGGCAATTAAAGTTTCCATCATCGAAGACGACGACTGGATTCGCGAGAATCTGGCGTCGCAGATCGCGCGCACCAATGGGTTCGCTTGCGCGAGCTCCTATCGCAGTGGCGAAGAAGCCCTCGACACGATCAGCAAGGACGCACCCGATGTCATCCTCATGGATATCCGGTTGCCCAAGATGAGCGGCATCGAGTGTGTGCGAAAAATCAAACCCCTCGTTCCCGCGGCGCAGATCATGATGCTCACGGTGTATGAGGACAGCGACAAGATTTTCGATTCGCTGCTCGCGGGCGCCAGCGGTTATTTGCTGAAGCGCACCCCGCAGGCCGAGATCATGGAAGCCATCGCGGAAGTTCATCGTGGCAACTCGCCCATGAGCGGACACATCGCGCGCAAGGTGGTGCAGTATTTCAATCAGCGCGGCAACACCGACAAGGACATCGAGAAGCTGTCCAAGCGCGAACGAGAGGTGCTGGAGCGCCTCGCCCAGGGAATTCCCTACAAAGAAATCGCCGACGTTCTTTCACTGAGCATTGATACCGTTCGAATGCACATCAAGGGAATCTACGGCAAGCTCCACGTCCACTCGCGGGGGGAGGCCGTCGCCAAGTACCTGAAGAAATAGTGTCGCAATCCGAACGCCCTCTCAGTCTTCCGCGCCATTGGCGCCGGGCGTAGGTTTTGGATTCACGATGGTGAGAATCGGCAGATACATCGCGATGACGATGCTGCCAACGACCACCGCCAGAAAGATGATCATCACCGGCTCCAACAAGGAAGTCATGGCATTCGCGGCATTGTCCACGTCGTCATCGCAGTTGTCGGCGATCTTCAACAGCATGTCCGGCAACGCGCCGGTTTGCTCGCCCACGTCCACCATGCCGGTGATCAACGGCGGAAAAACACTTGAGGTTCGCAACGGCGTGGTGATGGTCTCGCCTTCCTTCACACTTTCGTGAACGCGCGACACCACATTGCCGACCACGACATTGGCGGCAGTTTCCTTCACGATGTTCAAAGCCTGGAGCACGGGCACGCCGCTGCCGAGCAAGGTGCCGAGCGTGCGCGCGAATCGCGAGATGGCCGCCTTGCGAAAGACGGTCCCAAGAACCGGCACGGTCAACTTGAATTGATCAAACGTCCAGCGTCCCCACGTCGTTCGCAGACTGGCACCCAACCCCACGGCCAATACAGCCAGTCCAATGGCGACGATCGGCGCGTGTTGCCGCACCGTTTCGCTGATTTGAAAAATGAACATGGTAAACCAGGGCAACGGTTTGCCATCCATCAATCCGGCGAACACTTGCTGGAAGCGCGGCACAATGAACAACATCATCAAAGTTAAGATTCCCGCCGCGACGAACATTACTGCCGTCGGATAGAACATTGCGGACTTGACCTTGCCTTTGATCTTTTGCGCCTTCTCCATGAATTCCGCGAGGCGTTTCAACGTGAGTTCCAGCGCGCCGCCCAGTTCGCCGGCCTTGACCATGTTGACGTAAAGCCGGTTGAACACCCGCGGATGCGCGGCGAGGGCTTCCGACAGCGCGCTGCCGCCCTCAATCGCTTCGCTCACTTCGCCGATGATGCGATTAAGTGTCCGGCTGGATTCCTGTTGCTGCAAAATTCGCAAGCCGCGGAGCAACGGCATGCCGGCCTCGACCAACGTGGCGAGTTGCCGCGTGAACACCGTGATTGCTCTTGGCTTCACCCGGTCGCCAAGGACGGGGATGGTAAACGAAAGTTGCCTCCAGTTTTTTCGGGCTTTGGCTTTTCCTCCCGCACGCATGACGGCGCGCGCCCGGCGCTGGGCGATGCGCGTGGGAAACAGCCCCATTTCCTTGATCCGTTGCAGCGCCTCGTTCTGACTGGTCACGTCCAGCGAGCCATGGATTTTCAGGCCCGTGGCGTCCACGGCTTCGTAAGCGTAATTGCTCATAACCAATCCGTTTGTTCGCTCGGCCCGTCCCCACCCCCACTTTCCGCGACTGCTGACGCAAGGGCAGCCGGGCTTCAATTCAATTGACCGGGCAGGGAAGAATTGCTCACGCGGGAAGTGGAAATCTCGGCGTGCGTTTGGATTGGCGAATTACAGTCCGGCCAATCCAGCCACATTGCACTTCATAGGAGCAACGGGCGATTCTCCTTTCTCGGGGGAGGAGGCCGGAGTGAGGGAGAGCTTCTTTTACCTGACCGAGGCGGGAACCAAATGAATCGCGAAAAGACCGGCCGCGGTCTATCGCCTCCTTTTACTCTCGCAAGCCGGTAATTCTCAGGATAAAGAGCGATGCGATGAATAAGATTTCCGTCCCCGTCATCCTCGCCGCAGCCGAAACCGCAACCACGAAAGATTCCACGGCGAGTTGGGCCTCGCTCATCATTCGTGAACTCGTCCGGTCGCAAACGGGCGGAGTGGTCGTGGACCTGGTGAAGTGGACATTGCTGGGTGCGCTGCTCGGAATTGCAGTCGCCGTGGTGGGTTGCTTCGTGTTCTCCCGAATGGGCTGGTATGACCTACGCGTCCGTTTCGCGCGCGGCCTGAGGTGGACGGTGTTCACGTTGACTGTTCTGCTGTCTGCGGTGCTGTTCTCGATGGCGGGGTTCTGGAGCGGCGCGTTAAGCGGCAGCGAGCGCGTGTTGTCCAAGAGCCAGTTGGCGACGGAGGTGTTTCCAAAAATCGCGGACGTGATCGCCGACGGAATGGCCTGGATACAAGTCCGCGCCGCGCAGCCGGAAAATCTCGGGACCAACGAAATGACTTTGAAGCTGGACGAATTCCGGGCCGGCAAATGGGAATTGCACGCCGCGCACTTCCAGACGCAACTCGACGAATTCCGCAACGACTCGATTGTGGATGCGGTCAACTGGCTGGAACGCAACGCGCTCGAACGCGCGCCTCAACTCAAAGGTGGCTTCAGCGAAAAGTTGTTGCACAAATTCCTGCATGGACTCGGGCGGCTGCTCGTGGAGAAGAAGGCCTCCAGCCAGTTGAAAAGTTGGGGGGCGGATCGCGTTTACGCCGCCATTCGCGACAAACTCGCCGCCGAAGCCGCGCGCGCGGGTGATCCGGCCACGATTTCGCATCCAGAGATCTCCGCGTTTATCGTGCAGCAGGGAATCGTGCCCGGCATCATGAAGCCGATTCGCACCACTGCGCGAGCGCAACAACTACCGCTGATTGGAATCGCACTCATGGTAATGGTCGTGCCACCGCTTTGTATCCGGCTCGCCCAAAGCCGTTTTGGCAAGGACGCTCCGGTTGCGGCACCGGCTTCGGCTAACGAACCTCCGCCGAATTGACTGCCAGCTTTGCTTTGCGTCAATCGGGAGTTCAACCGGTCGCGCGCGAAGGTGGCTTGCCGAACCGCGCGGCTGATTCAGCTTGAATCGGTTGGGGTTGAATGATTATGTGAGCCTATGCGATTCACACCCAAGCGAACCTGTCCCCGCGAAGGTCCGTTCGTCTGTCGTCAAGGGTTTACCCTCATCGAATTGCTCGTGGTTATCGCCATCATCGCAATCCTCGCCGCGATGCTCCTGCCAGCCTTGGCCAAAGCCAAGAGCCGGGCGGAAAGCATCGCTTGCGTCAACAACATCAAACAGTTGATTGCGG
Source organism: uncultured Bifidobacteriaceae bacterium (assembly GCA_964502895.1). Classification (GTDB taxonomy): domain Bacteria; phylum Verrucomicrobiota; class Verrucomicrobiia; order Limisphaerales; family JADLHS01; genus WYBW01. The sequence goes on from CAZCZP010000190.1 coordinate 6,408, forward strand.
CGGCGCATGTTTACGCTTTGGACAACGGCGACAAATGGCCGGCCAACAGCCGTGGAGATTCAACGGTCAATCTCGCCAATCCGCCGGCCAATTATGTTCCAAGTGTTTGGGTCGAAGGCCGGGAAGGCTCGAACCTGACGGATCAACAAACGGCCGACGGCATGGTTTCGGACAAAGTGTCGCTGCTCGCGCCTTACATGGGAAAATCCAAGGCCAGTTTCCGATGCCCGTCCGACAAGGCGTTGACCCGGGTGGGCGCCGTCAGTTATTACCGGCCGCGAAGTTATGGCATGAACACTTACGTTGGTTGGGCAGGTGCGCCGTACCACGACGAGCCCAGCGCCGGCTGGCGCGTCTTTCTAAAGACCAGTTCGGTCGGACGGCCAGCGGACGTTTTCGTGTTCGGCGAAATTCATCCCTACAGTATTTGCCGTCCGCAATTCGGTGTCCACATGACCGTTGCGGAGATGTACCACTTCCCGGGAAATCAGCATCAGAAGGCAACAACTTTTTCATTCGCCGACGGCCACGCGGAGACCCATAAATGGATTAACGCAAGATTCAACAATCCCGGAATGCCGGAAACCGACGGTCGGTGGCACGATCACACCGCGCCGCATCCAACCGCTCCATACGCGCAAATCCTAAACGATTTGAACTGGCTTCGGGCCCACACGACTTACAAGTGACGAAAGCTTTGTCTCGGGGCCATTCCCGTAAATCGGCTGCCGGGATTACTGTGATCTAGTTCCCAGCTTTCGCGGCCTCAGCTTTCGGTGGCTCCTTCGGCAGCACCGTCAGCCAGGCAAGGTCCGTTTCATCGGCGAGCAATACGCGATAGCCACCAGGAACACCGTTGTCCGTGGTGACACCGGTCAGCTTGAAAGGGATCACCCGCTCAATGCCGCTGCTCGTGTCTCGCCCGATAATCTGGATCGGCCCCTGCCATGCCGCCGCCGCTTCACCGCACACCAGATTCAACTTCACCTCGCCACCTTTCTCTGGAACCAGCGCCGGTTCACACGTCACGCCTTCGGGAAGTTTCTGCGCCACGACTTGAAGCGCGTTGGTCAATCCGCGCAACCGGGTAACGGTCAGCTTCAATTCGTTGGTCGTTCCCGCTTTCACCACCGATGAACTCGCTGACAAACTTGCCCGCCAATCAGGTGCGGCGCGCCGCACGGTGAGTTCGTAATGCTGTTCGGGACCGGTTTTGCGCGTCAATGCGCCCACCACCAGCGTGAACTCGGCGTCCTCCGGCGCTTTCCAGTCCAATGCGGGATCGCGCGAATCGTTGGCGTCGTCGTTGCGCGTCAGTTCCTTTCCGGCGCTGTTCTCCACGGCCAGCCAGGCATCCACGGGTGAGCCGAGCGATTCCGCGGCGACCGACGCCGAAATCCACTCGTCCTTCGCCAG
>CAZCZP010000191.1:0-7793 GCA_964502895.1 uncultured Bifidobacteriaceae bacterium
CGCGCCGAGTCCGGTCCGATCTTTAACTTCTACATGGGCAAGAACACACCCGAGCGGAAGGATTACATCATGGACCGGCTCGTCGTGCCGGTGGAGGAATGACGATTTTCGCGGACGAATCATCTTTTTCAACGGATGGAACTCATAGGCGCCGCCACGTTCTTTGATATTGTCGCGGCGGGCATAAATCCCTAATGTCGGGGCATCAGAAGCGTTGTGGGGATAAAGCGCGCGCGTCATGAATCAGTCGGCGAAATTGCTGGTGGTGGACGACAATCCGGTTGTGTTGCTGGGGCTTTCCGAATTGCTGCGCTCCGCTGGTTATCAAGTTTTGGAGGCGCGAAACGCCGCGGAGGGTTTGAGGCTGGCTCGCGAGAATTCTCCCGAATTGATTCTGCTCGACGTCGTCCTTCCCGACATCAACGGCGTTGAACTTTGCCGTCGCATCAAGGGAGATCCCGAAACGAAAACTCTCTTTGTCGTCCTCTTGTCCACGTCTGAAACGTCCTCGGGAAGTCAGGTTACGGGATTGGACGCAGGCGCCGATGGCTACATCGCAAGGCCCATTCAGAATCGGGAGCTGCTGGCGCGCGTGCAATCGCTGCTACGGATGCAACAAGCGGAAGCGGCCTTGCGCCAGGCGCATGATGAATTGGAAGGACGCGTACGCGAACGAACCGCAGAGTTGGCCGCGGCCAATGCGGCGTTGCGCGCGATGTCGCTTCGGGTCGTGGAAGCGCACGAAGCGGAGCGGCGTTTCATTGGACGGGAGTTGCATGATGAACTAGGGCAGATGCTCACGGGATTGAAGTTGATCGTGGATCAATCACTGCCGCTCGCGTCTGAGTCCGTCCGTGGGCGGTTAAACGAAGCCGTGGAAATAATCAACAGCCTCGTTGCCCGTGTGCGCAGCCTGTCACTGGAATTGCGCCCGCAGATGCTGGACGACCTTGGATTGCTCGTCGCGTTGGAATCGCATTTCAAACGTTACACGGCGCAGACCAACATTCGCGTGAACTTCCAGCGCACGCCAATTTCGCAGCGGTTGCCCAATGTGATTGAGACCGCAATTTTCCGCATCGCACAGGAGGCGCTAACGAACGTGGCGCGGCATGCGCAAGTGGCTGAGACGACAGTGCGCTTGTGGGTGGATCATGAGCGTGTCGGTGTACAGGTTGAGGATGATGGTCCGGGTTTTGACGTGGAGTCTGTGCTGATCGCGCACGTTTCCACAGGTGTTTCGGGGATGAAAGAGCGCGCAGAATTGTTGGGCGGCGAGTTTACCCTGGAATCGAAAAGCGAAAAGGGCACGCGTCTGACAGTGGAATTGCCGCTGCCAGGGAATGGCGCGGAAGTGAAACCCAAGGAAGGTGTGGGCTCATGATTACTCTTATGCTGGCGGAGGACCATCACATCGTACGGCAGGGATTGAGGGCGCTGCTGGAGGGCGAGAAGGATTTCAAATTACTCGGCGAAGCCAGCGATGGTTTGCAGGCATTGGAACTGGTGGCGCGGTGCAAGCCGAACGTGTTGGTGCTCGACCTGATGATTCCGCGTTTGCACGGTTTGGAAGTCGCGCGTCGCGTTCACAAAGAACATTCCAGCACGCGCGTCATCGTTCTTTCCATGCACGCGGACGAAGCGTATGTCGTCGAAGCGCTGCGCAGCGGAGCGTTGGGATACGTATTGAAGGATTGCGCCGCGTCGAATCTGAGTGAGGCGATTCGAACCGTGGCCTTGGGCAAAAAATACCTCAGCCCGCGTTTGGCGGATCGGGCGATTGACGCATTTTTTCAAAACCCGGGTGAATCCGGCCTTGATCCTTTTGACACGTTGACAGAGCGCGAGCGATTGATTCTACAACTCGCCGCCGAAGGGTTGGGCAATCCGGAAGTCGGGAAGAAACTTTTCATCAGTCCGCGCACAGCGGAAAGCCATCGGGCAAATCTGATGCGGAAGCTGAGCCTCCGTTCTCAGACCGACCTGGTCCGTTACGCCATTCGAAAGAAAATCATTGCGGCATGACGGCCACCGGCGAGTTGGTTAATTCGCCCTCCACCCAGGGATAGCGGTCGGTCAAAACCTCCGACCAGACCAGATTTCCGCACCGCCGCCATGGATCCAGAACTATGCCCTGTTCGAACGGCTGACCGCGCGCCGTCACCACCAGGCTGTTATGTTCGCGAACGGTATCCGCCCGGGCAATTCCCCAGCGCAGTTCCATAGATGCGAGACGGAGAGTTTGAAGTTGCACCAGCAAATCTTCGGCCCACTGGTAACATAGGCCTCGTTCCTTGAATCCAGTATTAACCAGCACATTTTGCAGGATCGCGGGTCGTACCACTCGGTACCTTTGCGCGAGAGTTCGCGAGTAACCGTAGGCGCATTCAGCGACTCGCGCGGCTTCCTTTTCATTCACCGAAGAATCCAACGAAGTTAATGCTTGGCTCAGTCCGCCAACTTCCGAGGCTTTGGCGACTCGCGGTACGTGCGCACAGCCGGTTAAAGCTGCCACTGCGAGCAGTCCCACCAGAACACGGAGCGATCGAAACAATCTCAATTCTTTAAACATGGCGCTGAGTTAATTCACGCATAGACTTGCGTAAAATCGTTTGTCTGTCACTCCGTACACACCCTAGGGCAAATAACCCGCGCTGCCCGGATAGGCGCTGACCCCGCACATGAGTAGAGTCGCCCCGTGGTCATTCACCAGCAAAAGTCCATTGCCGTTCTTTGGCGTGATATCGTTTGGATTGCCAGAGTGCGCAAAACAACGGGTAAGCCGGTTTCGAGCGACATGCTCTCAGCCTCCGCCATCCGTCGGGCCGGGCCAGGCTCTTTCAGTTGGCCGCGTGGGAACAGGTCAAAATGCCTGGGATTCCGGATGAATTCTGACCTTTAGAAGAAATGGTTCAACTCAACTCGCCTAAACAAACCTATATGAAAGCAATGATGAAAGCTCCGTTAGCCTTGACGCTCGCCGTAATGATATGCGCGACGGGATGTCAACAAACCTCCCAGCATCGGTCACGCACCGCTACTACCTCAACACAAACGTCACAAAAGCCGCATGGCGGCTTGACGTCGCAACAAACCTCCCAGCATCGGCCCAAGTCGGCGACTGCACCCGCAGCCGCACCCGCGCCTGCGCCGGCTGCTGCGCCTGCTGCCGCGCCTGCTGCCGCGCCCGCGTCTGCAACTGCATCCAAGGTTGGTTGCACCGATCCGACAGGGGGTTTGATCCGCATGACCAAAACCATGCCGCGCGAAGCCACCTTGGGTGGTGAGTTTGCGGCTGAGTTGCAAATCACCGCTCAGGCCTGCGCTGCGAACGTCGTCGTGCTGGACAAAGTTCCCGACAATGCGACTTATGTGCGCAGTGAGCCCGCGGCGACGGTTGATGGCAATCAACTGACTTGGAAAATCGGCGACATGGACGCCGGCCAGGTCATCAATGCGAAGATCTGGTTCAAGGCCACCAAGGAAGGCACGATTGTCAATTGCGCCTCCGTCTCTGCCGATCCTCGCGTCTGCGGTAGTACCCGGGTGGTGAATCCCGCCATTTCGCTCACCAAGAGCGAACCGAAGGACGTGACCGTCTGCGATCCGATTCCGGTTGTTTTGGTCGTCAAGAACTCCGGCAGCAGCCAGTTGACCGGCGTGAAAGTGACCGACACTTTGCCGGCTGGTTTGTCCAGCGACGGCAAGAGCAGCCTGACGTTTGACGCGGGCACGCTCGCCCCTGGCGAAAGCAAGGAATTCAAATTCAACGCGACCGCAGCCGGCCCGGGTAACTACGTGAACTCGGCCAGCGTCACGTCCGATCAGGGCGTCAGCGCCAAAGCTTCCGCTTCCACGGCCGTTCATCAAGCCGTTCTCGCAATCAGTTGCAAAGCTCGCGAGCAGCAATACATTGGTCGTCCGTTCGACGTCTGCTTCACCGTCTCAAACAGTGGCGACACCGCAGCGGCCGGCACACAAGTTGTGCTGCCGATTCCCGCTGGCTTGACGTTCAAGTCCGCCACGGGTGGCGGAACCGTGTCGGGTAACAACGTCGTGTGGGATGCAGGCTCGTTGCCCGCAAACGGTTCGAAGGAACTCTGCGTGACGTTTACCGGCGCCAATAGCGGTACGTTCAGCTTCAACGCGACTGCCAAGGGCGCCTGCGCCAAGCAGGTCTCTACAGCCTGCCAAACCCAAGTCATCGGCATCTCGGCGTTGCTGCTCGAGAAGGCGGACAATCCGGATCCGATTCAAGTTGGTGAAACCACCACCTACAAGGTCAAAGTGACCAATCAAGGCACGGCGGACGACACGAACATCAAGATGGTCGTGGAATTCCCGGCGGAAATTGACCCGGTGAGCGCCTCGAACGGCGGCGTGGTCAGCGGCAGGAAGGTCACCTTCCCGGCTTACCCGCGTCTGGCTCCGAAGGCCGCGTTTGAATACACCATCACCGCGAAGGGCGTGAAAGTGGGCGACGCGCGCGTGAACTTCATCCGCACGTCCGACGGCATCCCCGCTCCGACCTCGGCGGAAGAGAGCACCCGCGTTTACTAAACCGCAATTAGACCAAGGGCTGGCAGGTCGCAAGGCCTGCCAGCCTTTTCAACTTGAAAGAAAACTTGTACCATGAAAACCAAACAAATCTCCCTTACTATTGCTGCCGCGATCACCCTCGGGCTGGCCGGTTGCAGCAGGAATGAACCTGCCACGTCTGGAGCCGAAGACGCGAGCAAAGCCGCGGTTTCCGCCGCCGACGCAGCTGCCAAGATCACTGATGCCGCAAATGCGGGCGCTGGCAAAGCCGCCGAGGCCGCCAAGGCTGAAGCCGCAAAAGCCGCCGATGCTGCGAAAGCTGAGGTTGCAAAAGTCGCGGACAACACCCAAGCCCAAGGGTTGATTGACAAAGCCAAAAGCCTTATCGCCGAAGGCAAGCTCTCGGACGCCTCCAGCGTGCTCCAGCAACTCACCGGGCAAACTCTCAGCGGCGACCAGACGAAACTCGTAGCAACCCTGAAGGAACAAATCCAGAAGGCGCTCACCGCCAACGCCGCCGAGAATGCTGCCGGCAACGTTGGTAATCTGCTCAAAAAGTAAGCAGCTAACCTCTCAACCCAATCAAACAAGAAAACCATGAGCATGATGAAGGAGTTCAAAGAGTTTGCCATGAAAGGCAACGTCGCGGACCTCGCCGTCGGCGTGATCATCGGTGCCGCCTTTGGCAAAATCGTCACGTCAATGGTCAACGACATTCTCATGCCTCCCATCGGCAAGATGATGGGCGGGGTAAATTTCAGCGACCTGTTCATTAACCTCGACGCTGCCAAAGGAACGTTCACGTCCCTGAAAGCCGCGAAAGATGCCGGCGTGGCCGTGATCGCTTACGGTTCGTTCATCAACACGGTGATTGACTTCACCATCGTTGCCTTCTGCATTTTCATGGTGATTAAAGCCATGAATGCGATGAAGCGCAGGCCGGCCCCGGCCGCCGCCACACCCGCGGCTCCGCCGGAGCCGACCAATCAAGAGAAGTTACTCGGCGAAATTCGCGACCTCCTGAAAACGCAGGCGTACGAACCCAAATGAAAACTGGCGGGCTGGGCGTGCCAACGCCCAGCCCAACGCCGCAAACCTGATCATGCAATCGCCCTCGTCCAATTCCGCGCGCCGCGCACAACCGACGACGAGACGACTTTCAGTGGTGACTCGCGTCCGGGAAGTCCCGTTGGCCAAAATGCGTGTCCGTACGCATTCCAATGCCCCGGCACTTTGACTTACTTTCTTCTGAATCAAACGCCTCACTCAATCGCAAATTCAAACAATCAAAAACATGAACTCAAACAACTACAACTGGAAATTCTTCCGCGCTGGCGGATTCAACCAGGTTTCCCTCTCCTCCGGGGCGGACCTTCTCAACCTCGATAAACTCGACCAGAAACTTTGGGTTGCGCTCGCTTGCCCGACCACGGGCGTCGAGTTCGATAAGGCCACCCTGGCGCTCATTGACCTCGACAAAGACGGTCGCGTCCGCGTCCCCGAATTGATTTCCGCCGTCAAGTGGGCCGGCAGTCTGCTCAAGAATCCCGATGACCTCCTCAAAGGTTCGCCCACGTTGCGGCCGGCCGCCGTCACCGATGCCACGCCCGAGGGCAAAGCGATCGTCATCTTCGCCAAGCAGGTTCTCGGCAAGGCTGACGCCGGTGAAATCACGGTGGAAGAAGCCGGCGCCGCGGCGCAGACGTTTGCGGCCAAACCTTTCAATGGCGACGGCATTGTGCCCGCCGACACCGCCAGCGATGACGCCACCAAGGCCGTCATCAACGACATCATCGCCTGCCTGGGCGCCGACACTGACGCGAGCGGCAAACCCGGTGTCAGCCAGGCGAAGGTGAACCAGTTCTTCGCCGATGCCGCGAGCTACTCGGATTGGTGGAAGAAAGCCGAAGGGGACGCGGGCGTATTGCCGCTCGGTCTGAACACGGCCGCCGCCTGCGCTGCGGTGCATGCTGTCAAAGGTAAGGTGGAGGATTTCTTCGCGCGCTGCCGCCTGGCCGCCTTCGATCCGCGCTCGGTCAACGCACTGAACCGGGACGAAAAGGAATTCGCCGCCCTGGGAGTCAAAGAATTAACGGCCACCCACGCCGACATCGCCAGCCTGCCCCTCGCGCAGGTGGGCGCCGGCAAATCCCTGCCGCTGACGCAAGGCGTCAATCCGGCCTGGGCCGGCCCGATCGGCACGTTGAACGCCGCCGCCGTCAAGCCTTTGCTCGGCGAGAAAACCGCCCTCACTGAAGCTGACTGGGCCGCGTTGCTCGGCAAGCTGGCCGCGTATGAGGCTTGGAGCGGCAGCAAGACCGGCGCGTCGGTCGAGAAAATCGGCCTTCCCCGCGTGCGGGAAATCCTCGCCAGCAAGGCCAAGGACACTCTCACGGCGCTCATCGCCAAGGACAAGGCCGAGGAAGGCAATGCCGGCGCCGTCGTCAGTCTTAACCGGTTGGTCCGCTATCACCGGGACCTGTACAAGCTCTGCAACAACTTCGTCAACTTCCGCGACTTTTACGGACGCAAGGACAAAGCCATCTTCCAGGCGGGCACGTTGTATTTGGATCAACGGAGTTGCGACCTGTGCCTCACGGTGGATGACGCGGGCAAGCACGCCGCCATGGCGGGTCTGGCCGGCACCTACCTCGCCTACTGCGACTGCTACTTGAAAGGCACCGGCGAGAAGATGCAGATCGTGGCCGCGTTCACTGGTGGCGATTCCGACCATCTCATGGTGGGACGCAACGGCATTTTCTACGATCGCAAGGGCCGTGATTGGGACGCCACGATCACCAAGATCATTGACAACCCGATCAGCATCCGGCAGGCGTTTTGGTCGCCGTACAAGAAACTGGTGCGTTCTATTGAAGAACGGGCCGCCAAGAAAGCAGCCGCCGCGGAAGCCGCGTCGTCCGCCAAGTTGGATAAAGTTGCTGCGGCCACGACTGAAGCCGGCAAAGGCAAACCCGAGGAGCCGAAAAAAATTGATGTCGGAATCGTCGCCGCCCTGGCCGTGGCCTTCGGCGCCGTCGGCACCGCTGTTGGCTATTTCATGGGCTTCTTCCAGAAGATGGAACCCTGGCAGATCCCCCTCGTGATCATCGTCATCATGCTGCTCATCTCAGCGCCCTCGATGGCGATCGCCTGGTTGAAGCTGCGCAAGCGCAACCTGGGTCCGATTCTGGACGCCAACGGCTGGGCCGTGAACGCCCGCGCCAAGATGAACGTGCCGTTCGGCGGCGCGCTCA
>CAZCZP010000192.1:0-7773 GCA_964502895.1 uncultured Bifidobacteriaceae bacterium
TGCGGAAGAAGTTCGGTCAGCGCTTGGCCGTGGACGATGTTTCACTCGAAGTGCCGCGTGGAGAGATCTTCGGATTGCTCGGGCACAACGGCGCTGGCAAGAGCACAGCCATTGGCATGATGCTCGGTCAAGTCTGGCCCACGAGTGGAGAGGTGAAGGTCTGCGGTCATGACGTGACCACTCAGCGGGCGCGTGCATTGCAGAAGGTCGGAGCGATTTTTGAGACGCCGGCTTTCTACGATTACTTAAGTGGCTGGCGGAATCTGGAAATCCTCAGTCATTACACGGCCCCAACACCGCCTGACCGGATTCGTGAGGTGGTGGATTGGGTCGGGCTTACCGGCCGTGAGCATACCAAGGTCAAAACCTATTCGCACGGGATGAGGGCGCGGCTGGCGCTCGCGCAGGCTTTGTTGCCACACCCGGAATTGTTGATCCTCGATGAGCCGGGCAGCGGGCTGGACCCTGAAGGCATTGCGGAGATGCGCCAAACCATTGGGCGATTGCATCGCGAGTTGGGGCTGACGATTTTGCTCTCGTCGCATCTACTTACCGAAGTTGAGCAACTCTGCACGCGCATTGCCGTGTTGCAACAAGGGTGCAAGGTGTTTGAAGGGCAGGTGACGGATATCCGCGCGGCGCGAAACCGGATCGCGCTCAAGACGCCTGACTTCGCAGCGGCTGCCGCGATGTTGTTGGAACGCGGCCTCATTGCTGGCGCGTCGGAGGGACGTTTCCTTGCGATCAACGACGGCCATTCGACGGCCGAGATCACGCGCGTGCTGGTTTCAGCAGGCATTCCGGTCGAGGGCATCTGGCAACACGAGCAAACGTTGGAAGATTTTTATTTGTCGCTGGTGAAAGCGCCGCCATCAATTCCGCCGAGCAACTGATCATGTTTATCCCACAGTTGCGAAATGAACTTTGGAAGCTCTTTGGGAAGAAGCGAACGTACATTGGTTTCGGGGCGTTCATCTTCGCGCAAAGCGCCATGCTGCTCGCGTTTCGCTTCACGCGCTGGCAGGGCGACTTCGAGCGCTTGCTGTCGAACAACGGCTACCTGGCCACGGAGTTTATTTCGGCGCTGACGGTCGCGGTCGTCATGTTGATGCCGCAAATCATTTTGTTGATGCCGCTCTATACGACGCTTGTGGGTGGCGACATGGTGGCCAAGGAGGCTGAAGATGGAACGCTGAGGATGATTCTGTCGCGTCCCATCTCGCGCGTCCGGCTGTTGCTGGTGAAGTGGATGGCCGGAATAATTTTCGCCATCGTTCTCGTGGTGGTGCTTGGTGTGACGGCGCTGGCTTTGGCTCGAATCTGGTTTCCGTGGAAGGGAATGTTTTTCTTTGCACCCGGAATGGCCTTCAGTGTCCTGCCTGCGGGCGATGGGTTCGCGCGCTTTGTGCTCGCGCACCTGTTTCTTGGGATGAATGCCAGCGTGATGCTTTCGCTGGCGTTCATGTTCTCCTGTTTCAACATGAAGCCTGCCGCCGCCACGATTCTCGCGCTGTCGTACTTGTTCGTGAACGTCGTGATGGAGGGCATCCCGTTTTTCGACCGTTACGAAAACTGGTTCATCACGCATCACTTCCGATGCTGGCTTTATGTGTTTCAAAGCCCGGTTCAATGGGCTGAAATTCTTCAATCCGAGGTCATCCTGCTGGCAGTCAGCACCACGGTGTTCATCATTGGTGCAACCGCATTTCAGGTGCGCGATATCAAGTCTTGATGGTCTCCTGACGGGAGTTTTCGCCAAGTTGTTCCCAACACAATATCACGGGCTTGGCTGTGAAAACGCACACAACTAATGGTATTTTTTTGCCGAAATATCGGGAAATAAAAGTTGTGTCGAAACCTCAATTTTTCTACAATTCCGGCGTTAAGCTGGAAAGGAAATTTGGCCGTTTTTTGATCAATTTGTATGTCGAAAGTAAGTGAGATGACCGTGGAAGAAACCGTGGTAACGAGCGCCTCCGTGACGCAGACCTACGATGCTTCGAAGCTTGGAAAACTCGAAGGTCTCGAAGCCGTGCGCAAGAAGCCAGGCATGTATATCGGCGGCACGGACGAGCGCGCGTTGCACCATTGCGTTAGCGAGGTTTTGGATAATTCCGTGGACGAACACCTCGCACTCGATGAAAACGGCAACCCTTTTTGCGACCGGATTGACGTGACGATCCACGTGGATGGTTCAATCTCAGTCCGCGACAACGGGCGCGGGATTCCGGTGGACATGCATCCACAATACAAGATTCCCGGCGTGGAGATGGTGCTCACGACGTTGCATTCGGGTGGCAAGTACGGTCAAGGCGGCTACAAATTTTCCGGTGGAACGCACGGCGTAGGCGCGAAGTGCGTAAATGCAGTGAGCGAATGGTTTGAAGTCGAGGTATCGCGTGATGGGCAGATTTACTCGATGGAATTTGAACGTGGCAAGACGGTCAAGAAGCTCGAAGTCATCGGCAAGTCGAAAGGCACGGGCACGCTGATCACTTTTATGCCGGACCCGGAGATTTTTCGTGAGACGATTGAGTTCAAGTCGGACATCATCGCGCAGCGGCTGCGGGAGTTGGCGTTTTTGAATTCAGGTTTGGAAATTATTTTTGCGGACGAGCGAAAGACGGAGGCTGAACCGGAGCGGTTCTATTACAAGAACGGGACTGAAGAATTCGTCAAGCAGCTCAACAAAAACAAAGAGCCGCTGCATCCGAAGCCGATCGTCTTCCGCAAGGAGACGAGAGAGAAACTGGATGACAAGGACATCGAAGTCCACATCGAGGTCGTGATGCAGTACAACGACAGCTACAACGACCAGGTGTTGTGCTACACGAATACGGTTCATAACCCGGACGGCGGCGCGCATCTCTCTGGCTATCGCAGTGCCGTGACGCGGGCGATCAATCAATATGCGAAGTCAAACGAGTTGCTGAAGGAGAAGGACCCGCAGATTACTGGTGACGACGTGCGTGAAGGTTTGACCGCGGTGATTTCGGTGAAGCACAGCGATCCGAAGTTCGAGTCGCAGACGAAGGTCAAACTGCTTTCGCCCGAGGTGGAGCGCATCACCGGCTCGGTGACTTACGAAGGGTTGATGGCCTATTTCGATGCGAATCCGCCGATCGCAAAGCGCATTGTGGATAAAGGCCTAAACGCCGCGCGTGCGCGTGAGGCCGCTCGCAAAGCTCGCGAAGCCGTGCGCAAATCTGCGCTCACGGGTGGTGGTTTGCCCGGCAAGCTGGCGGACTGTTCCGACCGCGACCCCGAGAACACCGAGCTTTACATCGTCGAAGGTGACTCAGCCGGTGGCTCGGCCAAACAGGGTCGGGACCGGAAGTTCCAGGCGATCCTGCCGATCCGCGGCAAGCTCATCAACGTGGAGAAGGCGCGGCTCGACAAGGTGCTTCAGAACAATGAAATCCGCACGATGATCACGGCCATCGGCACGGGCATAGGTGACGGCGAAGGCGAAGGCGCGTTCAACATCGAGAAGCTGCGCTACCACAAGATCATCATCATGACCGACGCCGATGTGGATGGCTCGCACATCCGCACGTTGCTGCTGACGTTTTTCTATCGCCAGATGCCGCAGCTCGTGAAGCAAGGCTTTGTTTATATCGCGCAACCGCCGCTTTACTCGATTACGCGCAAGAAGAAGACCGACTACATTGATGACGACGTGCAGCTCAATCGCATCCTGCTGCAAAACGGCGTCGAGGAAGTGAAGCTTAAGAATCTCGCCGATGGCCGCGAGTTCACGCCGAAGCAGCTTGAGGAGATTCTCTCGTTGCTCGAATCGCTGGACAAGCACGCCACCTACATCAAGCGCCTCGGTGGCGATTTTGCCGACTATGTCGAAAAACGTGCGCAGGACGGGACGTTGCCGCAGTTCATGATCAAGGTGCGCGATGGCAACGACGAGACGGTTCATTATTTCCAGAGCAGCAAGGAAGTGGACGCATTCAAGGCCGCGAACAATGATCTCTTTGGCAACGACACCGAAGTGGAACGTAAGAAAGATGGCCCGACTCGGCGCGCGAAAGTTTCCGACCTGCATCTCGAAAGCAAAGCGACGTCCGACTTGCTGGGTAAACTTTCAAAGAAAGGCTTGGCAGTGGATCATTACACGGCGCAGGACAAACCGCTTTTTGAACTCAGCGAGGGCGAGGGCGAACGCGCAACTGTAACGCCTCTGTTTTCGATTCCTGAGATCCTTAACGGAGTCAAAACTGTCGGCAAGAAGGGCATCCAGATGTATCGCTTCAAGGGTCTGGGTGAGATGGATGCCAAGGAGCTTTTTGAAACCACGATGAACCCCGCCAAGCGCAAGCTGTTGCGCATTGAACTGACCGATGCCGTAGAGGCCGAGGAAATGTTTGTGACCTTAATGGGCGAAGAAGTCGAGCCGCGACGGGATTTTATCGTGGATAACGCGCTAAACGTCCGCAACCTCGACGTGTAGCCGGGGCGCAACTTTTTCCCAGAATCCGCATCATGCCAGACGAAACCGATTCCAATCTACCACCGGAACAACCATCACAGCCGGGCGGTGCTTACTCACAGGGCGAGAAAATCTCCAAGATCAACGTCGCGGATGAGATCAAGAACTCGTTCCTCGATTACTCGATGTCCGTGATCATCTCTCGCGCTTTGCCGGACGTGCGCGACGGCCTCAAGCCTTCGCAGCGGCGCATCCTCTACGCGATGGAAAATCTGTCGCTGTTCCCGGGACGCAAACACATTAAATGCGCGAAAATTTGCGGCGACACCTCCGGTAATTACCATCCCCACGGCGAGGCGGTGATTTATCCCACGCTCGTTCACATGGCGCAGCCGTGGGCGATGCGCGAGCGTCTGGTGGATGGCAAGGGTAATTTCGGTTCGGTCGAAAACGATCCACCGGCGGCGATGCGTTACACCGAGGCGCGCTTAACGCATCTCGGCGCGTTGCTCATGTCCGACATGGAAAAAGACACGGTGGATTTCGTTCCAAACTACGACGAGCGCCTGACCGAGCCGACCGTTTTCCCCGCCGCGTTTCCGAATCTGCTGGTCAATGGGGGCACGGGCATCGCCGTTGGAATGGCGACGAATATGCCGCCGCATAATCTCGGCGAGGTCATTGACGGCATCTGTGCGCAGATTGACAAGCCTTCGATCACGATTCCGGAATTGATGAAATATATCAAAGGGCCGGACTTCCCGACCGGTGGCTTCATCTGTGGCGTCGAGGGCATCAAAAATTATTTCACGACCGGCAAGGGCAGCGTGAAACTGCGCGGGCGCATCGGCGTTGAAGAACTCAAGGGCAACCGCGAACAACTCGTCATCACGGAGATTCCGTTCAACGTTAATCGCGCGGGGCTCGAAGAACAGATCGCGAACCTCGTCAACGAAAAGGTCATCACGGAAATCTCCGCGATGCGCAACGAATCCGACGAGCATTGCCGGCTCGTGATCGAACTGAAGCGCGAGGGTAATCCCAAGGTTGTCATCGCCAATCTTTACAAGCACACGCAGCTGGAAGTTTCCTTCAGCGTGAATTCGCTCGCCATTGATCACGGCCGGCCGAAGACGCTCAATCTCAAGGAAATCATCCAGTGCTACATCGAGCATCGCCGCGAAGTGGTGCTGCGCCGCACGCGCTTCGAACTGAAGAAGGCCGAAGAACGCGCCGAGTTGCTCGAGGGTTACATCATCGCGCTGTCGAACCTTGACGAATTCATTGCCATCATTCGTGGTTCAAAGACACGCGACGAAGCCAAAGTCAAATTGCTTGCCTTTGAATGGTCGCGCGCGCAGGTGGAGAAGTGGAGAATCCTGATTCGCAGCGAAGCGCGTTTGCAGGGCGGGCGTTACTCGCTGACGGAACGGCAGGTGGACGCGATTCTTGAGTTGCAGCTTTATCGCCTGACCGGGCTGGAAATTGACAAAATTGACAAGGAATACAAGGAACTGCTCGCGACCATCAAGGACCTGCTTGACATCCTCGCGAAGGAATCGCGCGTGATGGCGATCATCAAGGCCGAACTCGCCGAGATCAAAGCCAAGCACGCCACGCCACGCAAAACGGAGATTGTGCCGGACGAAGGCGAAATTGCCATCGAAGACCTCATCGTCAACGAAGGTGTTATCATCACACTCACGCACAACGGGCTTCTCAAGCGCACGAACATCAGCCAGTATCGCGCGCAGCGTCGCGGCGGCAAAGGTGTCATCGGCATGACCACGCGCGAAGGCGAGACCGCCGAGGACAAGGACTTTGTTGAGCATCTCTTCACCGCGAGCACGCACGATTATCTGATGTTCTTCACGAACACGGGCCGGGTGTATGTGGAGCGCGTGCATGAGATTCCCGACATGGGCCGCGCCGCGAAGGGGCGTAGCATCGCGAACCTGCTCGAACTGAAAGCCAACGAAAAGGTCGCCGCGCTCATCCGCATCTTGTCCAAGACGAACGAGAACAAGGAAGACGTGACCTGGCAGCAGGCGGGCGAGCTTTTCTTCGCCACGCAGCAAGGCACGGTGAAGAAAACTTCCTTGAGCGATTTCGCCAACGTCCGCAAGGGCGGCATCATCGCCATCACGATTGATCAAGGTGACACTCTGATTGACGTAAAGCAGACGCGCGGCAGCACTCAGGGCGGCGATGATGGTGACGACGTGGTGCTCATCACCCGTGACGGCATGAGCATTCGTTTCAGCGAATCCGACGTGCGTTCCATGGGCCGGGCCGCCGCGGGCGTAAAGGGAATTACTCTGGAAAAGGGCGACGCTGTGGTTGCGTTGGCTGTGGTCGTGCCGGACGCGGCCTTGTTGGTTGCCGGCGAGAACGGCATCGGCAAGCGGACTTCCTTTGACGAATACCTGGTGCAGGGAGAATCGGGCACGCGCAAGCAATCGCGCGGCGGCAAGGGCCGCATCACGATGAAAGTCGGCGAGAAAACCGGCGGTGTCATTGGCGCGCTCCCTGTTCGCGACACCGATGAAATAATGCTCATCACCGTCGGTGGCCAGATGGTCCGTACCTTTGTCAAAGACATTCGCGAAGCCGGCCGAAACACGATGGGTGTGAAACTTGTGAATCTCGACGCGGGCGACAAACTCCAGGCCATTGCGCCGGTGATCAGCGAGTCGCAGGAGGACGCCGCGGCGGAAAACGAACCACCGAAATAAGAGCCGGCTTCCGGACCGCGGCAATCAATGTTCGTCGTTGGAACAGGCGCACACTCAGTGGCGCAGGTCGATTCGCGGTGGCGGAGAATGCTGGAGGATGCCGTCGAGTACCGTTGTCATCTGCGTCGCACGAATGGTGGCTGACTCAAAGGAATCTGGAAGCGACCGGTTGATGGCCGGTGGGAAATGCGTGAGGTAATCCATGCCGGCCCGGTGCGCGGCGTCCCGCAAAAACATTTTCTTTCGGTGTGCGGCGAGCGTGGCAGCCTCGGTCGTGGTGATGAGATCAATCAACGCGCCTTCCCGGCCTTCGCGCCGCGTGATCCAGGTTTCAAACCACTGCCGGACTTCCGGGGATAATTCCCCGTCCGGCCCGACACACGCCACGATAAAGTCGGCGTTGCGGGAGTTGTCGGCTGCGGTCGCCGCCATGCCCGGATCCTCCAGAAAATCCGTGCGCCACCAATGGAATTTCAACTCGACCTCCGCCCAGAAGCGCTTGGCGAGATGATCGCACACTTCCATGGCTCGCTGGCGCGTAGCTGAATCGTCATACAAAACGACTACAAACCAAACCTCCTTGGTCTCCCCGCTTCC
>CAZCZP010000193.1:0-7705 GCA_964502895.1 uncultured Bifidobacteriaceae bacterium
GTGTCACGAGCCTGTTTGAGAAACGACACTTTTCGTAACGGGGATTTCACCCTGCCGCCGTTGAATGATGAAGCCGGTCCGCGTAAACGTCATGCGCGCGTGAAACCACGACATCATGAACCAGCAGCGACATCCGGTGTTTGTCATCTATGAGATGCGCTCGATCTCATTCTCGGTTCGCGGAATTCGCCATCATTTTGCCTGCGAGCCGGGTTGCTACCCTAAACAGGCGATATGCAGGCACGGGGCTTTCTGATACTCAGGCAAGCCTGCGAGAATGTGCGCGCTGGAACATCGCGCTTCCGCAAAATGGATTGAAACCTGCAACCACTCATCGGGCGAAGAACCCAACCCAAGCGGCCAAGACTGAGGAGCCCCGCCGGCTGCGGACATCTGCGTCTGCCCCGGTCGCTCGCGAATTGCGGGCGCATGGGCCGGGCTGCAAACTCGCCGCGCCGGGATGGAATTCCGAGACGCGGCTCGCGCTGGAGAAACTCATCCGCAAAGGGGCCGGCAAGCGTCTTCCGGCGGTCTTCGATTTCGACAACACCATTCTGCATGGCGACATTCACGAGGCAACGCTGGGGACACTCGTGCGGTCCGGGCGGCTGACTCCGGATCGTTTGTCCGACCAGTTTGCTCCAACCTTTCGCTCCGCGCGCGCCGGGAAGATTGATCTTCAATCTTGCGCCGACATCGTCGAGTACTACAACGAGCTGCTCGATCCCACGATGCACGGGGCAAACGATCCCGCGCCAAAATCCACGGGCTACGCCTGGGCGATCGAAGCGTTGGGCGGATTGCGGCTCTCCGAAGTCGTCGAGGCAACGCGCGAAGTCTGTGGACTGGCCCGATCCACCGGGCACGATTTCATCACCATCCCGCCCGGCAAGACGGTTTTGCCCGTGCCGCGATTCTTTCCGGAAATGTTGGAACTCATCGCGGAATTGATTCGCCATGAGTTTGATATCTGGATCATTTCGGCCAGCAACGTCTGGAGCGTGCGCTGGATGGTGCTCAACGAGTTGAATCCCCGGCTGCGTGGCTGTGCGGGCGGAATCCGAGCCGACCACGTCATCGGGGCGGCCACGCTGCTGGCGGATGAGGAGGGCGGGCTTTACAAGGACGCTGTGCTGGTGCGGGAGAATGAAGCATACGCCGCGATGAGACCGGATGCCGTCGGTGCGTATCGGTTGACCAGCCGCCTGGAATATCCGTTGCCGGCTTACTCGGGAAAAGTCGCGTGTATTTACGACGCGATTGGACGCCAGCCTTTCCTTTGTGCCGGCGATGGTCCGTCCGATCACGCGATGCTGGCGGTCAGCCAGCACCGGCTTTGGATTACCCGGCCCGCCGCAGCGGAAACGGCAAGTGCTAAAGAGGCGGCGGCGAAGTCCACCGGCGCGAACCACAAGGCGGGCTGGATGATTCAGGCTTCGAGCGGGGCGCGCGCGGCCGGTTTTTCCAATCGTGCGGTTTCCAGCCAATGGCTTTTTTCGCGGCCGGAATTCGCTGCCGAATTAAGCACACCGTGTCTAGATTCTTCTCTCACCTAAACAGGCGATACCCAGAACGCGCCCATTTGGATAAAGTAAAAAACGTAAACTCATGGCAAAACCCAGGAAGCCGCTGTTGCCTGACTCGCGTGCGAGCCACGCCACGAATCCGAATTATGCCCAATACATGTGAAACGAAAACAACGGGCGCGCGTGCCGTCGCCCGGGCGTTTACCTTGATCGAATTGCTCGTGGTGATTGCCATCATCGCCATTCTTGCGGCGATGCTGCTGCCGGCACTCGCCAAGGCCAAGGACAGGGCGAAGGCGGCCCAGTGCATGAGCAATCTGAAACAGGTCGGCTTGGCCGGATCAATGTATGCCCAAGACAACAGGGAACTCTATTTCAACCGCTTTGATGACCAAGGCCGTCCCGGAGAGATGCCCAACGATGGTCAGTGGACGCTAAGACCGGGTTCTGATGTGCTGCTTGACCCGTTGGACCGCAGCTCCAAGGCCTATTGGGCACTTGGCTACATTAATTATTTCGCGAAGAACAAACGGGTCTTTCGCTGCCCCAGCGCCAGATTCGTTGACGAATGGCGCGAGGAGGGTCGGAACTTTCCTTCCGACTGGTGGCAGGATTCCAGTTACGGTTTGCATAGCTACCTTCTGCGACGCTCAAGCGGTGCAGCCTCCGATCCGGCGGAGTCGAACCTTAAGAAGGTGACGAGCTACCAAGACCCCACGAAAATGATTTTTTGCCAGGATGCGGCCGAACAAAAAATGGACGACGGTGGAGACTGCCTCAGCACCTTCACGGATCCCCCAGCCGGCCGGATTCTCACCCAATGGGACGGCTTGGCCTCGTACTACGGCGGTTACAATTTTGAAAACGAGTGGTATCGCCATAACAAGGGCTGCCAAACGTCGTGGGTGGATGGACATGTTTCGCGGATCAGATTCACGGGTCGAACCAGTGGTGGAATTGACGGCAGACATTACACCGGCATCCGGCCCAAATATCCAGTGCGAGATTGAGTCGGTGGACTTTTCGACAGACTATGAAGATTTCAAGTACCGCAGGAATCGCGTTAGCCCTATTGATGGCCCTGGCGTTTGGGGTCGGTTGTAGCCGAAACGTTCCACCGCCGACGCCGCTGACATTGGAAGAATTGCCAGCGGTTGTGGAGAAAGCGTTCAGTTCGGCGAAACCCGAGGCCAAGGAACTGGCAACCCAGGTTGTAGCGTCGGTCAAAACACAGGATTATACCAAGGCCTTTTGGGCAATTCAGACACTCGGCGGCACGCCTGAACTCAACAAAGAACAAGCCAACGTGGCGGCACGTGCGACGCTCACGATCAGCGCGCTGGTTCAATCGGCCGAAGCCAAGGGCGACACCAAAGCAGCGCAGACCCTGCAACGTTACAGAGAAACGAAATGATTGCCAGTCACCGGGCCGGCCTGGCAGATGTTGCAATAAGACGGCATCTGCAACACGCGCGAATCAGTTTGAAGTTCGAAAACCCGAATCGGAAAGTGTCACTGACAGTCGTTACATTTTAGAGCCAATCACGTTAGTTCCGCGACCTTCAAATTCCAAAACCAACCCCTCATCAACCATGAACACCACATCCCTCATGCGCAACCTGCGCCTGCTCAGTGCAGTCATGATCGCGAGCGTCTTTGTCGTCGCGAAAAGTTCCGCCCAATCCACCGGCCAATGGGACTTCAACGGCAACAACCTGAGCGCCACCGCCGGCGCCACCTTGGGTGATATACTTTACGCCGACGGCCCGGGCGGCGCCACGGATCTCGCGGACGCTTTCGGCACGACCACTGCATTTGGCATCCCCGATATCAACGGCACAGCCGCCACGGTGTTGAGATTTCCCGCAGCCACCAACACGATGGGCTATTTGATGCCCACTCCGCCTGCCAATGGCGGCGGCGGCTTCGTGAACGAATACACGCTGATTCTCGATCTGCTGTATCCGTCCAACGGGGTGGCGCGCCCGATCCTGGATTCTGACTCGGTGACCTACGTCGCCGGGGCTGATTTGATCGTGAACTCCGCGGGTGCGCTCGGGCTTACACCCAACGGACCCTTTGACGGCGCGTTGACGCCAAACACCTGGTATCGCGTCGGATTTGTGATCAACCAGGGGCAAAGCACCATCCGCAAATTCATCAACGGCGTTGAGGTGGGCGTAAACACGCTGGGCGGAATTCAAGCGGGCGTGGATGGCCGAATGGGCCTGCCGGCCAGCGCGGCCAGCACCGTAATCCTGGGCGATTCGGTCGCGGGCACGGCAAGTCTTGGTTACGTCAACAGCATTCAACTGCGGGATGCGGCGTTGAACAACGGGCAGATGGAGGCACTCGGGGGACCTTCGGCCGCCGGCATTCCGCTGGTCATTCCGCCCGTGCCTTCGTTCGTTGAATCGCGCACGCCCGGCTTGAACGCCACCGGCATCAGTCCTCTCCCGGCCGTGACGGTGGTGTTGCATCAGGGCGACACCATCATCAACAGCGGCTCGATTCAACTCAGCCTTGATGGCGTCAATCTTCCCACGACCGTCACGCCCACTTCGCCCACCTTTACGGCGACCGCTACGGTAACGACCACGCTTGATCCCAACTCCACGCATTCCTTGAGGGTGGTTTGGACCGACAGCGTGGCTGGTTCCAAAACCAACACGTGGTCGTTTACGGTCCAACAATACCAGGTCGTGACCCTGCCCGCGCCGTTCTATCTGGAAACGTTCGACACCGTGGCCGAAGCCGCGTTTCCCACGGGCTGGTATGAAACCAACAACACGCAGGTGGATGTGGCTGGGCTCGATTTGACGAACCCCGAATCGGATTCCTACCTGGGTTGGGTGGTGATTACAACCAACACGCTGCAAGTCGCCAAAGGCGATGCTCCGTTGTTTGTTCCGCCGATTCTCGTCAACGGCCAGTTCCTCACGGCCATCGCCAACAACCAGTTGTGCTATGCCGAATCCGACTCCCGCGGCGGCAGCCAGGTGCAAATGTTGTTCGCCACGAATATCAATTGCACCGCCCGCTCCAATGTTTTCCTGTCGTTCCACAGCATCTACGCGCAGAACCAGGATAACATTGCCTCCGTGGAATACTCGATTGATGGCGGCGCCAATTGGCTGCCGGTCCTGTACATGCTGGACGATCAGAATCAGGCCGCGGACGTCATCCGGACCAATGGCGTCGTTGACGTGGGCGCCACCTTCCTCACCGCGCGCGCGGATCAGGCCTATGGGAGCAATTACGGCACGTACATTGGCGCGCCAGTATCGGCCGCGTTGATTCCGTTCGTCAGCGGCCGCATCAACGATGATCTGCGGGAGTCCATTCGCGTGGAAGTCATCCGGCTGCCCCTGGCGGATAACCAACCGAATGTGAGTCTGCGTTTCATGCAGGCTGGCACCGCGAGTTGGTGGTTTGGCATAGACGAGGTCGGCTTGTATGAAGTCAACACGCCGGTCATCACCGGCCAGCCGCAGAACCGGACCATCAGTGCCACCGAAACCACGACCTTTACGGTAGTGGCGTCCAGTTCCACCGCGCTGAGCTATCAGTGGCAACGCTCCGGCACCAACCTCGCCAACGGCGGACATTACTCCGGCGTCACCACGGATACCCTCACAGTGTCCAACACGGATACCAACGACAACGGCTCGTATCGTTGCCGCGTGTCGAATTCCAGCGGGCCGGTGAACAGTTCGGCCGCGACGTTGACTGTCATTGACGCGCCGCAGATCACCACTCAGCCGGTGGCGGTGCTGGTCAGCGCCGGATTCCCGGCTTCGTTGAACGTTGCGGTTTTGGGACGCCCGCC
Source organism: uncultured Bifidobacteriaceae bacterium (assembly GCA_964502895.1). Taxonomy (GTDB): domain Bacteria; phylum Verrucomicrobiota; class Verrucomicrobiia; order Limisphaerales; family JADLHS01; genus WYBW01. The sequence continues at coordinate 5,356 of CAZCZP010000193.1, forward strand.
CCTGAGTTATCAGTGGTATCGGGACAACACGCCCGTGGGCGCCAACAGCAGTACGTTCAGCGTGGCAAGCACGTCGGCGACGGACTCCGGCCAGTATCGCGTCGTCGTCACCAACGTTACCGGCGCCGCCACCAGTTCGGTGGTTGCCGTGGTGGTGGTGAGCGGCCCGATCACCGGCAACCTGGTCGCGCATCTCAAATTCGACAACGACTACACGGATTCGTCTAGCCGCGGCAACAATGCCACCGCCGTCGGAACACCCGGATTCAGCCCCGGCAAAATCGGCCAGGCCTTCCGCTACACCAATGCCCGGGACGGTTCGTCCTTCAACTACGCCTCGCTGGGCAGCCCCGCGGACCTGCTGTTCGGGGCCACCACAGACTTCAGCATTTCTTACTGGTCGAGAATCGCCCCCGGAACCAAGGTCGGCGACCCGCCGCAGGTTTCAAACAAGAATTGGAACAGCGGCAGCAACATCGGCTTCGTCCTCGGTGTCCAGGGCGGCAACGGCTTCGAGTGGAATTACCGCGAAGAAGCCCCCAGTACGCGCCGGGATTTCGATTCCTCGGTCAACATGGTGGATGACCAATGGCATCATGTGGTCGCCACGTTCCAACGCGGCGGCGTCGCGCGCACCTATATTGACGGCGTCCTGCGAGACACGCGCGCCATCATCGTCGCCGGCAGTTCGCCGACAACGATTGACGCGGGCCTCGCCGTCAACATCGGGCAGGACGGCACCGGGACCTACACTGACGGTGGCGGCGTGGGGATTACGAACGCGTTGATTGACGATGTGGGCATCTGGCGGCGCGCGGTGACGCCTGAGGAAGCCGTGGCCATCTACAACGCGGGCAACGCGGGCCAGCACCTCCAGCAAGTGGTCGTGGCGCCGCCGGCCAGCATTGGCAGCGTGCAAGTCGCCCGGGTGGGTGGCAACGTTCAGTTCTCCTGGACCGGCGGCACCGGCATCCGCCTGCAAAAATCCACCACCCTTGCCGCGGGCAGTTGGACGGATGTGCCCGGCACGTTGGGCGCGAGTTCGCATTCTGAACCGACCACCAACAACGCGGCGCACTTCCGGCTGTTCCGGCCTTGATCCGGATGGTTTGAGCAACCCAGGGCCGACCCGCTTGCGCGGGTCGGCCCTTCTTGATTGTCCGCCACGCGTTCCGGAAAACACACGTTGCAGCAGGTGTTGGCGGCCGCGAAGGAGCGCGGCATTCATGCCGCTCAAATGATTTCCTTCGAACCATGCCTCTCAAATTCTGAGATGCGCCTTCGGTAAGCTGCCAAACAGAATCATTGCCGAGGCGAACGGTAGCTGACACCATACTGGCTGATTCCGCATGATAACTGCTCCGAGCACGATTGAACCGCGCCCTGCCGAAAACAGCCGGCCTGCGCCGGCGCCCACGGATTTTTCCAGGCCGGCCGTGAGGCCAAAAACGTCCGCGTGGCAGTTGTTCAAAGAAGTGTTGGATCACGGCGGGCCGGGTTATCTCCAGTTCGCCATCACGAACATCTGCAACGCGGATTGCGATTTCTGCGGGTTCGCGCGCTCGAAGTTCGATCCCAAGGCGCGCCGCAGCGTGACGCTCAAGGAAGCGCAGGACGTGGTGGACATCGCCGTGAAGAATCACATCGGCTACCTGCTGTTCGTGGGCGGCGAACCGATGGTGCATCGCGACCTGCGCGCCATGACGCGTTACGCCGCCGAACGAGGCATTCGCCCGATGATCTGCACCAACGGTGGTTTGTGGACCGAGGAAAACCTGCGCGGCCTGGCCGATGACGGATTGAGCAGCGTCATCATGTCCATAGACGCGCACGACATCGCGAAGCACGAAAAGAACCGTGGCCTTCCGGACGTGTGCCGCAAGATCAAACGGGCAAACGAGTACTTCCATTCCGCCGGCATTCAGACCACGGCGAGCATCACGGCGAGCCGGTTGATTGACGATTACGAAAAACTGCCGGCCTTCCTCGAATCGCTCGGGTTCAAGAGTTGCACGTTCAGCTATCCGCTCACCTCGCTGGCGAGCAGTTACCTCAGTTTCAGCGATAGCGGCCTCGTGAATTACTCCAAGGACGAACTGATCGAGTTGTTCGAGAAGATCAAGCGGATGAAGCAGCACAGCGAATTCCCGGTCGTGAATCCCATGGAATCGCTCAGCGAAATGCAGCGGCATCTGCGCGGTGAGCAGGAAAAATTTGGCTGCCTGGGCGGGCACAAATATTTTTACCTCGACTGGCACCTCAACCTTTACCGTTGCCACTTTTGGGAGACGCCCATGTGCAACGTGTACGATTGGGACGACTCGAAGCTCATCCGCGACGGCTGCACGCG
>CAZCZP010000194.1:0-7696 GCA_964502895.1 uncultured Bifidobacteriaceae bacterium
GGCTTTGAATACGCCGAATTGAGCCACGGCACGCGCATCAGTCTCATGCCCGGCATTCTCGAAGCCGTGGACGCGGGCGAAATAAAAATTTCCACCCTCCACAATTTCTGTCCGCTGCCGATGGGCGTGAATCATTCCGCGCCGAACCTTTACCAGTTCTCCGCCGAGAAACCACGCGAGCGTGAACTGGCGGTGCGCTACACGCTCAAGACGCTGGAGTTTGCCGAGCGCGTGAAAGCACCGCTCGTCGTGCTGCACCTGGGCAGTGTCGAGATGAAGGATTACACCGACAAGCTCAAGGACATGCTCGGCCGCGGCGAGAAAGGTTCGCCCAAGTACGAGAAGCTTTGCGCCGAACTCGATGAAAAGCGCGAGGCGAAGAAGGAGCAATTCGTTCAGAACACCTACGATACCTTGAACAAAATCCTGCCCGAAGCAGAATCACGCGGACTCAAACTTGGTGTCGAAAACCGCGAGGCGCTCGAGGAGATTCCCTTTGAAGCCGATTTTCCGTTTTTGTTCCGTGAATTCGCGAGCCCTGCGATCGTTTATTGGCACGACACTGGCCACGCGCAGATCAAGGAAAACCTCGGGTTCATTCATCACGCGCTGCATCTCGAGACTTTTCGCGATCGCCTGGGCGGTTTTCACATTCACGACGTGCAACCGCCCGCGCGCGATCATTGCGCGCCCGGCACGGGCACGGTGAACTTTGCCGCGCTCAAGCCGTTGGTGAAGCGCGAGCACATCAAAGTCTTCGAGTTCAGCCCCAGTCTAACGCCTGACGAAGTCAAGAACGGCATCGCGCATGTGAAACGAATCTGGGGCGAGGAGTAATCTGCCGCGAACCCGGGCGGAATGTTCGCCGCGCCGTGCAAAAAGCCCTTTGCGTCCCCGGCGTCCCTTGCACGAGAATGAGTCTGCGTGAAATCTACGATGCGCAAAGTCGCCACGGACATCGTCAGCCGCCTGCAAGGCGCGGGCTACTCCGCCTTCTGGGTCGGTGGCTGCGTGCGCGATTTCCTGTTGGGCCGCGAGCCGGGCGACTACGACATCGCGACCTCGGCTTTGCCCGAGCAAATTGAACAACTGTTCAAACGAACCGTCGCGGTCGGACGCAAGTTCGGCGTGATGGTGGTGGTCGAGGGGGAACAACAATTTCAGGTCGCCACCTTTCGCGCCGAAGCGGACTACCGCGATGGCCGGCATCCGGAAAAAGTTTCGTTCGGCGACGCCCGGGCCGATGCCCTGCGCCGAGACTTTACCATCAATGGACTGTTCTACGATCCGGTCGCCGAGGAATTGCACGACTGGATCGGCGGCGAGGCGGACCTGAAGAAGAAAGTCATTCGCACCATCGGATCGCCCGAGGAGCGGTTTGCCGAAGATCATCTGCGCCTGCTGCGCGCGGTGCGTTTTGCCGCGCAACTGAGTTTTCAAATCGAACCGCAGACGTTTGCGGCTCTGAAAGCCAACGCGGCCAGGATCAAAGCCATAAGCGCCGAGCGAATCCGTGATGAACTCATCAAGCTGTTTGCGCCGCCTTATCCTTGTGTCGGACCTGGCTCCTGCCGGTTGTCCCCTCACCCTGCCGTCTTCCCCAGTGGGGAAGAGGGTGGCCGAAGGCCGGGTGAGGGGGCTATTGAAAAGGAAGGGCACGCCGCGCGCGGGCTGGAGTTGTTGCGCGAGAGCGGCCTGCTCCAACACGTCCTGCCCGAACTTGCGGCCACGATCAACTGCGAGCAATCGCCGGACTTCCATCCCGAAGGCACGGTGTTCGAGCACTTGAAGTTGATGCTGAGCAGTCTTCCGCCGGACGCACATCCGTCGCTGCCTTGGGCGGTGCTGATGCACGACATCGGCAAGCCGCTCACCGCGTCGCGCGATCCGAAGACGGGCAGCATTCATTTTTACGAACACGAAAAGATTGGCGCGAAGATGGCCGATGAAATCCTGGAACGCCTGCGCTTCCCGCGAAAGCAGATTGAAGAAGTCGCAACGGCGGTGCGGTATCACATGCAATTCAAGGACGCCATGCAGATGCGCAAGTCCACGTTGCGCCGATTGCTCATGCGCGACACGTTCGTGCTCGAACTGCAATTGCACCGGCTCGATTGCCTCGGCTCTCATGGACGATTGGATGTTTACGATTTTCTGGTGGCGCAATCCGCGGATTTGGCCCGGCAGCCTGAAATCCGTCCGCCACTGCTGACCGGGAGCGCCTTGATCAAACTGGGAATGAAACCGGGCCCGGCGATGGGCAGGCTGCTCGCGGAAATTCGCGAGAAGCAATTGTCAGACGAGTTCAAGACCGCTGCCCAAGCACGAGCGTGGGCGCGAACGCGCCTCAAGTCGCTGCAATAGGCTGAGTCCGTGGCTGGAATGTTATCGGTGACGGAATTCGTGGCAGGTCCCGCTCACGGCTCGCCGGCATCGTTCCGCCGCGTCGCGCGATCCGGAGGAATGGGGAAGATCGTCGCGTGGCCGCAACGGGGACAACGCAGGCGGGTGCTCGCTTCGTCGTGCTCCGCGTCTTGCAGCCGGCCACGCCAACCACAGGGCGACGCGCCCGTGCCGGCGTAATGGTGAATGCAAAAGCAGTCGCAGTCCGCCCATTCCGGTAGGCTGTTTGACTGCCCGCCACCATCCCGTTTCGATTGTTGGCTGCGGACTCGACCGGCACACGCGGGCCCGAGTTGCGGGCGGGCATCGCCGCAAGCGCGGCAAACGGTGGGTTCGACCGCGCGTTGGTTTTTGTCGTCCCGGACTTGTTCGATAATGGCTCAATTTGCATGGGGTGGGTTTTAGCTTAACCCGGGACGATTCAGGAATAGCGCTTCGGCATTAGGCGGCAGGCAGCCAGCAATTGCCCAAACAGCGCGTGCGTGAGGTTCCTTCAAAAACTTTACCTGAAGACCGCTTAAGACTTCGGGCGGGAGGAGACGGACTTGTTCGGTGATTCATCGAGCGCTCTCGTGCCTGCGTCAGCCGGCTGCTGCGAGTCATTGATCTCGCCCAGGAAAACGAAGAAGCATTGCGGCGCGTGACCGGCACAGACGGCGGTTGCGCGATCTCCGGCAACCGTCCGTGGTCAGGAGCGAACGATACCAAAGGTCTTCTCGAACTCGGAGGAAAACTTGGCAATCGCCGTGGTGACTTTTGGGGGCTGTTCGGACAGCGTGCCGATCATGCGTTCCAGCGAATGGGGCTTGTGGCGAATGAGTTCAGTAGCCGCCAAAATCAGGGCCAGATTGTTGTTGATGTCGTGCCGCATGTTCGAGAGTTTGCGGTTCAACTCCTCGATTTGCTCCACGGTCAAAGTCACAGGCTGGCTCGGCAACGTCATGCGCTACGATGGGCCGAAACCGGCTGTGAGGCAAGCCGCTTTGCCAGTGAATGGGAAAAGTTGCCAGCCTCGCCTCCGGGTCAGCCAAACAGCGCGGTGATGGGTTTGCCCTCGCCGTCGCGCGTGACGTAGAAGGGCCGCTTCTCGATCTCGTAGGCCAGCTTGGGCGAAATCCCCAACGCGTGAAAAATACTGGCGTGCAGGTCTTCAATGATGACGCGGTCTTTAAGGGTCTTGCAGGGGCGTTCGTCCGCAGTCAGGCCGTGAAGGTGGCCTTTCTTGATGCCGCCACCAAACAGGAGCACACAGCCGGCATCGGTAAAGTGCCGGTGCATGCCGTAGTGTTTCAGTTCCTGGATCACCTCCGGCACTTCGACCTGATCCTTTACAAGCTTGTCAGGCTTGCCCTCCATCATCAGGTCGCGGCTGAATTCGCTGGCCAGCACGATCAACGTCCGGTTGAGCAAACCGCGTTCTTCCAAGTCGAGCACAAGCTGCGCGATGGGTCCGTCAATCTGCTCTTTCATCGCCGCCAGCCTTGTGTGGCCGTTCTCGTGCGTGTCCCAATTAAAGAACGGAATGTATTCGGTGGTGACTTCGATGTACCGCGCGCCGACTTCGGCCAGTCGCCGGGCCAGCAGACAGCCCAAACCGAAACGCCCGACCATTTGCTCCTCGTACTTGGCGCCGAAGCGGTCCTGGGCGGCTTCAAAGCGACGGCCCGGCTGGTAGGTGGGCACGTATTTGCGAACGCTCTCCAACGGTTCCAGCGAAAGGTCAAAGGCTTTCGCCGCCGGCGAGCTCAACAAGCGATGCGCGTTGTCGAGCGAACGCATCAACGATTCCTTCTGGTAATCACTGCCGTGCTCGCTGACGGGACTGGCCGCCAACAACTTTTTGTAAAACTTGCTTCGATCCTCGAATCGGCCCGGGGTCATGCCGCCCGGGGGACGCACAGTTCCCGCGGCCTCGTCGGGGAATGGAATGTTGAAAGGACCGTATTCGCTGCCGAGGAAACCGGCGGTGGTAAACGCTTTCAATTCCTCGCCCTCGCCGACGTCAAATCGCTGGCCGACGTTGATGAACGCCGGCACCGCGGGATTCAGCGGCCCAAGCGTGCGAGCGATGATGGAGCCAATGTGTGGGGCGGCTACGGTTTGCGGCGGCGCATAACCGGTGTGCCAATGATACTGATGCCGCGAGTGGAGAATAAAGCCGAGGTCGCCGGCGGTGTAGGTGCGGATCAACGTGCCGCGGTTCATGACGCGCGCAAGTTTCTCCAGCCCTTGCGAGAAGTTGATGTTGTCCACCGACGTGCGAATGCTCGGAAAAGTGCTGAGCACTTTTTCCGAAGCAATGCCCGGCTCAAATGGTGTGTAGCGTTTTGGATCGAACGTTTCGGTGTGGGCCATGCCCCCGCCCATCCAGAGGACGATGACCGTATCTGCCGTGGCCTTGAGTTTTTCCGTGGCCAGTTCGTTGGCGAGGATGGCGCGCGGATAACCGGCGGCCAGCGCCGAAAGCGTCGCTGCGCCCGCAGTTTTCAGGAAGTCACGACGATTCCATTGAATTGCTGCATTCATAACTGTTGCTCACTTTCTTTTCGTCCTCCTCCTTGTTCTCGTCAACGTCCGCACCAACCTTTCGAGGACGAGGACGTGAACAAGGACGAGGGAGATTTAATAAATCAATTGAAACTCCGGCAACATTGCCAAGGCCCACATCAAATCCTCCATGCCAGCTTTTTGCACAGGCTGGCCAAGAATTTCCCTGGCGGTGTTCAGTTCCGCTGAGGTGGGATTCCGCCCAAGCGCTTTTCGATAAAGCTCCTTGGCCAGATCACTGCTCTTCGCGCCATTTTTCTCCGCGAGAACTTTTTCCGCGCCGCCTCCGAGAATACGCGCCAATTCTGCGCCGTTGGTCAATTCCAGTGCCTGCAACGTCGTCGCGGTGGACGCGCGCACGGTGACGACCTGCTCGCGATTCGGACGTCCCAAGGCCGTCTGCAAACTGTCTGCCGCCACCAGCGCGGCGCGGACCTGGCCGTAGCCGGTTTTAGCCAGGGCTTGTTGGGCAAAATTTGAGCGGAGCTTCCACGGTTCGATCGTCACGCCCCCGAGCACGGCCACGTTGCTCCACTTGTCGGCCACAATCTGCGGTTTGTTCCAATCCGCTGATCCGGTTGACCAGAGCCAGGAACCGTCCGAGCCAAAATCCATCACGTTGGTTCCAGCGCGAAGGCGGGCGACGAAAATGAAGCCGGCAGGATTTTCCGTGCCTGGCACTGCCTCGCCTGCTTTTGGATCCACATCGCCCGGCAGCCGGTTCACGGCTTTGACGGCGATAAAATTTTGTCCCCGCTTCAACTTGGAACGAACATCGAAAACGTAGGAGCGCGTGTGGACATCGCCCTCGCCGGCGCGCTGGCCGTTCACCTGAAGTTGAAACGCGTTGTCGCATGTAAGGACGACTGCGGCTTCGGTTGGCAGTTCGGGCAAAGTGAATTCCTTCCGCAGGTAAATGGTTTCCGCTTTGGCTTTGCTGGCCGCGTCGGGATTGTTCCAGATCCATTTTGGTGAAACGGCGGTGGCTTGCGCTGCTTTCGCGCCAGTCCGGCCGCCTTCGAGCGGCAAATCCGCCGCGGGCGTGGCATAGCCGATTCCGGTGACGGCCGTGACCGCATCGCGAAATTGTTCGGCCGACATCCGCCGGACAATCGGCCCCCGAAACACAAAGGCCTTGTCTGTTTGCTCCGTGGCCGCGACCGATGGCAATTGATAAGCTCGCGAGGTGAGCATCAGTTCGATCGTGTGCTTCGCATCGTAACCGTGGTCGGCGAAATCTTCGGCCAGCCAGTCGAGCAAATCCACGTTCCAGGCGGGGTTCTCCATTTCGTCCACGGGCTCGACCAGGCCGCGGCCAAAAAATTCCCGCCACAGGCGATTCACAAATGTCCGCGTGAGGCGTCCGTCCTGCCTTTGCGTGATGAGTTGCGCAAGTTGTTTCAAGCGCGCGGGCTTGTCCGCCTGCGGATTCATTTCGCCAAGCTGCGGGTAGATAAACCGCAACGCCGCCGTCTTGCCCGTCGGCTTGTCGCAGAGGACCATTTCGAGCGGCCCATCGCTGTAGATGCCGGCCAGCCCGTAGGCGTCGGCGAGCGTCCAGTCGTTGATGAAACTGTCGTGGCAGGAGGCGCACTTGAGATTCACGCCCATGAACACCTGCGAAATATTCTGGGCCGCCTGCATCTGCGGCGTCTGGCTGGCGTTGACCACGCCGCGCCACACGATGCCTTTGGTGAAACCTTCGGATTCGGGCTTGGGATCAATCAGCTCCGCGACGAAGCGGTCGTAGGGCAAATTCTTTTCGAGCGCCGCGTAGAGCCAATGGGTGATTTGCTTGCGTCCGCCGTCAATGTAGCCCGTGCCGCGATAATCATTCCGCAACATGTCGTTCCAGAACGTCATCCAGTGAATCGCATAATTTTCGTTGTCCGCCAGCAACCGGCGCACGAGTTGCCCGCGCTTGTCCTTGTCCCGCGACGCGGGATCGGCGACAAATGTTTCGAGTTCTTCCGGCGGCGGCAACAAGCCAATCGTATCGAGGTACACGCGCCGCGCGAACACGCGGTCATCCACAACTTTCGGCGGCTTGATTTTGTGCGCGGCAAAATAGGCGTCCACGAACCGGTCAATGGGGTTGGCATTCTTGTCGCGGCCTGGAGGCACTTCTGGCCGGCGCGGTCTCAAGTTGATTGGTTCGGCCTTGGCAAAGGACACCCCGGCATCCCACTGCGCGCCCTGATCTATCCATCCGCGCAGCAGGCCGATTTGTTCGCGCGTGAGTTTGGTTCCCTTTTGCGGCATCACATTGTCCGGATCGAAACCCATCACCAGTTCGATCAAATAACTTTCGGCGCTCTTGCCGGGCACAATGGCCGGACCGGTATGCCCGCCCTTGAGCAGCGTCTCACGGGAATCAATGAGGAAACCGCCTTTGTCACGACCCCGGCCATGGCACTTGACACAACTTGCTTCGAAGATCGGCTTGATCTCCTTGGTGAAGTTGACCTGATGGCCAGCAAGTGGGGGGAGTTGCTGAAGTTGTTCGGGGGTCAGAGCCGCCTGTGCTGGCAAGCCCGGCCACCCAGCGATGGCTGCAAGCAAAAGTAAACGCACTGGTTTCATCTCGTCGTCGTGTTTATGCTGGAAGCTTACTCCCGAAAAGATGCCAGACAATCCCGATTTCACCGCCTTTGTCGGGCACAAAATTCAGAGGTTTTTGAAAGATCGGCCTGGGCTCGTCCGTATTAGTATCTGATTCGTATGACTCATGGAGCTATCGCTGGTT
>CAZCZP010000195.1:0-7686 GCA_964502895.1 uncultured Bifidobacteriaceae bacterium
TTGTCCGGCGGCGCGGACGATCATTACACCTTCAGTTACGCCACGGGCACGCTGAGCGTTGCGACCTCGCCGCTCACAGTGTCGGCGAGCAACTCCAGCCGCGCGTTCGGCATTGCAAATCCACTGCTGACCGGCTCGCTCGCTGGCATCGCGTGGAGCGACAACATCATCGCCACTTTCAACACAACCGCTACACCCAACAGTCCGCCCGGCGTGTATCCCATCACACCAACGCTCCAGGACCCGGATGGAAAACTCGTCAACTACACGGTCGCCACGAACGCGGGCACACTGACGATTGAAGGCGTGACTCTGGAATTCACTCTGTCGTCCGGCTCGCCGAAGTTCTGTTGGCCGACCAACGCCGATGCGTTTATTCTGGAGTACGCGGACAACCTGACTCCGCCAACCACGTGGTATCCTGTCACGACAGGAATCACGACAAACGGCGCTGGCATTTGTTTTGTCGCCGCGCCAGAAGCGGTGATCCCAACGCGTTTCTATCGCCTGCGCCTGCCGTAAGCGCGTACCGGGAGCGCCGGCATTTTGCCGGCGTACGGGGTCGTCCGCCGCGGAAACGCGCCGGAAAAGATGCGGCGCTCCCGGTAAGGCCAGCCGACTTAAAAATCGGCGACACTGCAGATTGGGAAACCGGCGCCACATGGGTTTGGTTGCAGCACAGTGAGGTTCTTCGTTATCTTCGCGTGCGTGCCCGAGTTCCCCACGAGAGCGCGAAGCTCTCGGCTTTGGTGAGCGCCGTGGAAACACAGCCCCGCGGCATTCGCGTCGTCGAAGTTCCAGAAATCCAGCGCTTGGGCTGAATCCATTCCGGTCAACCGCAATTTTTTGGTGGAGGTGACTGTAACTCGAGGTCGTCGTCGGCGACGCCCAAGGCCGTCCGTGGCATGGCGCGTGCGAGTTCCCGCAGCAGTCGTTTCGTGTCAAAGCTGAAATCAAGAAGCTATGCGCTTATGAACCGCCTCAAGCAATACCGTTGCGCTCTGGTTTCGATGGCGTGGCTGCCGTTGGCCGCACTGTTGGCGTTGTCACCAACTCCCGGCGTAAGCGCGCGCGGCGAAGAAACGTTTGACGTGCTTAAAACCAAGACGGACACGTATGAAAACGTGACGGTGACCTCGAAGACCAAGGATTGGATTTTCATTCTGCACGCGTCCGGGATGGGCAATGTAAAAATCTCCGACCTTCCGGATGATGTCGCGGAGAAACTCGGTTACACCATCGCCAAAGTGGAGGCCAAGGCCAAAACACCCACGATTCCGACCATGGAAACGTTCAAGGACATTAAGTTGCCGGAAGTGGGACACCTGCAGGAGAGCTGGCGCGAAGGTGGCGTTGCGGCGGTGATGAAAGCGTTTGGGAATCCCGTGGCGGTTTGGACGTTGTTGGGCCTCTCGGTCGTGTTTTATTTATTTTTCTGCTATTGCTGCATGATGATTTGCCGGAAGGCCCACACTTCGCCGGGGTTTCTCGTGTGGGTGCCGGTGTTGCAGATCATACCCCTGCTGCGCGCCGCGGGCATGTCGGGCGTGTGGTTTCTTGCCTACCTCGTTCCGGTGGTGAACCTCGTGGCCCAGATCATCTGGTACATCAAAATCGTCCAGGCTCGCGGCAAGGGCCCGTTCCTGGTCGTCTGGCTGGTGCTCCCGCTCACCGCGCCGTTTGCGTTTCTTTATCTTGCCTTTTCCGAGGCTGCTCCCGTCAAAATCGTTTCGGAGCACGTCCCGATCGCGCTCGAAACCGCCTGAGCTTCGCCGGCAATTGCCTCACGGTCGCGTAGCGCGGCGTATTTGATCCAAGCCTCCTGTTCGCCGTCCTCTTTTGCGCCGTCGTCCTCTTTGCGCTTGCGTCAGGAAATGCAAAGCGATTTCCTGTCGCCGGATAACATCACGCTATGAAGAAACTCCGCATCGGACTCATCGGGTATGGTTTCATGGGCCGCGCCCACTCGAACGCTTATCGCAAGGTCGGAAATTTTTTCGATCTCGAACATGAGTGCGTCTTGCAAGCCGCTTGCGCCCGCGACGAGGAGAAAATCAAGGCGTTCGCGCAGCGTTGGGGCTACCGGTCAGTGGAAACCGACTGGCGCAAGCTCATCGCGCGCGACGACATTGACGCGGTGGACATTTGCGTCCCGAACAACCTGCATGCGGACATCGCCATCGCCGCCGCAAAGGCCGGGAAAATGATTCTTTGCGAGAAGCCACTTGCGATGAATGGAGAGGAAGGCAAACGGATGGTGGCGGCGGTCGAAAAAGCCAAAGTCCCGAACATCGTGTGGTACAATTACCGTCGCGTGCCGGCGGTAACACTCGCCAAGCAACTCATTGATGACGGACGGTTGGGCAAGATTTTCCACTACCGCGCGAAGTTCCTGCAAGATTGGACCATCAGCGCCGACTTGCCGCAAGGCGGCACCGGCTTGTGGCGGTTGGATGTGAAAGCGGCCGGCAGCGGGGTGACGGGGGATCTGCTGGCCCATTGCATTGACACCGCGCTGTGGCTCAACGGCAGCATCGAGACGGTCAACGCGATGACCGAGACATTCATCAAGCAGCGCAAGCACACGCTGACCGGCAAAGTGGAGAAGGTCGGGATTGATGACGCCTGCGCCATGCTCGCGCGATTCACCAACGGTTCGCTGGCGACGTTCGAGTCCACCCGCTATGCGCGCGGGCACAAGGCACTTTACACGCTCGAAATCAACGGCGAACACGCCTCGATTTTCTGGGACCTTCACGACTTGCATCGCTTGCAATACTTCGATCATCGGGATGAAGGCATCGTGCGCGGCTGGCGCTCGATCCATGTGAGTGACGGCGACCATCCCTACATGAAGAACTGGTGGGTACCGGGCCTGCAAATCGGCTACGAACACAGTTTCATCCATCACGTCGCGGATTTTGTGAAAGGCATAGAGACGGGGAAACCCGCCGGCCCCACGTTCCGCGATGCGCTCGAAACCCAGCACGTCTGCGACGCCATCTTGAAATCTGCGAAGACACTGAAGTGGGAAAAGGTGGCGAAGGTGAAGTGAATTGCAGGGCAGGGTGGAAGGGGAGATTTTGATTGAATCTTTTTGACGGCGGCGGCGTCTTTGACCAAGAATTCAGCGAAGCAATTAGAAACTATGAACGGAAAAACAGTTATCATCGGACTTGGCGCACTGGCCCTGACCATTTCGGCCTCCGCCAAAGACGTGGATGTGAGCAAACTTCCTCCGGCGTCCACGCAAAAGGACGTGACGTTTGCCAAAGACATCAAACCCATCTTTGACAAGGCCTGCGTGAAATGCCACGGCGCGGAGAAACCCAAAGCCAAGCTGCGCCTGGATACCTTGGAAGGCACACTCAAGGGTAGCGCGGACAACAAGGTCATCGAGCCGGGCAACAGCGCCAAGAGCATTTTGGTCCACAACGTGGCGCAACTCGGCGAAGAGGATTATTGGATGCCGCCCCCGGACAACAAGGACAAGATTCCGCCGCTGACCAAGGAACAGGTCGGCTTGATCCGCGCGTGGATTGACCAGGGCGCGAAGTAATTAGGTGTTCCTTTTCGAGCGAACCAGCGCAACCGGCAGGTTGCGCTGGTTGCGTTTTTAGTTGGGGGCACGCGCAGAAACCGGGCAAAACCATCACGCAAAAACGCAGTGGCGCGGGAAGGCAATCCGCGCCAGCAAAGTGCGTTCGCTCGAAGCGGTTGAGACGGGACCGGACTACTTGTTCAGCGACTTCTGCAAATCCCCGACGGCTTTGCCCGCATCATCCGCGGCTTTCGTCGCGGCTTCGCCGGCCTGCTTGGCGGCGCCCGCAACGGCTTGCTCCAATTTAGCCATGATGTCCTTGATCACTTGTTGCTGTTCCGGCGTGAGCTTCACCTTTTCGCCCAGCGATTTCAGTTCGGCAAGCGCCCCGGCGTAATCGGCCGACTTGATCGCGGCTACGGCCTTGTCCACGCCGCTTTTGGCGGCCGTTTCAGCGGAGGCAAAACTTTTTTCCAGGCCGGAAGTGTCCACCGACACCGAACCGGCTTCGTCCTTCTTGCAACCGATCATCGCCAGGGACGCCACCACCACCAACATCCAGAACACACGATACATTTTCATAGGAATACCTTTGTTGTTGAGTTCAGCGCCGCCAGCGTAAGCGACAACGGGCTTGGGTCAAACGAATTTCCACGCGCTCATGATGGTATGATGGTCAATCAGCGGCTGGAAATTGGGAAAGTGGCTGGCGCTTGAGTTGTCGCAGTTGTTGTTGTTCGCGCAACAGGGCGGTGCGTCCCGCTTCGGTCGTCTCTGGTTGGTGGCAGCGATGTGTTAACGCTGCAAGCTGGCGGTCGAGAAATTGGTTGCGCAGTCGCATGCCCACGTCAGCGATCTGGCGCTCCGGATCAGGAATCGAACGCCCTTCAGCGGTCGCGGCCGTGATGAGGTTTTGTGCTTCGGCAGATTCAAAATTATCCAGAAACGCCGCGAGCGTCGTCCAGGTTTCATGCGACATGGCTGCGATGCGCCGAACAACGATCTCCCGCACGGTTGAGTGCAGCACCCATTCAGGGTCCAGATGGATCGCGGCCCAACGAACAAGGTCTTCATGGAGCAGGAGAAGTTTCAGCAGCCAGAATTCATGGGGCGAAGGTTGAACAGTTTCGGTTGGGATCTCCTGGCTCTCTTCCGTCAAGTCTGCGGTCGCGCCCTTTTTGCCCGGCACTTTTTTGAATTCTGCGCGCACGGCTTCTGGGGTCACACCAAGGCGCAAAGCGGTTTTCTGGGCATGCTTGTCTATCAGCACGGCGCTGCCGGTTTTATGCACGGCTTCGGCCATGCCTCGCAATACAGCCAGCCGGCCTTTGTCGGTCGTGATGTCGTTGGTCGCACACAGCCGGTTCAGGTAATAATCAAAAAATCCCTCGGAGTGCTCCACGAGTTTGCGAAAGGCCTCCGCACCACGCTTCTTGATAAAACTGTCGGGGTCGTGCGGCGCGGGGATCACGGCCACGCGAATGGCAAGGCCCGAAGCGAGCAGGGCGTCAAGAGACCGAACCGCGGCGTTTTGTCCCGCCGCGTCGGAATCGAAGCATAGAACCGCCTCATCAACGTAGCGCTTGAGAATGCGCGCATGGTCGGCGGTGAACGCCGTACCCTGCGGGGCCACGACGTTCTGTACGCCAGCCGTGTAACATGCTATCAAGTCGAGCTGCCCTTCGCAGACCAAAGCAAAGCCCGCGTCCAGCACGGCGCGCTTGGATTTGTCCAGACCATAAAAGACCTTGCTCTTCGTGAAGATTGGCGTCTCAGGCGAGTTCACATACTTGGCCGTCTTCTCGTCACCGGCCAGAACGCGACCGCTGAAGGCGATCGCCCGGCCTTGTTCATCACAGATCGGGAACATGAGCCGTCCGCGAAAGCGGTCGTAGTAATGATCGCTGCCTTCCTTCCGCAGAATCAGCCCGGCCTTTTCGACCAGCGGCAATTCGTGCCCTTTGCTTTTCGCCCAGTTGACGGTGTCGTCCCAAACATCGGGTGCATAACCGAGCCGGAAGAGTTTTATCGCCTCCTCGGACACGCCGCGCTTCGCGAGATAGTCGCGCGCGATTTGACCGGCGGCGTCGTTGGCGAGCGCAGTCTGCCAGCGCTGGGTGATTTGTTCGTGGATTTGGAGGAGTTGATCTTTGAGGTGGCGCGCCTGGGTATCGGGAGCGCCCTTGTCCAACTCAATTGGAATTTTCGCCCGTTCCGCCAGCCGGCGAACGGCGTCCGCAAAGCCAATGTTCTCGTACTCCTTGACGAAGGTGAAGACGTCGCCGCCTTTATGGCAGCCGAAGCAATGAAAAATCTGCTTGCCTGGATTGACATTGAAGCTGGGCGTTTTCTCTTTGTGAAACGGACACAGTGCCGTCCAGTTTGCGCCGGCGCGTTTGAGCGGAACATAGGAGCCAATGACATCCACGATGTCGCTGGCGGCGCGAATCTGTTCGAGCGTGGCTTGCGAGAAAAAACCGGCCATTGAGTCCAGAAAGACTCAATCAAACCGGGCCGGGCGTCTAGGGTAATCTCCGGTCGGCGCGACGAATCTGCCTGGGTTCCGGTTGGGTCGGCGCGATGAGCAGGAAGCTCAGATGTTTCTTGATGTGGGGGCCGAGGAAGGATTCGTTGAAAACCTGCGCCTGTGCGGTCTGCAATGTGGGGAAGAATTCACTGCCGTAATTGTCATTCTGGAATTTCTTCATCGCGTGAACTTCCTCGGGCCGATACTGGCGCGCGTTCAGCAGGGCCAGCGCCGCAATGAGGACGCACATGAACCGCACCATGCCCGCGGGCATGGCCAGGTAGTATTCCGCCCGGCCAAACGCGTCGCTGCCGGTCAGTTTTCCGCCGAGGGAACGTTTCACGAGGATGAACAACCCCATCACTGCGCCTGCCGCGAGCAGGTAACAAAGGATGTAAGCGAAGAGCTTGCTCATAGGTGCCACCGTCGTCAGCCACTCGCCCAGGGGTTGATAGACCAGGGCCGCCGCGATGATCACCGCGATCCATTTAAGCATGGTGATACACTCTTGCGACATGCCGTGCTTGCGGCCGCGTTGCCATCCGATCAGCAACATGACCAGTACCAGTGCGTCAAACCAGTTTATGGGCAGCTTGTTGAGATTCATTTTGATTGCCTTCTGTTTGCCAAAGGTCCGTGCCTTCGACATCACTGCCCAAAACCTAGCCAATTCCATGCCACGAACTCAGGGTGGGTGGGCCACGAGCCAGTAGTGAATTGCTGTTGCCTGTGGATGACGAGGATCCTGTTCCAGCACTTTCAGATAGTGCGCCCGTGCCTGTGCGGCATTCCCGATTTGCTCCGCGTAAAGGTTGCCTAAAACCAGGTGGGCACGTGTCTCATTTGCATCGGCCGCAAGGATTTGCTTCAACTCGTTCGCCGCGTCCGTGGGGAAGTTTGCGGCTTTGAGCGCCAAGGCAAAATTGTAACGGGCATCCGCCGAATCGGGCTGGACGGCGAGCGCATTTTCCCAGGTGGCCAGCGACAACTGGAAATTGCGGGATTCAAACGCCACCAGACCCAGGTTGTAATGCGCTTCAAAATAACTGGGGTCCGCTTGAGTCGCCTGCCGATAGGCTTGCGCCGCTTCCTTCAAACGGTTGGCGCGTTGTGCTTGTTGTCCCTGTGCAAAAGCCCGTTCGGCTTCGCGCCGGTTTCCCGGGGCCGGCTTTGCGGGCGAGAGATAAGTGTAACGCGCGCCGGTCGAAGTCGCGCCGGTGTTCGCACTGGCTGTTCTCGCGTCGTTCGTGCCGGCAGCAGTCTGCGGGTCGCGGCGAAACAACTGGGCAGGATTCAGCCGGGAGAGAAATCCATGCTTCTCGGCGGTCGAATCTGCCTTTGCGCCGGCAGGAGTCGGATTCTCAGTTATTCCTTTGGTGGGCGGCTTCACCGGAGTCGTCGTCATACTGACTGGCGACTCTTCGGTTGCAGTTCGGATCACCGGTTCGGGTGGCAGCGTCACCACTTCCACGGTTTGCGTTGGCGGCGGTTGAATTACCGGCTTTGTTACAGGAGGCGGAGGATCGGCTTTTGCCGCCGGTGGAGCTTCCACTTTTTTTGCAGGCGGTTCGCTTTTTGTCAGCGCGGTGTTAACGACCGTTGCCGTCGTCGGTTTTGT
>CAZCZP010000196.1:0-7672 GCA_964502895.1 uncultured Bifidobacteriaceae bacterium
TTGCCGTTGGTGGTGCGGCCAGCGAGATTTTGTCGCCGCCGTTCACCGATTGAAGGCCTTCCCGCATTGAGCCTTCCCGCGGATTGAACCACTCGATGCTGAACGCGCCGCTCGCCCCAATCAGATCGAGTTCCGTTGAACCGCCATCCGGCAGGTAAACCAGATAGAGTTCACCGGTTTTCGCGAAGCAGAATTTGCGGTTGTCGTTTGCCGTGTTTCCAACGAGAGCGTTGGCGTTTTTCATTTCCCAAAATGGAATGCGTTGGCTGCGGAAAAACTCCAGCGCGATCCGGCAGTAGTCCCAGCTCCGGTCGCGGCTGCGGAAATCTTCACAGGCGAGGTCGTTCTGCGGGAGTTGGTAGCCGAAGTAATATTCCACGCCCGCGCCGCCGGCCATGAGATTGCCCCACAGCGTGAGTTTGCGAATGTCGTGCAGGGTGTACCCTTTGGTTTCGCCAGGTTTGCCTACGGGATTATCACGGCCTCGCGCCACGCCGTCCTGGCCTTGATAACCGGGGTCCGGCGGCACGCCAAGATTGGCGGGGTTTTGCTCGTCGTTGGCCACCACCCAAGGCCGTCCGGCGTTGGCGGATGCAGCCAACCAATGCAGCGTGCGTTGATGAACTTGATTCCATCCGTTTTGCAGCGACGTGCCGGTGAGTTGCGATTTGCCGCCGAGCAGCGGGGTGTAAACTTTTTCCTGCTGATCCGGATAGGTGTGGATGACGACGTGGTGTTGATACGGGTCCGTTTTGCGGAGGTAACCGATCATGTCGTTGATCTCATCGGTGGATTGGGTGTTTTCCTCGCCGATGTTCCAGTTGAGGGCGAGGTGGTGACCGAATCGCGCGATCAGTTCGCGGCAATAGAGCTTCCGCTGCGGCCCCAGCCGCCCGCCGTCCAGCGACTCAGGCACACCACCAACTTTCGTCTGCCCGCCGTGACGGTCGTCGTCAATCTCCGTTTCCTGAAGCTTGAAGTGGAGATACAACCCGAGCTGTTGCGCATGTGCGAACACGATTTCCCATTGGTCCAGTTTCGAGCAGTCGTAGTGGAATTTGTCGTCTCGTGCGATGAAGGGCCAGACGTTGTCGCCGTCGCCGCCAGCATTGTAGGGCAGGAACGAAACTGAGTTCACTCCCTTGCCAGCGAGATAATTCAATGCGCCGACCAGGCCCTTGCCCTTGCCATTCTGCCACGTCGGGTGGCCGGCCTGCCAATCGTGCAAGTGCGGCTCGTAGCGATGGAGGGCCTGGGTTGGCGCGGCTTCGCCTGAACGCGCCTCGCGTTTTCGGCCCGGCTGGGTGCCGTCAAAATCTGCGTAGGCCAGCAAGCTCTCCGGCGAGTCCGCGCCAGCCTTCAGGAAAAATTCCTTGGAGCCGGAAAACTGTAGATGATGCTTTCCCACGTATTGTAGTCTGCCCTTCGCGCGGAAATCTCGCCCCGCCTTGTCCGTGGCCGCGACGGTGAAACTGCCATGCTGACCGTCGAGTGGGAGCAACGCCGTGCCGCCGCCGTCCAGCGCCGCGAGCGGTCCTTTCGTGAACGACACCGTGTATTTCCACTCGCCTGGTTTGTCCGGCGACAAATGCGCGCGCCATTGGTTGCCGGAGTTGGCGGAGGTATTTGCCGCATTTCCATCGGCAGCGAAATAACCGGGCACTCGGTAGCTCGGCGAACCGGATTCGTGCGAGAAGGTGACGGCGAAGTTGTAATCGGTGAACGGATTCGGCTCGTTGTCCGTCTCCCTGGCTTGCGGCCCGTCGAGCGTGAGTGTCACTTTGTGCCATTGTTTGAGTTCGCCGTTGATGATGGCGTCAGCGGCGTCGAGTGCGCGAGTGGCACAAAGAACCATCGCTGCCGCGAGTAGGCCGAGTGGTTTCAGTTTCATAATTCATCCAGTAGTCGGACGTTAAGTCCAGAGATTGCCGGCGGTCAATGCTGGCGTCGCGCCGTCGCGCCTTCCAAGAACAGCCCGATAACGACGCACAAATGGTGATGGACGATACCCGCGTTGCCTTGGTAAGAATCCGTCGGGTCAACAAAGGGTAACCATGAAAAAGATCGCTCTACTTGCAATCGTCAGTTTTCTGCCGCTTCTGTCGCTCGTTGCCGGTTCGGCAAAAATCTCCGTGGCCGTGGACAAACCCGGACACAAAATCGCGCCCACGTTGTGGGGGATTTTTTTTGAGGACATCAATCTCTCCGCCGATGGCGGCATTTATCCTGAACTGGTCCGCAATCGTTCGTTCGAGGATGGGGAGAAGCCGGACAATTGGAAGCTTAGCAATGCACCCGACGGCGGCAGCGAGATGGCCGTTGATTCCAGCCGGCCACTCAATCCCCTGAATCGCCGCAGCCTGCGCGTCAACGTGCGCGGCGGGTGTGCGTTGGAGAACGAAGGTTACTGGGGCATGAACTTTGTCCAAAGCGACCGCTACGCTTTCAAGCTTGCCGCGCGCGCCATGGACGGGTTCAACGGACGGCTCCGGGTAAAATTGTTGAGCGCGTCTGGCAAGGAACTCGCCGGCGGCGAAATCAGCGAACTCACTCGCGATTGGAAGTATTACGCTCTCGACCTCACGCCAGGCTCGTCTGATCCGAGCGGACGATTGCAGATTCAGCTTTCCGGGACGGGCACGGTGTTCCTCGACATGGTTTCGTTGACGCCGAAAAAGACCTGGAAGAATCACGGGCTGCGGATTGACCTAGCGGAATCTCTGGAGGCAATGAAACCATCGTTCGTGCGATTCCCGGGCGGTTGCTGGGTCGAAGGCGAGGACATGGCGCACATGTATCAATGGAAGAAAACCATCGGCAACGTGGACGCGCGCACGCCGCTCTGGAACATCTGGGGCTACAACGCCACGCATGGACTGGGTTACCACGAATACCTGCAACTGAGCGAAGACCTCGGTGCCGAGCCGCTGTTCTGCGTCAACGTCGGCATGTCGCATCGCGAAGTCGTGCCGCTGGACCAGATGGGCCAGTGGGTGCAGGACGCGCTCGATGCTGTTGAATATGCGAACGGTCCGGTCACCAGTTTCTGGGGCTCGCAGCGCGCGAAGAACGGACATCCCGCGCCGTTCAACTTGCGCTATCTTGAGATCGGCAACGAGAACGGCGGCCAGGCTTATCGCGAACGCTGGGCGCTGTTCGTGAAAGCCATCAAACAGAAATACCCGGACCTGCAGCTCATCGCCAATCATTGGCAAGGCGGTTATCCGAGTGACCCACCGGCTGACATCGTGGACGAACATTACTACAACACGCCGGAATTCTTCATGCAACAGGCGCACCGCTACGACAACTACGACCGCAAAGGTCCAAAGATTTTTGTCGGCGAATACGCGGTCACTCGCAACGGCGGCAAGGGCAACCTCCGCGCCGCCATTGGCGAAGCGGCGTTCATGACGGGCATCGAGCGCAACTCGGACGTGGTCGTGATGGCCGCCTACGCGCCGCTGTTTGTGAACGTGAACCACCGCAAGTGGAATCCCGACCTCATCAACTTTGACAGCTCGCGCTGGTACGGGCTGCCCGGTTACTACGTGCAAAAACTCTTCAGCGAACACCGCGGCGACGTGACGCTGCCCACCGCCGTGGAAACCGCGATGGTGGAAGAAAAGCCGCCCACCGGCTGCATCGGAGTGGGAACTTGGAACACGCAGGCGGAGTTCAAGGACATCAAGGTCAGCGCGCCGGACGGGAAAATTTTGTTTGCCTCCGACTTCAGCCAGGGCAGCGACGGATGGAAATTCCTTGGCGGCGGCTCGTGGAAAACTCAGGACGGCGCATTGCGCCAGACGGCGGAACGCGAATTTGTTCGCGCGCTTGCCGGCGACAAATCCTGGACGGATTACACGCTGGAATTGAAGGCGCGCAAAATCGCGGGGCGCGAGGGCTTTCTGATCTTGTTTCACATCAACGACGACGAAGACCGCGTCTGGTGGAATATCGCCGGTTGGAACAACACGCAGCACGCGGTGGAGTTGGACGAAACTGTGGACCCCAAACGCGGCACGGTCGAGAGTGGCCGCTGGTACGACATCCGCGTCGAGGTCGCGGGCACGCGGGTCAAATGCTGGTTCGATGGCAGACTCGTGCATGACTTGAAAAATCCCCGCTCCACGACGCGCGGGATGTTTGCCAGTGCCACCAAGGACAACCGGAGCGGCGAAGTGATCCTGAAAGTTGTCAACGCCGCCCCCACGCCGACCGAGACTGCGGTTAAGTTGAGCGGCATCAAGAAACTCGCGGCGGCCCAGGCCATTGTTCTCACCTCCGACGATCCAAAGGACGAGAATTCGCTGGAGCAGCCAACGAAAGTCTCCCCCAAAACAGAATCATTAAGCGTGAGCGGTCCAGAATTTCGCCACACCTTCCCCGGCAATTCACTGACCGTGCTTCGCCTGAAAGCGGCTCGTTGAGCGCCCTCGCTTCGTTGCGCGGGTCAACATGGCTTTCATCCCGTTTGCTGCGCGGCCAAAGTACCGCGTGCTTTACGGTTCGATTCCATCTCCTAGAATCAGCCACAGCTTGAAGATCGTAAGATTTATTCTTTTCGTGACCGGCTTGGTGATGCTGGTTGCGCCCGTCTCCGGCGCGGCGAGCGCGGATTCGGGCGTGGCGGTCCGGGATTTCGCCGTGCGCACCTGGGGACGCTCGGCGGGATTGCCGAGCGATTCCGTGACGACGATTCTTCAGACGAGCGACGGTTATCTGTGGGTGGGCACGGCAGCGGGGTTGGTGCGCTTCGACGGCCACACGTTCACTCCGATCAGTCTTCCGGCGATCAACACCAATGCGCCTATCCGAATCACCGCGCTCTGCGAGGGAAAATCGGGAGAACTCTGGGTCGGAACGCAACAGGAGGGCCTGATGTGTTTCGATGCGACGGGCCTGAAATATTTTCGGAGAGGCCGTGAATTGCTGGATGATAACATCACGAGCCTGGCCACGGATTCCGACGGGCGGTTGTGGATCGGAACGCGGTCAGGTTTGAATCGCTGGGACGGTTCGCGCTTCACGGCGTTCACCAGCCGGGAAGGATTGGCCGATGAATTTGTCTCGGGCATTCACGTGGCGCGTTCGGGTGCCGTTTGGATCACAACGCGCAGCGGGATGTACCAGCATCAGGGCGGGCGGATCATCCCGTATGAATTTCAGACCGAAAGCCAGGGGCGCAGTCCGGAGTTCATCGGGGCCTACGAAGATCGGCGCGGAAATCTGTGGGCCTTCGGCGACACGTACCTGATCAATCTGGCCGAGGGCAAACGGTTCAATTATTTCCGCGGCGCGGACGCAGCCTCGGTGCGCATCTGGAGTCTCTGCGAAGGCCGCGATGGCCGGTTGTGGATCGGCACGAGCGGGCGCGGCCTGTTCTGTTTTGGGGAGAACAAATTCCAGCCCGTCACTTTAAGTGCCTTTCATTCGCCCAACGACGTGCGCGCCATTTGTGAAGACCGGGAAGGCAGCCTTTGGCTCGGCACTGCAAGCGGCGGCCTGGTGCAATTGCTGCCGCGACCAGTGCAAGTCTTGAAAGCGGATCAGGGTCTTCCGCCGGGCCTGGCCAACAGTCTGGCCACGGACGCGGCGGGGCGAATTTATGTTGGGTTTGAATCGGGCGCGTTGTTCGCAGGCGGGGCGGGACGATTCGATCCTGTGGCCGGCGGCGCTGGAATGGAAGGACGCGGTTTCATCACGTCGCTTTGCGCAGGGTCGGACCAAACGCTATGGATCGCGACGCTGGGCAACGGGCTCATCAGCGTGCGCAATGGGCGTGCGATGAATTTCACGACGTTGAACGGGCTGGCGGACAACGCGGTGCTTACGCTTTGCGCCACGCCGGAGGGCGCGCTTTGGGCGGGCACTCGCGCCGGTGCGTTGCACCAGATTACGAATGGGGCGGTTGCAACGTTCACCAAGAAACATGGCCTGTCCGGCAGCGCCATTACGGTATTGCTGTCTCGCAGAACGGGACCGGGCGGACTGTGGCTCGGAACCGAGGACGGAGAATTTTTACAGGGCGACGCCGGGCGGTTCTCGGTGGTTGACGAAGTCGGACCGGCGCCGGGTCATTCCATCGCGGCGCTGCATGAGGACGCGAAAGGGCGGGTGTGGATCGGCACTGCTGGCGCGGGGCTGGCATGCTGGACGGGACAACGCACTGCGAGATGGACGGCGCAGAACGGCTTGCCCGATGACGGCGTTCAAGGAGTGGTTGAAGACGCGGAGGGCGATCTTTGGCTGGCAACGGCCAGCGGGATTTACCGCGTGTCTCGTGATGATGTTCAAGAAGCGCTGGCCAAGGCCGCGCGGTTGCGATGCCAACTGATGTTCGAGACGGAATCATCGTCCGCCAAGCCGGCGAACTTCGGCGGGCCGCGTGCCGTGCGCTCACCCGACGGCCATCTCTGGTTCGCGACAACCGAGGGCGTGCTGACCGTGGATACGCGGACGCAAGACGCCGCGAACACGCCGCTCCCGGTTTATATCGAGAATATTCTGGTGAACGGTGAACCGTTGCAGCCAGCGGCGCAACGGGCCGTGCCTTCGTTGTCGCAGCGCGGTTCGCGACCCGTGAAACTGCCGGCGACCCTGCGTTCAATCGAGTTTCAGTTTGCCGCGTTGAGCCTGTTCTCGCCTGAGAAATTACGGTTTCGACACAAGCTCGAAGGCTTCGATCCGGATTGGGTGGATGCGGCCGAGCGCCGGGCGACTTATAGCCGCCTGCCCTACGGAGATTACCGGTTCCGTGTCGCGGCCAGCCAGAGAGACGGGTTGTGGAGCGAAGCCGCGTCCCCGTTTGTGTTCCAGGTGCCGACGCCGCTCTGGCGCGCGCCGGAAGCCATCGCCGCATACATTCTGCTGACGGTTGGCGCGGTCGCCGGCATCGTCCGTTTGATTTCCCATCGCCGATTGCGCCGTCACCTGGCGCGGCTTGAGCAACAGCAGGCGCTGGAGCGCGAACGCATGCGCATCGCTCAGGACATGCACGACGACATCGGCTCGAAGCTGACAAAAATTTCCTTCCTCAGCGAGCGGGCGAAAGTTGAATCCTCGGTTGGCAAACCCGTGGCCCGCCAGATTGAATCCATCGCGAGTACTTCGCGCGAATTGCTACAGACCCTCGATGAAATCGTCTGGGCCGTCAACCCGCACAACGACACGCTCGAACATCTCGCGGCGTACCTTGCCCAGTACGCGTCCGAGTATTTTTTGAACACCGCTGTGGAGTGCGAATTGCGCCTGCCGCGCCAGATGCCCGAACATCCGGTTTCCGCCGAGGCCCGGCACAATCTGTTTCTGGCGTTCGAGGAAGCGCTGAACAATGTGCTCAAGCACGCCGGCGCCGCCAAGGTTCGCGTGGAGATGATCGTCAATTCGGCGCGGTTTGAAATCGTTATTGCCGACGATGGCGCAGGCTTCGAGTTGACTGCCGGGCCGGCGTCGAAGTCGGAGCCGGTTGCCAATGGCAAGCGCGGTGGCAATGGTCTGGTCAACATGCGGCAACGGCTGGCGGACGTGGGCGGCTTTTGTGACATTCGCAGTAAACGGGGACAAGGAACCACAGTCAGCCTCCGCATCCCACTTAACAGCCCGGCGCTTTTGACCCAATGACCAAACCCATCACAGTTTCCATCGTGGACGACGAGGCGGATTTGCGCGA
>CAZCZP010000197.1:0-7628 GCA_964502895.1 uncultured Bifidobacteriaceae bacterium
ACCATTTGCTCAATCGAATGCGCCCCAATGACCTTCGTGCCCTTGGCTTCGTTGTTGAGAAAATCGTCCACCTTGGAAACGGTGCGATTGTAAGCCACGACAGTGAAGCCGTGGTCGTTCATGTTCAAAATCAAATTCTGGCCCATGACGGCCAGTCCGATGAGTGCGATGTCAGCTTTTGGTTCCATGTGTTTCCCTTTCGGTCAAAGTTGCGGGGCGCAGGATATAACATCATAAAGAAGGGGCGAGAAAATTTTGCCGTAGAGACAAAGGCGCTTTCGCTCAACACTTCTTTGACTGCTCGACGCGGCACAGTTATTGAAGGCGAATGGACACGGGCGAACTCATCACGCGCGGGACGATTTGGCTGGCGCTGGTGCTGTACGTGGCGGCCGAAGCGGTGAGCCGAGAGTTCAGGGCGCGGACTTCCTTGGGGCAACTTTTTTGTGTATCGCGTTCGTTGAACACTGCTGGCTGTGTTGTATTTCTCTGCCACGTCGCCGCCGCGTTTCACTTTTATCATGATTGGAGTCATGCTGCGGCGTATGCGGACACCGCGCGACAAACCGCCGAGTTCGCCGGCTGGAATTGGGGTGGCGGGCTTTACATCAACTACGCCTTCGCTCTGGTCTGGCTCGTTGAAGTAGTGTGGGCGTGGGCAGCCCCAACCAGATTTCAGCATCGAGCCGGGTGGTTGACGTGGAGCCTGCGCGGTTTTTTTCTCTTCATGATTTTCAACGGCGCGGTGGTGTTCGTTCGCGGCAGGATGAAATGGTTTGGATTGATTCTCTGTCTCGTGCTTGTGATTTGCTGGTGGCGAAAACGAATGGTTGACCCACGCAGCCCGTCGCAACCAATCTGAGAGCATGACCAACGCATTCACCGAACTGCGCAAACCGTCGGGCGTCGTGGCCCGGGTTCCGTTCTATTACGGCTGGGTAATGACGAGTGTGGCGGCGCTGGCCATGGTGGGAACTTTGCCGGGTCGCACTCAAGGCCTCGGGTTGGTGACCGAATCGCTCATCAAAGACCTGCAATTGGACCGCGTCGGTTTCGCGCAAATGAATCTTTGGGCCACGCTGCTGGGCTCGTTGTTTTGTCTGGGCATCGGACGGCTGGTGGATCAATTGGGCAGCCGCACCGTTCTAACGCTTGTCTCACTGGCGCTCGGCGCAGTGGTGCTGACAATGAGCGGAACGGGCGGCGTGGTGGTGATGTTCCTCCTGCTGGTTCTCTCGCGCGGACTCGGCCAAAGCGCGCTTTCAGTGGTCAGCCTCACGATGGTGGGTCAATGGTTCAAGCGACGCCTGAGCGCGGCGATGGGCATGTATTCGGTTTTGTTGAGCATCGGTTTCATGGTGGCGTTTCCAATCGTGGGCAGCGCGGTGAAAGAACACGGGTGGCGCGTGGCATGGGGTGGAATTGGCTGGTTTCTGGTGCTGGGCTTGGCGCCGTTGGGAATGGTGCTCGTGCGCCGCGAGCCGGAAGATTGCGGCCTTTCATTGGAGGGCAACACGACCGCGGACGAGGCAAATGCGACGCCCGACTTCACCTGGCTCGAAGCGTTGTGGACTCCGGCGTTCTGGGTATTCGCGCTCGCCAGTTCGACTTACAACCTGATTGCCTCCGGCATCGGCTTGTTCAACGAATCCATTCTGGCTGAGCGCGGATTCGAAGCCGGGATTTACCATCGCAGTCTGGTCATCACAGCGTTGACTTCACTGGTGGGAAATTTTTTGGGCGGCTGGTTGGCATCCAAGTGGAGCGTGAACCGGCTGATGGCTCTAGCGATGGCTTTGCTCGCGGGCGCGTTGCTGGGATTGCCATCTTTGAAAACTGCCGCGCACGTGGACGCGGTCGCCGTCGTGATGGGTGTGGCCGGCGGATTTGTCATCGTGGTTTTCTTCAGCTTCTGGGCGAAGACCTACGGGCGCGCGCAACTGGGCCGCATCCAGGGCACGGCTCAGATGATGACGGTGCTCGCCTCTGCGATGGGGCCGTTGCTGCTGGCGAAATGCCACGCATGGACTGGTTCGTACGCGGCCGTGTTTTATTCACTTGCGGGACTGGTCGGTTTGTTGGGATTGGCCGCGTGGTGCGTAAAATTGCCACGCCGCGCGGGTTCGTGAAAGCTTGCAAACGATTCACGATTCAATCACAACACTTGCGTGAACCGGACAACTGGAGCTGCGATGCAGAGAGAGTTTTTCGACAACCAACGAAAGGAATCATGAAATCACAACGAGTGGATACGTGGGCGGCGTCCATCCCGGACCGAACCGGCGCACTGGCCGCGAAACTCAAAGTCCTGGCCGCGGGTGGCTGCAACCTCGAACTGGTCATCGCACGTCGCGTCGGTGACCGCAGCGGGAAGGGCGTCGTGTTCGTCACTCCCATCAAGGGCGCAAAGCAAGTTGGTGCCGCGGGTGAAGCGGGGTTTGCCAAGAGCGGCAGCCTGCACACGTTGCGCGTGGAAGGTCCCGACAAAGTGGGAGCAGCAGGACGCGTGGCCGCGGCGCTGGCTGATCACGGCCTGAGCCTGCGCGGTTTTTCCGCCGCCGCCATCGGCAAGAAATTTATCTGCTACGTGGCCCTCGACACCGAGGCCGACGTGGTCCGCGCCGCGCGCGTCATTCGAGATTTGTGAACGCGACGCCCCTCGCGTTCGCCGGGAGAATTCTGATCAACCGTATAACGGCAGCGCCTCGAGCGCGAAGTCGGGAAAAATCTGGCCCAACCGGTTTCCCGCGCCGTGACGTTGCAGGATTGGCGCGAGCACATTGCGATAGTTGGTCGTCACCGGCAAATCGCCCGGGCCTTCCAGAACCTCGCGGCTCAGGCCCGGCCATTTCCCGAGCACGCGACCGCCTTTGATGCCGCCGCCCATCACAAACATCACGCTGCCGCGCCCGTGATCGGTGCCGAACGCCGAGTTTTCCTCCACGCGCCGGCCAAATTCTGTCATCACGACCACCGTGATGTGATTCATCTCGGAATCGAGGTCCTGGTAAAACGCCGACAAACCCCGCGCCAGCCGCGTGATGAGCGGGTCCATGATCAGCGATTGGCTGAAGTGCGAATCCCATCCACCCAAATCCACGGACGCCGCCTGCAAACCCACGCGCGATTTGATGAGCCGCGCGATTTGCAGCAGACCGCGCGAGAATTCGTCCGTGCCGTATTCCGCGCCGTGCGCCGGATGATACGCCGCCTGTCGCAATTGTTCGACGCGTTGCAGCGCGTCGAGCGTGTCGCGGCCGGCACTCGCGAGCACGTCGGTCTGCATGCCATACAATTTTGCGAGTGCCTGCGTCAGACGATTGCGATTGTTGCCGAGTGAAAAGTCATCAAGCGATTGCAGGACCGTCGCCGAAGGCGCGCCCCGCAGACATTCAGGAACTGACTTGCCCAGCGCGACGGCTGCGAGCGGGCCGCTGGTCGTCTTCGTTTGCGCGCGAAGAAAACGTCCCAACCAGCCGCCGGCCGTGATGCCGCCGTGCTCCATCAAATCCTGCGCCTCGAAATGCGAGCGCGTGTCGTCCTCCGAACCCGCGGCGTGAATGATGGCGAGCGCCCCATCTTGGTAGGGCCGTTCAAGCTGCTTCAGCAAAGGATTCAATCCATAAAACCCGTCGAGCGCCACGGCCTCTTTTTTGCCGATGGCGATGCGCGGGCGCGAGCGGTGATAGCCGTCGTCCTCCAGCGGCGCGACAAGGTTCAAGCCGTCCGCGCCGCCGCGCAAGAACACGACGACCAGCGTCTGGCGTTGATCGCCGTTGCCGGTCAAAAAACTTTGGACCTCAGCCATATCAACACCTTTGGAAGGCGGGTGAAGCGAGCATCAGTGCCAGACCCGCGCCGGATTCGTGGTAGGCTTGCGTTTCTTCCGCGGAGGGTTTGCGGCCCAGCAGATGCGCCATCAACTGGACTTCGCCCCCGGAGTTTTTCTGGAGCGCGTCCAAATCAACCTTCGTGCCCTTGATTTTGTTCTCGCTCACCGCCAGGGCAAAATTCCAACGCCACAGCAGCGTGCCCAACCACGGCGCGGCGGGTTCGGGATAGCCGTCGGGTGTGGGATAGTTGAACGGCGCGTGCCCCATGCGAAGCAGATAATCAATGATCTCCATTCCGGAATCAGTCCTGGCACCGGTGGCGCGCAAGGCCGAAGCGATGTAATTGAAAGGCCGCTTGAACTTGTTTCCGCGCTGGTGCTGGAATTCCTCCGTGTTGAACAAGGCGCGCAGCGCGGCGCGAATGTCGCCATCGCTTCGAGAAAACGCGCCCGCCACGACTTCCACTGCGCTCGCGGGCGGTTCGTCCGCAATGAAACGTTCGCAGAGCTTGGTGCTGATGTATTTTGCCGTCGAGGGATGCCGCGTCACAATTTCCAGAACGCGATCCAATTCTGCCCGTCCGCGGCGTTCGCGCTCGGCCTTGCTCAAGTTCCCGGGTATTGCCGGAATTTGTTGACCCAGCACTTCCTTCGCGGCGCAGTCATGCAGGTGCAGCTTGAACTCGACCTTGCCGATTTTGAGATACGGCTCTTGATTTTTCGAGCGCACCGTCCAGCCGGTCAGACACCGCGCGACTTCCATCACGTCCTTTTGCGTGTAGCCGCCGCGGACGCCAAGCGTGTGCAGCTCCAGCAGTTCGCGCGCGTAATTTTCATTCGGCTTCTCCGCCATGTTCTCGCGGCGGTTCACGCGCCCATCCAGATACCAAAGCATGGCGGGGCTGAGGGCCGACGCGCGCAGCATGTCCGAAAATTTTCCGAGTGCGTGCCTGCGAACTACCTCGCGGTCGTCCGCGACCTTGAGCCATTTGCAATCGCCTTTCGAGGGATCAATGTTGAAGTGGTCCGACCAGAATTGAACCATCACTTCATACAACTGGCGTTCCGACAGGACCGCGCGGGCCAGTGTGCCGCGCATGAGTTCGTTGTGCAGCAACTCCTCCTGATATTCAAACAATTCGCCGGACGGCACGCTGAGCGTTTCAAACCGGCGCACCGCGAACTCGGCGGCTTCATCTTCCAGGCGCTCGGGACTCAACTGCTGCTCGATGTAGGCCGACGCGGCTTCTTCGGGAGTCTTGCCGAGTTTCCGCACGCGCTCGTAATCGCCCGGACGCGGACCAAACGCAACTCGGTTGAGCGCGTGGGTGATGGGATCAATCTCGGCAGAGTCCGGCGGTTGAAATGGCCCAACCGCCTTCGGCGACTGGTAGAGCACGCGCAATTCGCGCGGCACTTGATCGCAGCCCACCGCGGCTAGCAACGCGGCGCTGGCGCCGCCGACCTTCAGAAATTTTCGGCGCGTGACTTGCATCAGGTCGTTCCCTGTGCCGGAGTGAAGTTGATGACGGGCGGCACCGGCGCGGAAGATTTCTTGAGGTCCTTGACGCTAAGAATAAACGCGCCGAAGCCGCTGACGAGAGCCCAGATGGGCAGGACAATCCAGCCGACGAAGGGCAACAGAAAAGTCAGGGACAGCAAAATGCCACCGCGCAAAACGCGCCGCCACGATTGCTGCTCGTCGGCCGGCGACGGCAGCCCTGCTCCGATCCGTTGCGCCAGACCCGCAGAACCGACCAAACCGAGCATCGCCGGAATCAACATGAGCGCAACCCCGGTGGCTTTCAACGCGGGATTGGGAAGATTGGAAATCGCCGCGCCGAGGATTACGGGTAATGCCGCGGCAACGAGGCCAATCAAAGTGATTCTCACTGGCTTGCCATAGTGATGGCGCGCGCGTTCAACCACTTGAGGAAACAGCGCCTGCGCCACCAGCCAATAACTCACGTAAACCGTGAGCAGCCCCACGATTATCAGCAATATTTTCAGCACATCGGCCATGATCATAGTTTCGTCCTCCGGAATTTGAGTGTCTTGGTTGTTTCGATGCGTTTCGGCTTTCTGGCTGGCATCTTACACCACTAAAACCTGTATGTTAATCTCAAAACTTGCGCGATTTGGCCGGTATCTCCCGCCTTGTCTGCGCCACATGTCTAACTACACGGCGCGACCGATAATTGTTGCAGCTTTTTCTGGCGTCCTGGCTTCCGGCGACATTCTCATGGAGTTCCGACACTCCCGGAATCTCCCCTTGACCGTTTTGCGGGCGAGGGTCAGATTCCACCTATGAGCAAACAAAAGCCCTTGCTCAATCGGTTTCCTGGTAAAGTCAGAATCGCCCCGGCCAAACGAGGAAACCTGCTATGCCTGTCCATGTTCGCGCTCATACCTTGGGTCGCGCCGGGCGATGCACGGGCAGAGGACTGGGTGGCCAGTCCGACTGAAGGGCTGCGGTGGACTTCATCGAACGAACGCTTCAAGGTTCACGCGAGGGGCGTGTTTGCCGCTGAATTCATGATGCATGACACGGACGAACATCCGGACTCGGGTGTGTACGCGACCCTGGCCAAGCCCATTCTCGAAGGCAGCTTTAATGACATCTGGCGATTTCGCGTCGCCGGCGATCTCATCGGGACGCGGACGGCCAACAACCTCTACGAAGCTTTTGGCGCGTGGGAAGGAATCTCCTGGTTGCGAATCTCCGCCGGGCTGATGCCGCTTCCCATGGGCTTGGAATCAGGTTTTTATCCGGAGGACCTTTCAATGTTCGCGCATGCGTTCCCGTACTATCTGGATTACGGCACGGACTGGGCGTTGCGCGCCGAAGGCCAGCACCTCGACGGCATCGTGGAATGGGACGTAGCCGGAGGCTTGGGAAAGGGCTTCGATGCGAATGGCCGCAATTCGCGAGGTCCACAGATTTCCGGGCGCGTGTTCACGCGGCCCATGCGTCCTTGGGCAAAACCGGAGGCGTCTCTTCTCAAAAGAATCGCTGGCGGCTTTTTCATCGGCGGCGGTTACGTCCATTCCTGGGACTGGGATGGGGATTTGATTGTCCGGAGTCCCGTCGGCACGCGGTTGTTCGACACAATCAATTTTGAAGCGGATTACACCAGGTTCTGGATGGCTTGCGCCGGTTTCGAGGTCGGCCCGGTGCGGATTTATGTGGACCGGGCCACGGGCGGCTATTTTGGCGCGGATACTCCCGTCCGCCCAAGCCACGATCTCGCCGACCAGACCATCGCCTGGCAATTAACCGGCTCCTGGATGATCACGGGAGAAGCTTACGACGGGCGCATCTTCAATCAGCATCAAATCGCTCCGCCCGGTCCGAACGCATGGGAAATCGCCGTGCGCTACAGCAACGCGGATATTGACCGGGACTTCTTCCTCTTCGGCCTCACGGATTACACCACGTCCTCGCAGGAATTCCGCGCGCTGGCGGCCACGCTCAATTGGTACGCCACGAAAAATCTCCGGCTCAGCCTGGGCGTCATGCACGTCGTCGCGGATGACGACATCGCGTCCTTGGACGACGGCGGCCGTGATTTCGGCGGAATCTTCCGCGCGCAATGGCGTTTCTGAACCTCCCTGGAATCCGCTCGCGAAGCCGGACCGGCAAATGTTGTTGAACGTGATTTTGCCCGGCGGTTTGACTTTCCAACTCTGCGCCCTACCTTCGTCGTGCAATGCGAGAGCCGAAACCGCCGCCGGCCATCCGCCTGCGCGGTGTCCGGCACAACAACCTCAAGAATTTTGATCTCGATCTGCCGCT
>CAZCZP010000198.1:0-7582 GCA_964502895.1 uncultured Bifidobacteriaceae bacterium
ACCGCCAGCGCCGTCGCGCCGATGTCGCCGGTCTGAATCGGAGGCCGCGGCAGGTTGTTATACCATTGACCGTCCTTGCCCTGAATGGCGGCCAGGTGATGCACCCAGGAATCGGTGTATTCATTGGCGGGCAGATTCGCCGCGGCATAGGCGAACATCATATAGCCTTTGGTCTGAACGGCGTCCGGGTGGAAAAGCGGCTGCCAGTCAACCTCCTCGTTCTTGAGTTCGCCTTCCGTGACCATATTCACGAGTTTCGCTTCCGCTTCAGTGTCCACGGGAACCGACCGCTGCTTCGCCAGGCCAATCGCCGCCATGGGCAGAAATTGTTGGTGGCATGAAGTGCAATCCTGTTTGCTGGAATGGCGCACAAATTCCTGCTTCGAGATCAGGGCGGTTTCCTGCAACGGCCGTACGGCGGCGCCAATGGCCGAACGGAGAGTGAGCGCGTCCAAGTGCTCCGGCAGTTCGCGCGCCGGCGGAGACTTGACCTTGATTCGATCCGGCGTCGCGTCGGTTGCCCCGGCGTCCAGAAGCGCTTTCAAGATGGGAGTTGCGCCCCGCCGCCCGGCCAGCATCAGGGGAGTTTGCGGAGTGCCGAGAAACGCGTCCATGTTTTCGCCGCCTGCTCGGTTCGGGTTGGCGCCATGCTGTAGCAGCAAATCCACCAGGGCCGCGTCCAGATCTTCGGTTGAAGCAGCCCAGTGAAGCGGAGTGTAGCCGTCAAGTCTGCCGGCTCGGTTTACAGCGGCGCCGCGGCTGATCAAGAGCCGTGCCGCGGCCGTGCGATCGGCCCACGCCGCCTGCGTCAACGGCGTGCCAAGCATGTCGCCGCCTGCATTGACATCCGCGCCGGCTTCGATCAGCCGCTTCATGATGTCCGTGTCGCCTCGGAACGCGGCCCACATCAACGGGCTGCGGGCACCGCCAAAAATGAAGCCAGGCTCGTCATTGCCGGGCAGAGCGTTCGCGTTCGCGCCGTGCTTCAGGAGGAGGCGGACAGTTTTTTCATCGCCCCCGGCGGCTGCCGCCATCAGGACTGTCGCGCCGAAGTTGTTGGCCTCGTTGGGGTCGGCGCCGTGCGCGAGAAGCAACTCCACTGTGCGATGAGAATTCCACCGTCGCGCGGCCAGCAGCAATGCAGTGTTTCCCAAAGCCGAACGCCGGTTCACTTCGGCGCCGTGCGCCAGCAGCAGCCGCGTCTTCTCGAAATCGAATGCGGCGCGCATGAGCGCAGTGGCGCCCGCCGCATTGGTGGCGTTGACCTCGGCGCCGCGTTCGAGGATCAGGCGCAGCGAAGCGACATCGCCATAGACGGCCGCTTGCATCAATGGCGTGTTGCCTCGGGTGTCGCGTGCGTTGGCCGACGCGCCGCGTTCCAACGCTCCACGCACTTGGCGAGCGTTTCCGCTTCGCAGGGCGGCAAGAAAATCCGGGCTGATGACCGGCGAATTGCCGGCCAAAGCCTCCAACGAAAGCAAGCCGGCCAGGACGCCGGTGGCAAGGGAAAGACTGAATCGAGTTCTTCTCATGGGTCGAGTGGTTGAGGTCGTATGTTCTAGTTCCGCTTCACGGAGGCAAGAAATACTTGCGCCGGCCAATTCCGGCAATGGACCGAAAGTGGTAGCGGGCGTTTCTGCTTGCGCGAAGTTCGGCGCGCCCGCCAAGCTCGCGCGGGTGGCGAAGAAACCGGTGGGAAGGCCAGAACAATTCGTATGAGTGACACTTCAAGGAAACGAGCCGAGGAATTTCTTCGGATCAGCGGGCAGTTCAAACTCGGAGCGCTGACGACGGAATCTTCGCATCCGGTGACCGCTAATCTCAGCAATACTGCGAAGCGGGACATTGCTGCCGGGTTGCGCCAATTGCTGGATGTGGACGACGACGTTTTGCGAAAGTATCGCGAATTCGTCGAGTCAGGCCGCGCGATTCAAATTGCGGATACGGTGCTCGCCGCCTTGAAGAATGGTGGCAGGATTTTTTTCACCGGCTGCGGTTCGACAGGCCGCCTCAGCATTCAACTGGTTTCCATCTGGCGTGACTTCTGGCAACGAAACAAGGGCGCAGACGCCGAGACCTGGGAGGACCGCGCGTTTCCCGTGATGGCAGGAGGAGATTTCGCACTCATCAAGGCAGTCGAAGGCTTCGAGGACTTCACCGCGTTTGGGAGAAAGCAGATTGGAGACTTGGGCGTTTGCGACAAGGACGTGGTGTTCGCCATCACGGAGGGGGGCGAGACTTCGTTCGTCATTGGCACGGCGTGGAAAGGCGTGGAGGTCGGCGCGAAAGTTTACTTCGTGTATAACAACCCGGACGACGTGCTGTGTGAGCACGTGCAGCGCAGCCGCGAAGTCATTCAAGAACCGCGCATTGAAAAAATCAACCTGACCACCGGACCAATGGCCATCACCGGCTCGACGCGGATGCAGGCGACTTCGATTCAACTGGCCGTGCTGGTCACGGTGCTGGAAATGGTGGTGCGGGAATTGACGTGGTCAACCGACGAGGCGCGCCAGACCGCGATGGGCGGCGAACTGTCCGTTGAGGAAGCCCGAGAGGTGTTTCCAGTGGTCAACTCGCACGCGACAACGGGTGATTTCTTGCATCATTTGACGGAGTTTCACGCGACATTGAAATCTCCGGCGCTGCTCGCGCAACTTGCGCGGCTCGTCACGCGGGAAGAATCCGTCTATCGCGCCGGACGGAAGGTCAATTATTTTGCCAACCACTTGGGCATTGACATGCTGACGGACACCACCGAGCGCTCGCCCACGTATTGCACGCCGCCGTTCCGCAAGTTCGATGACACGACAGCGACCGAATCGTGGGCGTTTCTTTATGTGCCGTATGCCAACTCCGACGAGGCGTGGGAACGCATTTGCAAACGCAAGCCCCGTTGCGTGGAATGGAAGCCCGAGGATGTACGCGGCCTCGTGCCGGACGATAAGTTCGCCCGCACAGTCGAAATCATCGGCAAGATCAGTTACGCGGAGTTGATGCGCTTTCGAATCGGATTGGACGGCATCAAGAACCGCCCGCTTTCCGAAAAAGACTGTGCCGTCGCCTTGGTGCGGCAGGATGAAATGGAGTCGTTATTCTCTACCGAAGGTTTTTTTCGACAGCAAATGGACGCTGCGATGAAGGCTGGCGCGAAGACGGGCGTGATCTTCTTGGGCAGCACAGACGCTTGCGCCCAAGTGAAGGCTTCTGTCGCGCAGTGGAATCCGGATTGCGCCTTGGTGCTCCTGCCGGTCCCGAATTCCGGATTGCTGAACGGGGTGATGCGCGTCGGCCTGAAGATGCTGCTGAACGCGCTTTCCACCTGCACCATGGTCCGGCTGGGCCGCGTGATGGGCAACTACATGATCTGGGTTGTGCCGAGCAACTTGAAGTTAATTGACCGCTCGACACGCTATATTCAACGGCTGACAAACCTCAGCTACGAGGAGGCCAATCACTTGCTCTTCGAAGTCATCGAATACGTCGAGCCGCGGATGAAAGGCGACCAGGCATATCCGCCGGTCGTGGGCGTGAGCGTGATGCGGCAGCGGCACAAGCTGAGCAATGAGGAGGCAGAGAAGCGGTTGAGGCAAGAGATTGAGTAGCCGGACGATGTGCGGTTGAGTTGACGCTATACAGTTTGCCTCAGTTTTGTTAGCGTCCTTCCACTTATGACACTCGACGACATCCTCCTGGAGGCGGAAGACAAGATGATCAAGACCGAGCAAGTCGTGGTGAACGAATTTGCCGGCGTGCGCACCGGCAAGGCGTCGCCCTCGCTCGTGGAAAACATCATCGTGGAAGTTTACGGCTCCAATATGCGCATTCGCGAACTGGCCGGCATCACCACGCCCGAGGCCCGCACCCTGGCCATTCAGCCCTGGGACGCCAACACGATTCACCCCATCGAAAAGGCGATCCAAAAGGCTAACCTCGGATTGAACCCCGCCGTTCAGGGCAAATTAATCCGCATCTTCTTTCCCGAACTCAGCACCGAACGCCGCCAGGAATTTGTAAAGATCATCAAGAAGATGGCCGAGGATAATCGCGTGGCCATCCGGCACGTACGCCGTGACGCGATGGACAAGTTGAAGAAGCACGCGCATGACAGCGGCGTGACCGAGGACGAGGAGAAGCAGGCCGAAAAAGATTTGCAGAAACTTACCGATGACTACATCGCGAAGATTGACCAGCACCTCGCCCACAAGGAAAAAGAAATCATGACGGTGTGACCCGACGCGCGTCGGGAGCGTAATTGCAGCTACCGGTGCGCGGCCTGCGGTTCGGAAAGCAACGCGCCTCGCTCGTCCTTGGTTTCGCGGTTTTCGGGTGGAGGTTGGTTGCCCGAGAAATTTTCCAGGCCGGCGATGCGTTGCTCCAGGCGTTCGATGGCGGTCTGCAATTGCGACGCGCCCGATTCCGTGAGCAGGCCGGCCGGCGCTGGCGCGGCGAGCGGAGTTTGCGCCAGGGGCAAAGCCGACAGCGCAGTCGTCAGCCGGTTCATGGCGCGCGTGGAAACGAGCGTGACCAACAGAATTCCCAGGAACAGCAGGCCCACCAGCCCGGACACAATCGTCAGCACGCGGCGGTTTGAATTCCGGATGAACTCCAGGTCCTGTTGCCGTTGCGCGATGAGCGATTGTTGCATGTCGCCGAGACGGGTCAGGGTCAGGTCTGCGCTCCGGGACAACGCGCTTGCGGTTTCGGTGCGCCCAAGTTCAATGGCTTGCAGGGTGGCGGCCTGCTGAGCTTGGAGTTGTTCGAGGGCCGCTTGTTGGGCCTGCCATTCCAACAGCATGGCTTCAACGAACGGGTCCAGCCAAATTGCGGGCGACTCGGCTTGCGACAAGCCGGGTTGCACCAGGGACAGAAAGATCATGCAGGCGGCGAAGCCCGTTGCGAATCGCTTCAAGTGCGGATTCAGGCGCATGGCTTGGAGAACGTGGGAACACTAACTTGTCGTCAAACTGGCGCAAGCCGAATCAAGACACGCTGCACGCCGCGCGCCGTTTCCAACTCAGCGTCCAGCCCCGTTATTGGGTCGCGCCGGCTCGAATCGGATGACCGTTTCGCCGGGCTTGGCGTAACCAAGGGTTTCGCGGGCCAGGCGTTCGACGACCCTCGGGTCGTTGCGCAAGGCATCAATGGAAGCTCGCAATTGTTTCTCGGCGTCCACTTCCTTCTGAACCTGTGCTTCGAGTCGCAGCACTTCCTTGCGCATACGCTCGTTTTGTTTGATCAACGGGAGATACCAGACGCCCACCCCGACCAACAGCGCGACCAGAACCAGGAAAATCACCACGCGCGTCAGCTTGCCCCAGATGCCTAGATCAACGTTCATGCGCGAAGTTATACACGGCGGCGGCGGCAACGGAAGCAGATTTATTTCAGCGCGCCAGTTTCTTCCAGGATTTCAACTTACCGTCCGGCCCAAAAGTCAGGCGCAGGAAATAATCCGGCGTGTAACTGTCAACGTACATCGGGTAATAGGCGCTGTAGGGCGACCAGGGCGAATAACCAAAAGGCGGCGAACTGTAGGCGTAGCCGCGTCGGGTCAGCCATTCGGCGACGAGTGTTCCGTCCTCCAGCTTGGCGTCTTTGTCCGGCGGGCCGAGTTCGAGCACGGCTTGATCGAAGGTGTAATTCCCCACCCGGCCAGGCCAATCAACTTTCGGCGCGGCACAGCCTGTCAAAATGATCGCCATCGCAACCGCTGCCAGAAATCCACTGCGCGCCTGGCGGACGCTTGAAAATATCTTCATGTCGAGAGATTACTCCGCAGACGCCTGAGCGCAACCAAACCGAGGGCCAACAAATTCTCCAGTGCGGCCGGAGGCTATTTGCGCCGCAGGCGCGCTACCGCTTTCTTGATCACCCAGCCGGATTGCTCTAGCGCCGTTTTGGACCTGGCGTAGTCCGCCCCAGTCAATTCTTGAGTGATTCGCACCGCGCGGTCGCGCAGTTTCGTGTTGCTTGGCGTCACGTCCACCATCAGGTTGCCGACAACTTTTCCCATACGCACCATCGCGAGCGTGGTCAGGAGGTTCAGAACCAGTTTCGTGGCGGTGCCGGCCTTGAGGCGGGTCGAACCCGTCAGGATTTCCGGGCCCAGATTGGGTGCAATCACGAGCGTTGGCCGCAGCGCGCGCGGGATCGCAAGGAACGGATTGAAGCAAAGCAAGATTGTCTT
This sequence comes from uncultured Bifidobacteriaceae bacterium, assembly GCA_964502895.1. Lineage (GTDB taxonomy): Bacteria > Verrucomicrobiota > Verrucomicrobiia > Limisphaerales > JADLHS01 > WYBW01. The sequence goes on from CAZCZP010000198.1 coordinate 6,191, forward strand.
TGCCCGGCGGCGTTTGGCTTCGCCCAAAGCGCCCCAGACGAACGGCGTCGTTCCGCTTGCGGCGATGCCCAGCACGACATCCCGGCGGCGAACTCGGCGCCGCGCAATTTCTTTTGCGCCGGCGTCGCGGTCATCCTCCGCCCCTTCAACGGAACGCCGCAACGCAACGTCGCCCCCGGCAATGATGCCTTGGACCATTTCCGGCGGCGTGCGGAAAGTGGGCGGACACTCGCTCGCGTCCAACACCCCAAGCCGCCCGCTCGTGCCGGCGCCGACGTAAACCAACCTTCCGCCCTGGCGAAAGGACCGAACCACCAATTCCACCGCGCGGGCCAGCTTCGCGCAATGCGTCAGGAGGATTCGTGGGACTTTCGCTTCTTCCGATAGCATCAGCGCCACGGCCTCGCGCACGGGCAACTTGTCCAGATTCCGCGAACGCGGATTGTGCTGTTCGGTCGGCGAGCGGCGGGCGGAACGGACAATCGCCCGAGAATTTCTGGCGGGCTTCGGTTTTGCGGTGCGACGCATGGCGGCATTATTCGGCGCGCCGAGTGGTTTACAAATTAATTTAGCGCCGAAGCACCTGGCTCAGTCGTCGTCCTCAACTTCCGTTACCGCCCACTCGGGATAGGGAATCTGTGAGCCTTTCATCGCGTGCCAGAGGATGCGGTTGAACAGGTCTTCGGGGCAGGCATCAATCTTGTGCAACGGCAGCCGCGCGGAGGCGTAGGCATTCTTGCGCAGCAATGGATCGTGAATGGCCTTGGGGTCGGGATTCATTTCGTCGAGCGGCACGTTGTTCGGCACCGCGCTGAAGGGTGTGAAGTCGGGCGTGGCCGTGAAGCAATCCGTCATCGGCGTGGCGGTGGCGTCGAACTGATTCATCGGCGGCAGGCCAAGCATGAGTTCCATCGTGCGCAACAAACTCGTTTGATTGTATTGCGTGCTGACGACGGCGCCGCGTTTTGTGTAGGGGCTGATAACATAGGCGGTCGTGCGGTAGCCGCTGACGTGATCCCAGCCGGCCTGCGGGTCGTCTTCAATCGCGAAGATGCACGTTTCCTTCCAGAACGGGCTCTTGCTCAAAGCCTCGACGATTTGCCCGAATGCGAGGTCGTTGTCCGCGATCTGCGCGGCGGGCGTCGGAGCGCCGGCTTTCGTGCCGCTGGTGTGATCATTCGGCAAGCAGATAACAATGAAGTTCGGCAAGCTGCCGGCCTTCTCGTATTCGCGCAGTTCCTTGATGAACTCTCGCGCACGGAACACATCCGGGATGTCCATATCCCAACCCACGGTGTTGGTGCAGAGATAGGGGCGAATGGATTCGATCATCGGCCGGCTCCAGATACGAATTTCGCCCGCGCCCGTCGTGAAGTCCTTCCAATGATCGGC
>CAZCZP010000199.1:0-7551 GCA_964502895.1 uncultured Bifidobacteriaceae bacterium
CGGCCTTCGGCCACCCTCTCCCCCCGCGGGGGAGAGGGCAGGGTGAGGGGGCAACCGGCGCAGATGAGGTTCAAAGTGGCGGAGTTCGTGCGCCTTCGACGCAACGTGAGGTTGTGGTTCCCGTGACCGAACTCAAGCCCGGCGATTTGGTTGTTCTCAAACCGGGCGACCGCGTGCCGACAGACGGAGCAGTTACCGAAGGACAATCTGCTGTAGATGAATCCATGCTCACAGGCGAATCCGTGCCCGTGGACAAGACTGCCGGCGCCGAAGCTTATGCAGGCACGATCAATCTGAATGGCCGGCTCGTGATGCGCGTCACGGCCACGGGCGAAAACACGGCGCTTGCGAACATTGTCGCCGCCGTGCAACGCGCACAAAGCAGCCGGGCGGATATACAACGGCTCGGAGACCGCGTGAGCAGCGTGTTTGTGCCGATTGTGGTCGGCATCGCGGCGGCAGCCGCGCTTTGGTGGGGACTTGCGCCGGAGTCGGCAGCGCAGGTTCACAGTTGGCTGTCAAAATTTCTTTGGCCGGCGCATCTCCCCATCGGTGACACCGCCGTGCCTTTCATCATCGCGGCCGCGGTGCTGATCATTGCGTGCCCATGTGCGATGGGACTGGCCACGCCCGCCGCGATCATGGCCGGATCAAACGCCGCCGCGCGACGGGGGATCTTGATTCGCGATGGCGTTGCTTTGGAAAAAGCCGGTCAGGTGACGGCGGTCGCGTTCGACAAGACCGGCACGCTCACTTTCGGCAAACCTACGGTCACAAAAACCTGGGAAGCGGATTCGACAAAAAAAAGCCTGGGCCTGGCCGCAGCCATGGCGCGTCACTCAACGCATCCCATCAGTCAGTCCGTGGCGAAACTTTCTGCCTCGGCGGAGGAACTGGCCGGTTGGCAGGAAATTCGCGGCGCCGGCGTTCAGGCCAGATTGGCACCGATGACCGGTGAAGCGAAAACAGCGCGGTTTGGTTCGCTGCGCTGGCTGCGCGAGTCGGGTGTGGATTTATCGGCGGGAGAGAGCTTCATCCGGGAATGGACCGGACAAGGGGCAACGGTGGTGGGCCAGGCCATGGACGGTTCGTTGCAGGCCTTGATCGCAGTGAGAGACACAACCAAACCGGACGCGGCGAGGGTGCTCGCACAACTTCAACGGCAAGGGCTCAAGATTTTTCTGCTGACGGGCGACAACGCGCTCACCGCCGGGAGCATCGCGAAGGAAGTCGGCATTGCCGCCGGAAATATCTCCGCGGAAGTTCGGCCAGAGCAAAAGGCAGAATTTGTCAGAGGCCTGCAGCAGCAAGGTGAACGCGTGGCGTTTGTAGGTGACGGAATCAACGACGCGCCAGCATTGGAACAGGCGGATTTGGGAATTGCCGTCAGCCGCGCCAGCGACATCGCGCGCGAGGCGGCGGACATCATTTTGTTGAGATCGGAAATTGACGCCGTGCCGGAGGCGCTGGGTTTGGCGCGCGCCACCTTGCGCACCATCAAGCAGAATTTATTCTGGGCCTTCTTCTACAACGCGGTTGGCGTCCCGCTGGCGGCGCTGGGTTTTATGAGTCCGATTCTTTGCGCGGCAGCAATGGGCGTATCCGACCTGGTGGTGATTGGCAACGCGTTGCGGTTACGACGGTGGCGTCTGGAGTAATTGCCGGCCGATTCGAAGAAATCCGCCACAAGTTGGCTTCGACGGTTACGGCGTCCTGTCCGTCGCGGGTTCGCGCCGGGCCGGATACTGTTCATCGCGCGGACGCAAACGATCCGATGGATTCATTTCGTCCGACCGGCGTTGCGAACGTTGCTTCATCATTTCGTCGAATCGTAGGCGCTGGTCGGGTCGCAGAACTGCCTGAATCTGTCTGCGGGCTTCGGAGATTTCCTTGCGCAACTCCGGCGAGACGCGATCCCAAATCTGTCGGTTTCGGTCCTGGCCTTCGCGGATGACTTGCTCGATGCGTTCGCGTTGCTCGGGCGTGAGTTTAACCTCGCGGTCGAGTCGTTCCAAAAATTCCCTGCGCAGAAACTGGGGCACGGCCGCTGGCATACCCGAAGGCCGGACATTTTCGCGGGGTGCGCCCGGTTCAGTGGGCCGTGGAGACTCCGACTGCGATGGCCGCCAATTCGTTCGGGGACGCATTTTCACCCGCTCCGCGTGGCTGACCAACAATCCGCCGGTCACAACCCCGGCGGCGAATATCACGAGCGTGGCGAGAATGACTTTCCAAGTGTTCACCAGACTTCCTCGGATTGGTCAATGACGGCAAGCATGGTTTCCTCCAAATCCAGTGGGTTTTCCTCGTTGGATGAACTGGTTTGCGTGCCCACGAAGGCCGATACCGCAAGCAGCAGCAATGATACGGCCACACAAGGCGCAGCCGCCCGCCACAAAGCGCGGGCCCATAGTGCGCCCAGATCAAGCGCCGGCTTCGCCGTGAGACTTGCCATGATGCGCTTTTCAAACGCATACGGCACGTGATCATCCGGCGGATGGGCGCGGGCGGAGGCAAGGAGCTTTTGCCGCATTTGTTCCAAATTCATAGAATCCACGAGGTCAGACGGTGATCCGTGACACGGGGTTACAGGTACTTGTCTTTGGTGATGCGCGCCAGAATCTTCCGCATCTCGGCCCGGGCGCGGAACGCGCGCACTTTCACCAGCGGCACGGACCAGCCGGTCAGTTCAGAGATTTCCTTGACCGACCTTTCTTCAATTTCCAGCAACGTGATGACGAGTCGTGCCGGCGGGGAAAGCTGGGCCAACAATTTTTCCACCAGCAGCCGCGCCGCGTCCGCATCCGCACTCGTTGACTCCGGCTGAACGGCGAATCGGTCCAGCCAATCGTCTTCGGCATCGGACAACTCAGAGAAAGCGGCCTCGCGATTGCGTTGATGGCTGCGGAGAAAATCGTAGCAAGTTCGCACGGTCAAGCGCATGAGCCAGTGCTCGAAGGGGGCTTCCCCGCGAAAGCTCGGGAGTTTTTGGTAGGCCTTGATCCAGACTTCCTGCGCAATGTCTTCGACTTCGCGTTCGAGGCGCGCGTAACGGCGGGCGGTGGCAAAAACGCGCGGGGAAAATTTCTGGACCAAGGGCTCGAAGCTTGCGGCATCGCCTTGCAGCACCGCCGCAATCAACTCCGCTTCGGTCCGTTCCACGGACGCGACTATGCCAAGCGTGTCCACCCGCATAAAGTGAAAAGCCACGCAAACAGGGGCATCGTCGTTTCGTGTAATCCTTCCGTGTTACGCGCGCGGTTTGGTCTTTTACGTCCGGGGTCCTCATCTACACTCGTGGCAATGAACACCGGTCGTAATGGAACCCGTTCCCTTGGGCGTCGTGTGGCGGACTGCGGCGATGCCGCAACGCAATTGCCGCCTGCCGCGATGCGATTGGTTGGAACAGGCGGGAGGGAGAGCGGGCATCGGCATGGGAATCTCGGGCCGGACCTCCGCGCGCTTGCCCCGGCCCCGACGCTCGCCCGCACACCCGGTTTCCCATGACCATTCCGCAACGCATCCTCCTGCACATCGCCGTTGGCGCGGGCGTGGGTCTCGCGGTCGCCACGAGCCTGACCTACGGCATCGTTTACAGCGCCGCGAAGGAACGGGAGCTGACTCATTTGAAAACTTACGTGACGGAACGCGCGCGCCGCGAGGAGATTGGTTTTCAGCAGGTCGAGGCAAATCTCAAACTGGTGCGCGGGCAGTTTCTCAAGCGCATGGAAGGGCCGGCTCCGCGGAACATCGAGGGTCAATGGAACGAACGGTTTGCGCTCTTTCCCGACGGCGCGTGGCGCAGTCACACGAATTTCGCTGACGGCCGAAAATATTCAACGCTCTGGGCGCACAAGAACGTCACGTTCACCCCGGAGTTGAAAACCCAGGTCCTCCGCGCGCAGAATATTTGTGACGAGTTGTTGCCGGGCTGGGTGGATTCATTTCCGAGCGTTTATTTCGTCCTGCCTGGCTGGCTGAATATCGGTTTCGATCCACGCATTCCGAACTGGGTTTGGGACACGCCGGCGGATTACGACCCGGGCGCGCTGGAATGGTTTCAACTCGCGATGCCGACGCATCGGCTCAATGGGAGCGCGACTGAGGCCGCAGCACCAGCCGCAGCAGGTTCAACAAAGAATGAACCGAAATCAGCGCTTCGCGCACAGCCGCGATCCGGCGAATTCGCCTGGTCGGGCGTCATCGAAGAGCCGACTACCAAGAGCCCCATCGTGTCGGTGTATCTTCCCATCGAAAAGGAGGGACGCTTCCTTGGTTCAGTCGGGCATGATCTTTTCGTGAACCACTTGATGGAAGAAACCACGCGGAGCGGATTGCCGGGAACGATGCACGTCATTTTCCGCCACGACGGACGGCTTATTGCGCATCCGACGAAACGCCGGGAGATTCTCGCCAGCATCGGCCAACTGCGGATGCAGGACTGCGGCGACGCGCTGGCCAGCCTGTATCGCCGGGTGAGCACGAGCGGCGAGCGGCAATTCTCCGGTTACGACGTCGCCAGCAAATCCTATTTCAGCGTTGCGCGTCTCGCCGGGCCGGAATGGTGCTTCCTCACCACGATGCCGCGCGAGCAATTGCAGCAACAAGCGTTTCAATCCGCGCAATGGGTGCTTTGGTCAGGACTGGTTTCACTGGCGCTGTTGCTCGGGTTTCTGGCAGCAACGCTCCGCCGACAGATTGCGCAACCGTTGGCCGAACTGACCCGCGCGACGAAACAAATGAGTGCCGGCGACACCTCCGCCCGTGCCTCCGTCGCTCGTGACGATGAACTCGGCGCGCTGGCGGGGGCGTTTAACGAAATGGCCGGACGGGTGGCGCAGCGCGACGCGGAGTTGCGACAGCTCAATCAGGAACTGGAGCAGCGCGTCGCCTTGCGCACGTCCGAACTGAGCGAAGCCAATCGCCATCTGGCCGCGGCACGGGAGGAGGCTTTGCGCCTGCTTGCGAAGGAGAGGGAACTGAGCGAACTCAAGAGCAACTTCGTTTCGTTGGTCTCACACGAATTCCGCACGCCGCTGGAAATCATCATGTCGTCGGTGGACAACTTGCATCGGTATCACGACCGGCTGGCGGCGGCGAAGCGGGAGCAGTTGTTGCTGAGCATCAACAAGTCCGTGCGGCGCATGGCGGGGATGATGGAGGAGGTGTTGGTGCTGGGCCGCCTGGAAACCGACCGGATGACTTTCAAACCCGCGCCGCTTGAAGTCCGCCCGTTTTGCCAGCGAATCTGTGACGAGATCGCGTCCGCCACCGGAAATCGCTGCCCGATCAAACTCGAAATGAACGGGGCAACCGAACCGGCCAATGCCGACGAAAGCCTGTTGCGTCACATTTTTACCAACCTGCTGTCCAACGCCGTGAAGTATTCGCCGCCGGAGCAGCGCGTGGATTTCATCGTGCAACGCGCCGGCGACAAGGCGGTCTGCCGCGTCATGGATCGCGGCTGCGGCATTCCCGAGGCCGACCAAAAACGCTTGTTCCAGGCGTTTCACCGCGGCAGCAACGTGCAACAAATTTCTGGCACGGGCCTGGGCCTGCTGATTGTGCAACGTTGCGTGGAATTGCACGGCGGGGAGATTCAGTTTGAGAGCGTCGAAGGACAAGGAACGACGTTCACAGTCACGCTGCCGTTGTTTCTTCCTGCTCTCACTCATACTCATACTCGAACTTCAGACGGGAGAGAGAGTAGGAGTGAGAGTGAAAACCAAATGGACCCTGGCATATGAAAATCTACTTCGATCATGAGCGCCTGCAAGCCTACCAGTCGGCGCTGCAATTTGCCCGGTGGAGCGAATCTCTGTTGGAGAAGCTCCCCAAGACGTCCGCTGTCCATTCGCAGCTTGATCGCGGCCGCACGTCCATTGTGCTGAACATTGCCGAGGGCAACGCGAAGTTCACGCCGCCGGACAAGTGCAAGTATTTCGATGCAGCGCACGGATCGGCGGTGGAGTGCGCCGCGTGTCTGGATTTTCTTTTCATCAAGCAGGCGCTCACGGAAACAGAGCTTGATTGGGGCAAGCAATTGCTCAGTGAAGTGGTGGGGCTATTGGTCGGACTGATCAAAAGCAAACTGCCGGACCGTTTTCGGGAGGATGAGGTAGGGTATCGGTCGGGAGGGGAGTGTGAGAGTAAGAGTATGAGTAGGCATGCGAGTTTATGAAAAAAATCCTCGTGATCGAAGACGAAGTGGAGACGCTCGACAACCTCGTGCTTATGCTCGAAATGGAAGGCTTCAAGCCGCTCTCTGCGCCAAATGGCCGCAAGGGCGTCGCCGTTGCGAAGAGGGAATTGCCCGACGTGATTCTCTGCGATGTTTCCATGCCCGAACTCGACGGCTACGGGGTTTTGGAAGCTTTGCGCGCGGATGAAAAGACCGTCTCGATCCCGTTCATCTTCCTCACCGCCAAAGGCGACAAAAGAGATTTGCGCACCGGCATGAACCTCGGCGCGGACGATTATCTCACCAAGCCCGCCAGCGCCGAGGATGTGTTGAGCGCCATTAACGCGCGCCTGGATCGCCACAATGAAAAGGAACAAGCGGCGATGGCCAAGGTCGAACTGAAACCCAACTTCGATTCGGCCAAGCCACTTGAAGCCCTCGGCCTCACGCCGCGCGAGGCCGAAGTGCTGCTGTGGGTCGCCCAAGGCAAAGCCAACGCCGACATCGCAACAATTCTGGGTTGCGCGGAGAACACCGTGAAGGTTCATCTGGCGCGGGTTTTTGAGAAAGGCGGCTTCGAGAACCGCAACGCCGCCACGGTTCAGGCTCTGGATATATTGAGCCGGCCGAGCTCGAGAAAATAGGTTGTCACGCGACTTCGACGCGGCCGTCCGCCGCCCAAGGCGCCGCGATTGGAATAACGAACATTTTCCTTCACGCTGCCCGCCGCGAGCTTACCATTGCCGCCGCATGAACACTTCGGGTTCGGGCGCGATTCAGTTGAGTGAATTGCTCACGCTGGCAACGATCAAGTTGAATCTGGCGAGTACGCACCGCGACGAGGTGCTTCAGGAACTGGTTGGCCAGTTGCCCGAATTGGCGGCCCGGCCCGAAGCGCGCGAGGTGCTTTTGCGGGCGTTGCGCGAACGCGAGCAACTCCACAGCACCGGCATCGGCAGCGGGATCGCTTTGCCTCACGCGCGCAATGCCCTGGCGGGCGTCGTGGACCGGGCAGTGATGGTCTTCGGCCGACATAACAAGGGCATCGCGTATGGCGCTGCGGACGGCGTGCCGGCCCGGCTTTTTTTCATGCTGGTCGCTCCCACCATCCAACAACACCTAGCCATCCTGGCCAGGATCAGCCGTTTGCTGCGCGACGCGAAACTGCGCGACGAACTGCTCACGGCCGACCGGCCGGAGCGGGTCATTCAACTCATTCGCGATGCGGAATCGAGGATGTGAAACCGAACGCCCCGTTACCGTGTTATGGCTCTGGAGGTTAAGTTTCCAGGACGTTTCCGGGACGTGAAACGGGCCCCCCAATCATTACGAGTGAGGTAAGAGCTTGCAATTTTTGGTGAATTGTTTTC
>CAZCZP010000200.1:0-4342 GCA_964502895.1 uncultured Bifidobacteriaceae bacterium
TATGAGCAAGACAACCGAAACGAAAAAGAAACCCGCCTCCGCGGCGAACGGCGCATCCACGCGAAAATCTCCTCCAACCAGACGCGCCGAAGTCGGCGCGGCCATGTTTGGACGCGACATCCTGGTCGAGGCCCTCGAACGCGAAGGGGTGGAAGTGATTTTTGCCTATCCCGGTGGCGCGAGCATGGAGATTCACCAGTCGCTCACCAAATCCAAAATTCGCACCATCCTGCCGCGCCACGAACAGGGGGGAAGTTTCGCGGCTGAAGGCTACGCGCGCTCGACTGGCAAGGCCGGTGTTTGCATGGGAACGAGCGGTCCGGGTGCAACGAATCTCGTCACGGCCATCGCCGATGCTTACATGGATTCCTGCCCGCTGATCGCGCTCACCGGCCAGGTCAATCAAAGCATGATTGGCCGCGGCGCGTTCCAGGAAACCGACATCATCGGGGTGACGCTGCCGATCGTGAAGCATTCCTACCTCGTCACCGACGTGAACGACATTCCGCGCATCGTGAAGGAGGCATTTTACATCGCGCAAACGGGCCGGCCCGGGCCGGTGGTGATTGATATTCCGAAGAACATTCAACAGGCCAAGACCCAGCCCGTGTGGCCGACGCTCGACCAAATCAAGAAAAGCTTGCGAGGCTACACTCAACCCGAACTCCGCGCGGATGATCTGGCATTGAACGAAATCATGGGCCTGATCGAAAAGGCCGAGCGCCCCGTGCTTTATTGCGGCGGCGGCATCATCACCAGCGGCGCGGCCGGAGAGTTGAAGAAGTTCGCCGAGGCTACACAAATTCCAGTAACCACAACCATCATGGGCGTGGGCGGTTTCCCGGAAACGCATCCACTCTCGTTGCGCTGGCTGGGAATGCACGGCGCGGCTTATGCCAACTGGGCCGTGAACGGCGAATACAAACAGCGCAAAGATCCGACCGAGCCGATGGTCAAGCTCAAGGACGGCGCCGATCTGTTGCTCGCGTTCGGCGTGCGTTTCGACGACCGCGTGACCGGCAAGTTCGATGAATTTTGCAAGCACGGCACGATTGTCCACGTGGACATTGACGCCTCGGAATTAAACAAGAACCGCCGCGCGCACCTTCCCGTGGTGGGCGACATCAAAGACGCGCTCACGCGACTCAATGCTATGCTCACTCGGCGGCCATTGAACAAGAAGCACACCGCCTGGCATGCGCAGATCGCCGAGTGGAAGCAGAAAGCGCCGTTTGCCTACTGCATTACGCCTGAGATCGCCAACAGCGATCACATGAAAGACCATCTTAAAGGTCAGGAAGATCAGGTCATCCTGCCGCAGATGGTGATTGAGATGTTGTACGAACTAACGAAGGGCGATGCCTACATCACCACCGGCGTGGGCCAGCATCAAATGTGGTCGGGCCAGTGGTATAAATACAAATTCCCCCGCCAGCTCATCACCAGCGCGGGGCTTGGCTCGATGGGTTTCGGCTATCCGGCGGCGCTTGGGGTGAAAGTCGCGCATCCGGACAAAGAGGTCATTGACATTGACGGCGACGGCTCATTCCTGATGAACATCCAGGAACTGGCCACCGCGCATGTCGAAAAAATCGCCGCCAAGGCCATCATCCTGAACAACCAGCACCTCGGCATGGTGGTGCAGTGGGAGGACAACTTTTACGCCGGCAACCGCGGCCACACCTATCTCGGCAACCCGGACGACCGCGCGCAGGTTTATCCGGATTACGTGCGCGTGTGCAATTCGTTCAACGTCCCATGCGAACGCGTCATGTTCCGGCGCGATCTGAAGGCCGCGTTGCAACGGATGCTCGACGCGAAGACGCCGTACGTGCTCGACGTGGTGACGCCTTACAGCGAACACGTGATACCGTTCATTCCTGCCGGACGCACTGTGGCGGACATGATTTGGAAGTTGTAACCGCGAGAATTGAAACCTTCACAAGCCGGGCACAATAGCTTGTCGCCCGGCTTTTTCTTTGTCAGGCTGGCGAAGTCATGCGGAAGATTTTTTTGAGCCTCGGCCTTGGTTTGTCGCTTTCGGTTTCAGGCGCGGAACGGGTTTTTGACTTCAGCGAATTCCCGGCGGACAAGACTCCACCCGGCTTCAGCAGCGTCGTGGCCGGCGAAGGCAAGGCAGGCGAGTGGAGAATCGTCATGGACGATGTGCCGCCGATCCTCGCGCCGCAATCGGACAAGGCGCCCTCAGTTACCAAACGCGCCGTGCTGGCCCAACTCAACCAGGACCCGACGGACGAGCGTTTTCCCATGCTCGTTTACGACGAGGAGACGTTCGATGATTTTCTGCTGACGACGCGGTTCAAGCTGGTCAGCGGTTCGGCGGAGCAGATGGCGGGCATCGCATTTCGTTATCAGGACGAGAAGAATTTTCACGTCATCCGCGTGAGCGGTCTGGGAACAAACATCAGTTTCTACAAGGTCGTGAACGGACAGCGGACGGACGCGTTCCGTTTGGAGACGGCGATTCCGCCGGGCGTCTGGCACGAACTGAGCATCGAGTGCAAGGGCAACCAGATCATCTGCCATCTCAACGGCAAGAAGGCCATGCCGACGTTTACAGGCAACGACACCAAGCCGGGCAAGATCGCCTTCTGGACGAAGTCCGATTCCGTGACTTATTTCGCGGACACGAAAATCGCCTACACACGCCATGAAATTCCCGCCCGGGCCATCGCGCGCGCCATGCTGGAAAAATATCCCCGGCTGCGCGGCCTGAAAATTTACACGCTCGACGCCGGCGGCGAGCCGAAGACGGTTGCCAGCAAGACTGAAAGCGAAATCGGTTTGCCCGGTGGCAAAGTTGAGAAAGATTGCATCGCCAACGGCACGGCGTACTACGGCCGGGAAAAAGAAACGGTTTCGGTGGTCATGCCATTGCGGGACCGAAATGGCGACCCGATTGCCGCCACCCGCCTCGAACTGGAATCGCTCACCGGGCAGACGAAACAGAATGCGTTTGCTCGCGCTTTGCCCATCGTCAAGGAAATGCAAGCGCGCGTGCAGTCGTTGGATGAACTCACACAACGATAGCAGCCGCCCGGACTTCGCGACGGCTGGCTCCGCCAAGAGTTGATGCCGAGCGCCGGACGACCGGAAGTTTGTTCATCGCGTGCGCGGCCGACACTCACGGATTCGGCGGCTTGACATCGACTTCGGAAACTTTTGGGGCCGGCACGTCGTTGGCGGCGATCCGGCGAATTCCGCCCATGACCGAAACTTTGCCGTCGCTGGCCACTTTCAAGCGCGGACGCGAGTTCACGTAATCGTAAGTCTGGCGGAGAATGATTTCGCCGTCGGGATTGACCACCGTGTAACTGTACGAACGCGCGTCGTCCTGGTACAGGATGTGAACATTGCTCTGCTTGTCCAATTGCGGTTCCGGCTTGCTGACGGATCGCATCGGGCCGACGAGAAGTACTTTGAACACCTTCGCCTCGGAGGCGTCCGTCAGCCGCAGGTAGAGCCGGATCTGAGAATTCAGGTAATTGGCCTGCTGCAACGTGTAACGGCGAACCTCGGGCAGTTCGTTTGATCCGCCCCTGGTCGGTATGCCGAACTCCTGCGACCAGAGTTTCGCGCCGCGGATAATGTCGAAGTTCGTCGGTTTGCTTGTGAGTTGAACTCCCCACTCCGGCACATTCACGGTGGCGGTAACGCTGTACCGGCCGTGCCGCGTCAGCGCGAAATGCGGCCCAAGGTCCACGCGCCGGGTTGCCACTTTGGAGGATTCGAGTGTGAACTCGCCGAGCACCGGGACTTCGCTGTTCTTGACCACGATAAAGCCGTCACGAGATTCGATGGAAAACGTGGCCCAATCCGGGCGGTTGCCGAAGCGCAGAGTCTGGCCGGAACGATTCGTGATGCGCACCGCGGCAGGCATGGTCTCGCCAACGAGGAACTGTTCCTGTTCCAAAACGACTTCCACCGTCACTTGCGCCGAAACCGACACTTGCGACGCCAGCACCAGTCCGACGGCCAAACCGGAAAATTTCATTTGACCACTCTAAGCCCGCGGCCCGGAGTGGCAAGCCGCAAAAGCGGCGACATCAGCAGCCTGCCGCGAGCAAATGCCGGCGTGCGCGCTCGATGATCGGCGCGGGCGGAATCGCGGTCAGACATTCCACGGGTTGCGGCCAGGCACAGCGCGATTTCAGACACGGTGCGCACGGCAACGGATGCTGCACCACATCACCAAGCAGTCCGTAAGGCCCGGTCCGGCGCGGTTCAGTCGGACCGAACACCGCCACGAGCGGCTTGCGCAACGCCGCCGCCACGTGCATCGGTCCGGTGTCGTTTGTCACCATCAACTCGCACAGGCGCA
>CAZCZP010000200.1:4442-7548 GCA_964502895.1 uncultured Bifidobacteriaceae bacterium
GCCGCCACGTGCATCGGTCCGGTGTCGTTTGTCACCATCAACTCGCACAGGCGCAACCATTCGACCATTTCAGGAAGCGAAGTTCGTCCGGTCAAATCCAGGCAACGATTGGGAAGGGCTTGGGTCAGAAATTCGCCCAGGGGTTTGTCTCCGTCGCCACCGGTGACCGCAAAGCGAACGTCGGCGAATTGTTCTGCGAGTTGCGTTGCCACCGCCGCGAAATGCTCGACCGGCCAGCGCTTGTTCGACCAGCGCGCGCCCGGTTGCAGCACAATCCAGCGCACGCCGTCGGTGTGCCATTTGGTTTTGACCGCAGCGGCGATTTCGGGACGTTCAGGCAACCAGATGAAATCCCAATCCACCGACACGCCAAGACGCGGGAGCACGGCGAGATACCAATCCACCGCGTGGGTATGAAACGACGCGCGCGGCACAGCAACGTCGTAGAAACCCCGTGCGCCTTCGCGCGATTCATCCAAGCCGACCAACAGATTTCCATTCGCCAGCCACGCGAACGCTCCGCTGCGCGCGAGGCTTTGAAGATCAATCACCAGATCGAAAGCCTGCGCCCGCATCCTCAGAATCGTGCGCCACATCTCCGGCCAGTGGACCGGCGAGGCCCACCGCTTCCGCTCGAATCGCACCACGGCCGCAAGGTCGGGATCGCCTTCAAGCAGTGGCGCGAGGCTTGAGTCAATCCACCAGAAGATTTCCGCCTGGGGCCAGTGCCGCTTGAGCAACCGCAGCACCGGCAACGCCTGCACCACGTCGCCTAGCGAACTGGGTTTGAGGATGAGGATTTTCAAAACACCGGGCACTAAACACCAGACACCAAACAAATCTCAAACTCCAGGACATCCCTCAATTATCATTTGGAGTTTATGGGTTGGTGTTTCTTTGGTGTTTGGATTCTGGAGTTTGGTGTTTATCTGCCGTAGGCCAGCCGTTCCGCGAGCCGCTCCGGCAACCCAGCGGCCAGAATTTTTTTCTGCGCGGTCGCGATGTCGTATTCCAACCGGCGGAGTTCGATGGTGCCTTCATGCACATCATAAACCACGTAGGCCGACTTGGGATTGTTGTCGCGCGGCTGGCCCACGGCGCCGACGTTGACGAAGTATTTTTTTCCCGCTTCGATCTTGAACTTCGAGTAAGTCCCGCCCCGCACGACGCTGTCGCGCATGAACGCCACCGGCACGTGCGTGTGGCCGAAGAAACAAACCGCCGTGTTCTGGTAGGTGAAGCTGGCGGCGGCCGCGAGCTTGTCGAAGACATAACCCCAGCGTTGTGGACCGTCGAGTGTCGCATGCACGAGAGTGAAGCTCGTGACCATGCGCGTGTATTTCAGCTCGCGCAACCACTGGCGGTCGTTGTCGGTAAGTTGTTTTCGGGTCCAGTTGACAGCTTCGGCTGCCGCCGGGTTGAAACCATCGAGGTGTTCCTCGGTGGAGCAGTATTCGTCGTGATTGCCCTTTACGCAGGGCATGTTCATGGTCCGGACGATGTCCAGACATTCCTTGGGATTGGCATTGTAGCCAACCACGTCGCCGAGGCACGCGTAGTGGGTGACTTTTTGCTTTTTGCAGTCGTCCAGAACGACATGAAACGCCTCAAGATTTGCGTGTATGTCGGCTATGATGGCAAACTTCATTTACGTCCTATCTAACGATTTCAAATCCACGAAACTCACCTTGCGCTTCGCTCCAAGTCGCATCTTCGCGTCGGATGCAGCCAGCAAGCCCCGCGTCAGGGATCGCTGCTCGAAAAGCCTCAAGTTCTTTTCGGTCACCTTCGGCCACCAATTCCACGCGCCCGTCTGGCAGATTCCTCACCACCCCGGCGACTTCAAATCCGGCTGCGACTGTCTTGACCGTAAACCGGAACCCGACACCTTGCACGTGGCCTGAGTAAAAAATATGCATCCGGCTACGGTTCATGGCCTCAGCGGTGTTCAGGAAGTGATCCCGGCAGCCTGTGTCCCTGCCAAAATCCGCCCCACCGCCGTTTTTTGCATTGGGGGATGAAGCCAAAGCCCGCGCTTTCGCGCAATGTTTTTTAGTCAATGCGAACCCTACTCCCGTCGCTTCTGCGCCCGGCGCTTGGCCTCCAACAACCGGCTCGTGGTGTTGGCCGGTTGTTCCTGCGCGACGGGTTTTTCTTCGGGCGCGGGCGCCGGCTGCGAAGGTCCGGGCGTTTCCCGCGTTCCATCTGTCGGCAACAAGACCGGCGCGGCTGGCTGTTGCGGCTGGAACAACTCCGGTCGCGCAGCCAGGCCGGCACCCGTTCGTTCCGCGCGAACCTGACCCCGCTTGGCCAGCAGGGCCGACAGCGATTCCTCGGCCTCGGGCGTACGCGGCTTTCCTTGCCAGAAGAAAATCCACTTCCGCAGCGTCGCCGTCGCCCGCAGCCATTCGTCACGATCAATTTGAATCCGCCGCACACCCACGTCGGCAACAAACAGCACCACGGCCATTTTCAGCAGCCACTCCCACAAATCCTGCGGCTGAAAAGTCTTCTTGCGGTCATGCACAAACGGATTGTCCGCGGCCTGCTTCGGGTCAAGCAATTTGCCGCCGCCAGTCTCGGCAATGCGCCGCAACAGATTCAGGTTCGGCTCAGGCGCGGCGAACTCAGGCGAAAAATTAACGCTCGCGCCCACAACTTGCGATCCCACCGGACGTCCCCGCTCTATCTCCATCAGGTTCAAGAGATATGCGCCCACGTCGCGCGTGGGAAATTTTGCCTCGTAATGGCCGGGGCCGGTTTGTTCGAGCTGCACCGTCTGCCGTTCGCCCTTTGGGCCAACGACCGTCGTTTGCAAGTTGAGGAAGTTTCGGTAATTCCCTTTTTCATCAACCGCCTCCACCGCGATCACGCCCTGGCCGCCATCAATCACAACCTCGGTCGTGAAGTCCGCGTTCTCCAGTCGCCGCAAACTCCATTGCGCGATCTGCGACCAGAACTGCCGATACCGCTCCCAACCCAGCCACGTTCGCGCCCACTTGGGTCGCGCGTCTGACGTGAACGCCACGGCGCGTCCCAGGCCGTATTGCCAGTGCGCCAGCAGCGGATCGCCCTTGTGCGTCCAGAGCGGCGTCTCCGCGCGCGC
>CAZCZP010000201.1:0-6152 GCA_964502895.1 uncultured Bifidobacteriaceae bacterium
AACGACGGCAAGGCCGGGCTCAACGAACGCACGAAAGCAATTCAGACGCTCGCGAAACTCAAGTCGCCTGCCGCGCGCGATGCGGTGTTGAAGCTCGTCGCGCCGGGAAATCCCGAGCCGCTCGTCATTGAGGCATTGCGCGCGTTGGGCGAAATCGGGGGCGATACCGTGGGCGAAGACATCATCCAGCGCTGGAAAACGTTTCCGCCGGGCGTGCGGCAGGTGGCGGGCGAGACGCTCACGTCGCGGTCGCGCTGGGCGGGGAATCTGCTTTCCGCCGTGGAAAGGAAAATGATTTCCGCGAGCGAACTTTCCGCGACAACGATCCGCGCGCTGGCTTCCTTTGGCCGCGCGGACAACGAGGAATTTCGCAGTCGTTTCGAGCGGAACATTGGCCGCGTCCGCTCCGCCAACACCGACAAACAACAGATCATCGAGGCCAAGAAAAAAATCATTCTGGCCGGAGGCGACCCCGATCTCAAAGCCGGGCACGAACTGGCGAAGAAGAATTGTTTTGTCTGCCACAAGCTCAACGGCGAGGGCGCGGACGTGGGCCCGGACCTGACGGGTTCAGGCCGCTCAACGCTCGACGCGTTGCTGGCCAACGTGATTGACCCGAACCAGATCATCGGCAAGGGATTCGAAAACGTGGAGGTCGAAACCAAGGACGGTCGCAGCGTGAGCGGGCGGCTCGTCGAAGACACGGCTTCGCACGTAAAGTTGCTTTCGTCCGGTCCGAAGGAGGAAGTGGTTGGGAAATCCGACATCGCGCAGATGCGCGTGAGCGAGTTGTCCGTGATGCCGGAGGGGTTGGAGCAAATGCCGGACGCGGATTTCCGGAACATGATTCTGTTCATCTTGAATCCGCCGCCGGAGACGAAAGGTCCATAGCTGAAGCACGAACTCCTGGAGGCGGCGTGCGTGCCTCTCAATGTAAGCCGCAATTCCAACGACAGGAATCCCAAGTCAACATACGCCATCGAACGGTAATCCCCGGCGTGGGGCAAATGCTTTGAGCGCTTCACAATTCTCAGCCTCCGGTTTTGCCGGAGGTCGCTGGCTCTTTATCTTAATCTTCATCTTAAACTCGCCGTCCACTGCGCTTCAGAATCGGATTCCGATTGAGACTTACGACTCGGGATGGAGAATTCCCATTGGAAGCTTGCCTCGCGCTCTGTTACTTTCCTTACAGAGTAGAGAACGTTTGGAATCACAGGAACAATTATGCCACAGGCAGTCATGGACCCCGGCGAAGTCCGCCGGTTCGCCGAAGAGTTGAAACGGTTCAACCTCGAACTGCAAAACCGGATGGCGCTGTTGCAGGCGCGCTTCGCTGCGCTGGGCGACACGTGGCAAGACCAGGAGCACACAAAATTTTCCGAGGAATTCCGCGACACGATGAAGGTCCTCAAGAAATTCATCGAGAGTTCGAACCAGCACACACCCTACCTCCTGCGCAAAGCGAAGCGCATCGAGGAGTATCTGGATCAACATTGATCAGCCGATGAGGTCGCGAATCGTTGAAGCCTTTAAGAGCGATGGCGTTGGAACGTGTCGCGTCAACGCTTGTCCAACGCTTCAACGCTTCAACCCTTCAACGTTTTAACGATCCCCATGCCTGATCGCGCCAAGGTCACTTCGCTGGAAGCCATCGAAGCCTTCCGGGCGAAGCTCATCATTTACCGCGACAAAGCCGGCCGCGTGCTGGACGAAGTCAGCGACGAAGTCACGCGCACGCGGTTGTGGCTGGAAGGCGACCGCGTGGCGCACTGGCAAAACCAGATTCGCCTGCGTCATCGCGAACTGGAGCAACGCCAGCAGGAGCTTTTTGCCGCGCAACTTTCCGGCCTGCTCGAAGCGTCACAAGTTCAGCAGGCCGCCGTTCAAAAAGCGCGCCAATCATTGCGCGACGCCGAGTCACGGCTGCAACTGGTCAAACAATGGAATCGCCAGTACGATCAGCGCGTCGAGCCCCTCGGACGGCAGGTCGAAAAATTCCGGCACAATCTGGGCAACGATCTGGGACGAGCCGTGGTCTGGTTGAATGAATTGCTAAAGACACTCAGCGATTACGTCGAGTTGTCCCAGAAAACTCCGGCCGCGCCGGCTCCACCCGCCGCGGCCGCACCGGAGACTTCCGAGAAAGGCGGCCCATCGTGACGGGCAGCAAAAACCGGTTGATGGGGTTGACCAAGGAACTGCGCACCGAGTGGGACCAGACGAAACAATACTGGAACGACGCCAAGAGCCTCGAGTTCGAGCAGCGATTTCTCAACGACCTGCTCGCCGGCGTGAACCAAGCCATCGCCAACATTGACACCCTTGAACGAGTCATCAACAAAGTCCGCAACGACTGCGAATAAGCTCCTGAGCACGGCGGAAACGCTCGACCTGCTCGACCGTCTGCGGCGGGCGGTGCGCGACATCACCACGCGCGCCAGCGAGCTGAAGCGCGATTTCACCACGCGCTCGACCAGGCTGCGCGCGCAATTCGAGCAGGCCATCGCCAGCGAACGCGCTCGTTGGAATTCCGAAACGGAAGCGGAGAGAACCTCCGCAACGACCAGACGGACGCAGGCAGAGTCAGCGTTCAAATCCCGGCAGGCACGGATTGCGACGGCGAGAGAGAATTCCCGCAAACGACGACTGGCCGAAATCGAAAGCAACGAAGGCAATCGCACTGTCGAAACGCAGCACGGCTTGCTGGACACCGACCGCACTCGCGACTCCGAGAACCAGAACAACAAAGCCCGGCACGAAACCTCCCTTGCACGACTGGCGGAAGCGCGCTCCAGGCTGGAGCAACTCGAAGCCAGCGCGCGCTCCGTTTTGGGTGGACAACGAGCTCTGACGGCAACCGCTTCCTCCGCCTTCACCGACGAATCGCTGCCGGAGACGCAGCTTGCCGAGCAGTTTCATCAGAGACTTGAAACCGCGCAACGCGAGTTGACCGGCGCGCGCCGGCTGGTGTTGCCGGTGTTGTTCCGGTTTCTACCGCTCTGGGTCTGGATACTCCTGATTCTGCTGGGCGCCTTCGTTTTCGTGCCGGAATTGCGCCAGTTCAATTTTCAAGCGGTCACGGGAAAAACCTGGGCGGTTCTCGGCGCCTGCTTCGCGGGTGCAGTTGCGATTTGTCTTCTGGCCCGGGTCATCGCCGCGCCCCGCACCAGAGCTGCTGCCAGCGCGCTGCAAGAAGCACGGCAACTTCACGATGCCTGCGTCCGGAAGGCTGCGACGGATTTTGCACAGGAAGCTGAACGCATCCGCCTGTCGCACGCCGCCGCAACCCAGAAACTCAATCAGGAATGGAAAACAGCCGTGGCCGACGCCAAGGCGGCGCGCAATGAACTGACCAAACGTCTCGAAGAGGAGGCCCGGAATCTCGAAACCGCGAACCAGGAGCGCCGTCGCCGGCGGCTCACGCAGATTGAAGCTAGCCACACAGAAAGGATGACGCGATTCAACGAGGAATCTGCGAACCGCACGAAACAACTGGAGACGAGCTACACGGAAAATGCCGCGAAACTTCAAGCAGCTCGCGACGCTGGCACCGCGGCAGTGGAATCGGATTGGCAAACGATCGTGCTACCGCTTTATGAGACGTTGCAGGCGACGAGTGCGGCAGCGAACACTGCTTTCCCGCCCTGGCGTGACGAGTTGTGGCAGGCATTCACGTTGCCAGATCAATCCGCCCAGGCCGCCAGATTCGCCGAGCTGGCGGTGGACCTGGAGAAATTTTGCGAGGTCGCGCTTCAAGAAAAGCCGCGGGCACTCACCGGCCCAACGCAACTTTCCTTGCCGCTGCTGTTGGCCGTGCCGGACCAGGCTTCGATTCTCATCGAAACAAAACAGTCCGGTGAAACCCAGGTCATTGGCGCGCTGAACAATCTCGTGTTGCGCCTGCTCACCACCACGCCGCCGGGCAGGCTCGCGTTCACGATCTTCGATCCGGTTGGCCTCGGCCAGAATTTCGCCGGCATCATGCACCTCGCGGATTTCGAGGAGCGCCTCATCAACAGCCGCATCTGGACGCAGCAGGCGCAATTCGAGCAACGCCTCGCGGACCTCAACGAGCACATTGAGAAAGTCACGCAGATGTATCTGCGCAACGAATACCAGTCGCTCGCGGAATACAACGCCCAAGCCGGACGACTCGCCGAGAAATATCATTTTCTGGTCATCGCGGATTTCCCCACCAACTTCAGCGACGTGGCGGTGAAGCGTCTCCAAAGTATCGCCGCCAGTGGCCCGCGCTGCGGAGTTCATTTGCTGATTCATTGGGATCAACGCAAGGCGGCGCCGGTGGAATTTGTGCCGGACGAATTGCGGAAGAACACCATCTGCATCGTGCCCAAGGGCGAAGGTTTCGCGCTGGCCAGCGCAAATTGGGACGGAACGAAACTCACGCTCGACACGCCGCCCGCGCCGGAACTCGAAACAAAACTGCTCCAGCAAATCGGCAAGGAAAGCACCGACGCCTATCGCGTCGAGATGCCGTTCGTCGAGGTTGCGCCGGAAGACAGGGAAATATGGAGTCTGGAGACAACGAGCGAATTGCGCGTCGCCATCGGGCGGACTGGCGCGACGAAGCTGCAATACCTCGCGCTCGGCCAGGGCACGCGCCAGCACGGTCTGGTCGCCGGCAAAACCGGTTCGGGCAAATCCACATTGTTTCACGTGCTCATCACGAACCTGTCGCTCTGGTGCAGCCCGGATCAGGTGGAATTTTACCTCGTGGATTTCAAGAAAGGCGTCGAGTTCAAATGCTACGCCACGAACAAGCTGCCGCATGCGCGCGTCGTGGCCATCGAGAGCGACCGCGAGTTCGGCCTCAGTGTGCTGCAACGCGTGGATGAAGAATTAAAACGCCGCGGCGACCTGTTCCGCAAACTCGGCGCGCAGGACATCGCGGGCTACAAACGTGCGGTTAGTGGCGCAGGCTTCCAGCCTGCGAACCCCGCCGCGAACACAGTGGCAGGAGAACCGGACGGTTCGGGCAGGCAAGATGCCCGCCCCACTTCCGAACCCATGCCGCGCGTGCTGCTGTTGATTGACGAGTTTCAGGAATTATTCGTGGAAGACGACCGCGTTTCGCAGGGCGCGGCGTTGTTGTTGGATCGCATCGTGCGCCAGGGCCGCGCGTTTGGCATTCATGTGTTGTTGGGTTCGCAGACGTTGGGCGGCGCTTACACGCTGGCGCGCGCCACCATCGGGCAGATGGTCGTGCGTGTGGCACTGCAATGCAACGAGGCCGACGCGTACCTCATCATGAACGAGGACAATCCCGCGCCGCGTTTGCTCTCGCGGCCCGGCGAGGCCATTTACAACGACGACGGCGGCTCGCTCCAGGGCAACAGCCCTTTCCAAGTCGTGTGGCTGCCGGATCAGGAACGCGACAAGTGGCTGGGGAAGGTGCGGGGGTTTGCCAATCAAAAACACGTTACGCGTCGGGAGCCCATCGTCTTTGAAGGCAACGCGCCGGCCAATGTGCGGGACAATGTTGTGCTGCGTTCGGTGCTCGACGCGCATCCAGCCAAGTCGCCGGGCGCCGCGCGCATCTGGCTGGGCGCGCCCAACTCCATCAAAGGTCCGACCGAGGCCGTGTTCCGGCGGCAGAGCGGAAATCATTTGCTCATCGTCGGCCAGCGGGAGGAAGCCGCGCTTGGTATGTTGGCAATTTCATTGGTGTCGCTCGCAGCGCAATACCCGAAACCTGCGGCGCGATTTCTGGTGTTCGATTGCAGCCCTCCGGATTCTGCGGAGGCAAAATTTCTGGAGCATGTCGTCCGGATCATTCCGCATGAAGTCAAACTGGTTCCCGCAGGCACAGTGGATGAAGTGATGTCAGCGCTAGCGTCAGACCAACAGCGCCGGGCGGACGAACCGGGCACAAGCGCACCCGAGACGTATCTATTGATTCACGGCTTGCAGCGAAACAAAAAGCTGCGCTTCGACGAGGAGATGAGTTTTTCTCTGGACGAAAACGCTGCTGCGAATCCCGGCCTGTTGCTCAACAAGCTTATCTGCGAAGGCGCGAGCCTCGGCTTCCACGTCATCGCCACGTGCGACACCTACAACAACGTGATGCGCTTCCTGAGCCGCAAGGCGCTGAGCGAATTTGAAATGCGCGTCGTGTTCCAGATGAGCGCGAA
>CAZCZP010000201.1:6252-7527 GCA_964502895.1 uncultured Bifidobacteriaceae bacterium
GCGGAATACGGCCATCGCGTGCTCGTGCTCGAACGCGAAAAGTTTCCGCGCTATCACATCGGCGAATCGCTCATCCCCTTCACGTATCAACCGCTCAAGCGGATCGGCATGATTCCAAAGATGAAATCGTCCGCGTTTGTGAAGAAGTACAGCGTGGTGTTCATCTCCCGGAACGGAAAGGCGAGCGAGCCGTTCTATTTCTTCTCGCGCTACGACCGCGATTCCGTGGCGCAGACGTGGCAGGTGCTGCGTTCTGAATTCGACGAGATGCTGCTCGACAATGCGCGGGAGAAGGGCGCTCAGGTCATCGAGGAAATCACCGTGAAGGAATTGCTACGCGAGAATGGCCGTGTGGTTGGCGTTCGCGCGCAAAAAAAATCGGGAGAGACGGTGGAGTTCCACGCACCGATCACACTGGATTGTTCCGGCAAGGAAGCCTTCACCACCGTGCGCAACGGCTGGCGCACGAGCGATCCTTACCTGAACAAGGTTGCCGTCTGGACGTATTACAAAGGCTCGAAGCGCGAGCCGGGCATTGACGAAGGCGCGACCACCGTGGCTTACGTGCCCGAGAAGGGTTGGTTCTGGCATATCCCGCAGCATAACGACATGGTCAGCGTGGGCGTCGTGGCCGAGGGAAAATATCTGACGCGCGACGGCGTGCGCGAGCCAGAACAGATTTTCAAGCGCGAGATCGAGCAGAATGCCTGGATCAAAGACCATCTCTCCATTGGCGAACAGGTGGGCAAGTATTTTCTCATCAACGAATACACCCAGCACGCCAAGCATTGCGGCAGTGACGGACTGTTGCTCGTGGGCGACGCGTTCGCGTTTCTCGATCCGGTGTTCAGCAGCGGCCTGATGCTGGCGCTCAAGAGCGGCACGCTGGTGGGCGAGGAAGTTCACAAGGCCATTGTGGAAAAAGATTTTTCACCGGGACGCTTTGCCGGCTACGGCCGCCACATGCGTGAAGGCGTGGAGAACATGCGCAAGCTGGTTTATGCCTTTTACAACCCGGATTTCTCCTTCAAGAAGGTGATAGACAAATATCCCGAGGCGGCCGGAGAAATCACCGATTGCCTTTCCGGCGATGTTAACAAAGACTTTGAGCCGCTGTGGAAAAAATTCCGTGAGTTCGTGACGCTGCCGGAGAACCTGCCGGTGGGTGAGCCGCTCGTTGCAGCGAAAAGCGAGATGGCGAATAGGGAATAGTGGAAATGGGAGGCGAGATTTTCTACTCTCCACTCGCTTGAACATTGTTCAGATCACCCCCGG
>CAZCZP010000202.1:0-7465 GCA_964502895.1 uncultured Bifidobacteriaceae bacterium
CGGCGGCCGGAATTCAACTGGCCATCGTCAGCTCGAACTCACGCGAAAACGTGGAACGAGTCCTGGGCGCGGAGAACGCCAGACTGGTCGCGCACTTTGTTTGCGGCGTGTCCCTGTTTGGCAAGGCGGCCAAGTTGCGCCAGTTACTCCGCCAATGCTCGGTTGGAGCATCTGAAGCCATTTACGTCGGAGATGAATTACGCGATGCGGAAGCGGCGGCCAAGGCCGGCATGGCGTTCGGCGCGGTGACGTGGGGACAGCACGACGCTGAGATTCTTCGCTCGCAGAAGCCGGCGTTCGTCTTCACGAGCGTTCGAGAGATCGCCGACAAGTTGTGTTGAAGGTGGAATGCAGCCTTTTTTGCAGCCGCGGCCTTTCGCGTGTCTGGCGTGGCTCACGGTGGAGATGATTGTTTCGCCCTTTCAGGGCTTGACCGTTTTTGGCCGACCGGACCCGGGGCGCTGCCCCGGGCTATTACATTGCGGGCTTTCAGCCCTTTCGGTCAAAGCCTCCTTCCGCCTTCGCTTTGCTACGCCGCGACAAGCACGGCGGCTGCTACGAACCAGGAACTTGCCACGGCTGACTCCGTTCCCTCCGTTTCCTTCTGTTCAGAGTCGGACTTCAAAACTCCGCGTTGCCCGGCGTGCGAGCGAAGGGAATCACGTCACGGATGTTGGAGACGCCCGTGAGGAACATCAGCAGGCGTTCGAAGCCGAGTCCGAAGCCGGCGTGCGGCACGGTGCCGTAGCGACGCAGGTCGGCATACCACCAATAGTCTTTCTCGTTCAGCTTGTGGAACTTCATGTTCTCGGCGAGCTGCGCGGGCCGTTCCTCGCGTTGCGCGCCGCCGATGACTTCGCCGATGCCGGGCACCAGCACGTCCATCGCGGTGACGGTCTTATGATCGTCATTGAGCCGCATGTAAAACGGTTTGATCTCGCGCGGATAGTTGAAGACGGTCGTCGGCGATTTGAAATGTTCCTCGGTCAGGAAACGTTCGTGTTCGGATTGCAGGTTCTGGCCGTAGCTGACGGGGAACTCAAACTGCTTGCCGGACTTGTTCAAAATCCCGACCGCCTCAGTGTAAGGCACGCGCACGAACGGACGCTCGGTCACGAACTTGAGCCGCTCGCTTAGGCCCTTGTCCACGAACTTGGAAAAGAACGCGAGGTCCTCGGCACAATGTTCGAGCGCGTAACGCGCCATGGCCTTGATGAATTCCTCGCCGAGGTCCATGTCACCATTGAGATCGCAGAACGCCATCTCCGGCTCGATCATCCAGAACTCGGCGGCGTGGCGCGCGGTGTTCGAGTTCTCGGCGCGGAACGTCGGGCCGAAGGTGTAAACGTTCGAGAGCGCGCAGGCGAAGGTCTCGGCTTCGAGCTGTCCGCTTACGGTGAGGTAAGTTGGCTTGCCAAAAAAGTCCGCTTCCGGTTTTTCGTCCGGCTTCCCCTTGAGGTTGGTGACACGGAACATCTCCCCTGCCCCTTCGCAATCGCTGGCGGTGATGATCGGCGTCTGGACGTAGAAAAAATCGCGGCTTTGGAAAAACTCGTGGACGGCCAGTGCCAGCCGGCTGCGGGTGCGGAACACCGCGCCGAACAGATTCGAGCGCGGACGCAAGTGGGCGATGCTCCGCAGGAATTCCAGCGTGTGCCCTTTTTTCTGGAGCGGATACGTGGCGTCGGCGACGCCGACGAGCTCGATCTTCGTAGCCCGCAGTTCCCATTTCTGGCCCTGTGCCGGCGAGGGAACGAGTTTGCCTTCGACAACTGCCGACGCGCCCGTGGTGAAGTGCGCGATGGTGTCGTAGCCCGGCGTGCCGGCGTCCACGACGCATTGCAGGCTACCGAAGCATGAGCCGTCGTTGAGTTCGAGGAACGAAAAGCCCTTCGCGTCGCGCCGCGTGCGCACCCAGCCTTTCACAGTGACTGTTTCCAACGGTTCGGTGGCGGCGAGGATGTGTTTGATGAGTGTGCGCATGTCGCGAATCAATGGCTGCGATGTTGACGAAACGCGGAGTTGGCGTGCAAGCGGGAAGTTATCCTGTGCTCAACGGCCAGCGAACTGTTGGCTGCGGCGTCGTCGTCGCCGCTACACCATGGGTGTCGCTTTAGTGTGTTGCACCAGTCGGCGCGCGTTCGCGCACGACCTTCGCCAAAACATCGCTGAACTCCGCAGTCAAGTCGCTCAGGGTTTTGGGGATGGAAGCCGGGTCGTTGTAGGGGGCCGGGCCAGATTGGTTCAGGGTGGATTCGCCGCTTCTGAGGACCTTGCCAGATTCGGGAGCCAGAATTTTCCAACCGGCGACCAACGTGCCGCGGCCTTGGGAGTCCACGTCCAAACGCTCGATGCTTACGCGCACGGCGAGCGCCACTTCACCGGGTTGCCACGAAGAAATCAAGACGCGACCGTCGCCAAGTCGCGACGAGAGATTGGCCGCCAGCGTGCGTTGGAACGATTGATCGAGGCCTTCGGCCCAGAGCGCGTTTTCGAGGTATTGGATTTCGTTGTCGCCCTTGCGAATGGCCATCGAATCTTTCTTCAGGTAATCCGGCATCGTGACCCGCCCAAGGCCAACGACAATTTGCGCCGCATCAGCCGCGCGGTCCTGCGTTGGCACGGGAGTCAAAACGAAACGGCGCGTGCTGACGACGGCGGGCTTGAAAAGGCAGCCCGCCAACGCGACAGCGAGCACGCTGATCCCGAGAAGACGGATGGCGAGATGTGGTTTCATGGTTTGGCCTCTGGAGTTTTCTTGCCGCTGATGAGCGCGTTAGGATGGCGTTGGAGGAATTCCGCCAGGTCACCGACGGCGCGAGCGGCATTGCCCAGTTCGTTGAGCGTGGTGGTCAATTCACTTTGCAGAGGCGCATCCGGCGCCACGAGGCCGCTCAGGTGCTCCACGCCCCGGCGCATTTCGGCGAGAGTCAATTGCGCGGCGGTCAAGGTGTTGGTCAGACTGTCGGCCAGCGGGTCAACGCGCGCATCCAATCTGCCGATCAAGGCGCGCGCATCGTTGAGAGCCAGCCTTAATCCGGCGAGTGAATTGGTCAGGTCCGGCGAATTGACCACGCGATCGAGTGAAGCAATCAAATCGGTGACGCCTCGGTTCAACTGCTGCACGTTCAACTCACTGAGCGTGGTGTCAAGCCGGGTCAACAGCGCGTTCAGTTTGTCCGAGATGCCTTCGATGTCGAAGCTCGCAAGATTGGAAATCAACTCCTGAATTGTGGTTGGCAACGTAGGTATCTCAGGATACTCGGGCATGAGTTGATGGAGCACGGGAGGCGGCGCGTTGGGAACGACCTGGAGTTCAACGTAAAGCACGCCCGTCACCAGGCTGTCCGCATCGAGCCGGCCCCGCAGTCCCCGCCGAACCAGTTCTTCAAACGCTCCTTTGTCCGCGACATGCAACCGCCGGTCGGAGCGCGCGTGCAGCAATTCCTCGTCAATATCTATGATGACCGGCATCGCGTAATCGTTCGTGGCCTGATTGTGCGCGATGAGAACTTCCGCGACCGATCCAATGGTCACGCCGCGCAGTTTGACCGGTGCGCCGGGATTCAAGCCTTTTAACGATGCGTCGAAGTAGAGAATAAAGCGGTGTTGCTTGCTGAACAATTTTCCAGAACTGAACAGAATCAAGCCGACCACGCCCAGCGCCATACCGATGACAATAAACAACCCGATCGTCGTAGGATTCGCTTTCTTGCTCATAGGCAGATTGGGCTTGGGAGATTTGGCTTCGGATTCATGGCTTGGCGCCAACGTTTGCGCGAGTAGTTTGAGCAGGTTCTTCACCGCGCGTGAGAAAAGTTCGCACCTTCGGATCGTCGGAATGTTTCAACAGTTCCTTTGGATTCCCGCTGGCCCGCATGGTTTTCGTTTGCGCGTCGAGAAAGATCGAATCGTCGGCGATGGCAAAGATGCTCGCGAGTTCATGCGAGACGACGACGATGGTGGCACCCAGGCTGTCGCGCAACTCGAGGATCAAATGGTCGAGGTTGCGCGAACTGATGGGATCGAGTCCGGCGGAGGGTTCGTCGAAGAAGAGGATTTCCGGGTCCAGCGCCATGGCGCGCGCCAGGCCCGCGCGTTTGCACATGCCGCCGGAGATTTCCGCCGGATAAAAATCCTCGAACCCTCGCAATCCCACCAACGCGAGCTTGAGCCGGACAATTTCTCGAATGTCCTCCGCGGACAAGTCCGTGTATTCGCCCAGGGGCAAAGCGACGTTCTCCGCCAAGGTCATCGAACTCCACAACGCGCCGCTCTGGAAAAGCACGCCAAACTTGCGCAACGTGATCTGGCGGTCGTCATCGTCCATGCCCCAAAAACTTTTCCCATCGTAAAACACGTCGCCTTGTGCAGGGCGATTCATGCCGATCAGGTGCCGCAACAGCGTGCTCTTGCCGCAGCCGCTGCCGCCCATGATGACGAACACCGACCCGCGCCTCACTTGCGCATTGATGTTCTGCATCACCACATAAGGCCCGTAAGCCATCGTGAGATTCTGAATCTCGATTTTGATGTCGCATTGGCCGGGTTTCATAAATCGAGCGCGTTGCAGATTACGGCGAAGATTCCGTCCGACGCAATGATGGCCGTGATGCCCGCCACCACGGCGCGAGTCGTGGCCTCGCCCACGGCGGCGGCGTTGTTGCCGCATTGCATCCCACGGAGACAGCCGGTGTAAGCCACCAGAAATCCGAAGAACGAGCCCTTGCCGATGCCCAGCAGGAAGCTCTTCAACGTGATCGCGTCCACCGTCCGCGTGAGATACTCGGTCGCCGTGATGTCCAACAGGCTAACCGAGACAAAAAATCCGCCGAAGATGGCGATGGCGTCCGCGAACACGCAGAGCAACGGCATCATCAGAATCAACGCGATCATGCGCGGCAGGACGAGGAATTCGATGGGCGAAATGCCGAAGGTCTGGAACGCGCTGATCTCCTGGTTGACTTTCATCGTTCCAAGCTGGGCGGCGAACGCGGCGCCGGTGCGTCCGCACAGAATGATGCCCGTCATCAGGCAACCCATTTCGCGAACGGTTCCGATGGCCACCATGTCGGCGACGAAAATCGCCGCGCCGAATTGCTTCAACCCGACCGCGCCCACGAAGGCCAGAATCAAACCGACCAGGAAATTAATCAACGCGACGATGCCCAAAGCCTGCGGTCCGCATTCCTGCATCACCAAGAACGTGTCCGACCAGCGAAACTGCGCCTTGCCGCGAATCAATTTGCCGAGGGCAAGAACATTTTCGCCCAGGAACGTCAGCATCTGACGGGCTGCGCCCCAGTTCGATCCGGCGAGTTCCCCGACACCCTGAAGCCAGGACGCTTCGAGCCCCGGTCGGCGAGCGTCCTTCTTTTCCGGGACGGCATTGGCGAGGCGAAGCAAACCCCGAACACCATCCGGCAATCCGGCATCACGGAATTCGATCCCGTGCTCGCGGCAAAACTCCTGGCACTGGCCGGCGAACGCGACGAAACGTGAGCCCCACGCTTCCAAACCCAACGTGTCGAATTCCAACACTCGCGGTGGCTTGCCGTTCTCCAGCGCCTCGCGAATGGCTTCCATCTCCGGCAATTTGGCAAGGGTTCGCCAGTTTCCCGAAAACTTCACGAGCAGCGCCTCAGCCGACTTTCTCTGAACGGACAGTTCAGGCGGCGCAGTCGTCTCCAAAGGCATCGGTTCGGGGCTCAAGCTGCGCGCGAGAATAGGTGCGATTGCGGCGCAAGAAAAGGCTGCAATTCTCGTGCGAAGGAGTTTTCTTTTTGCCTTTTGAAGTCGCGTTCGTCAATTTCGCGGCGCGCAACCAAACGCCGCTGGGACATGCTGAATCAACTGACCATCTCGGAACTCACCGCGAAACTCGCCGGACGCGAAGTCACCGCGCGCGAAGCCATGCAGGCCTGTCTTGACCAGATCCAGCGCGTGGACGGGCAGATTCGCGCATTCCTCAGTTACGACGCGGCAGATGCGCTGGCGCAGGCGGACGCCGCGGATAAAACCCTGGCAAGCGGTGTCTCGCACACGGAGAAATCTCTGCTCGGAGTTCCCATCGCGACCAAGGATGTCATCGCAGTCAAAGGACATCCGCTCAATTGTGGCTCCAAGATTCTCGGCAAATTCATTTCGCCCTACGACGCGACGGCCATTGAAAAACTCATGGCGGCGGGCGCCATTATTTTTGGCCGGTTGAACATGGACGAGTTTGCGATGGGCAGCTCGACGGAGAATTCCGCTTTCCAAGTGACGCGTAATCCGTGGGACACGGCGCGCATTCCCGGCGGGTCCTCTGGCGGTTCGGCGGCGGCGGTGGCGGCGGACGAAGTGATCGCGACACTCGGCACCGACACGGGCGGAAGCGTGAGACAGCCCGCCGCGTTGAGTGGCTGCGTCGGACTGAAGCCCAGTTACGGGCGCGTGTCGCGCTACGGGCTCGTGGCTTACGCATCGTCGCTGGACCAGATCGGTTGTCTTGCCAAGGACGTTCGTGATGCAGCAACGGTGCTGGGCGTAATTGCCGGACACGATTCGCGCGACTCCACGAGCGTTCCCCGTCCTGTGCCGAATTACGCCTCAAGTCTTACCGGCGACATCAAGGGACTGAAACTCGGGCTGCCCAAGGAATACATGATTGGGGGATTGGATGCCGAAGTGAAGCAGGCGGTCGAAGCGGCCGTCCAACAGCTCACCAAGCTTGGCGCGGAAATTGTGGAGGTTTCGCTGCCGCACACGGATTACGCCGTGGCGACTTATTACATCATCGCCACGGCGGAAGCATCGGCAAACCTCGCGCGATTTGATGGCATTCGCTATGGCGCGCGGGTGGACGGCTCTGACCCGACCGAACTTTATTGCCGGACGCGCGGCGCGGGTTTTGGCGCGGAGGTGAAACGGCGAATCATCCTCGGCACGTATGTGCTCAGCAGCGGTTACTACGACGCCTACTATCTTCGAGCGCAAAAAGTCCGCACGCTCATCCGGCAGGATTTTTTGAGGGCCTTCGAGCAAGTGGACGCGCTGGTCACGCCAACAACTCCGACGGCGGCGTTCAGAATAGGCGAGCGCGTTGACGATCCGTTGCACATGTACCTGGCCGACATTTTCACCATTTCGGCCAACCTGGTAGGTATTTGTGGCGTGAGCTTGCCCTGCGGATTTACGAATTCACCAAAGCTGCCCATCGGTTTGCAGGTGCTGGGCAAACCGTTCGGCGAGGAAACGATTTTGAAAATCGCGCACGCCTACGAACAGAGCACGAGTTGGCATCGCCAGAAACCGGCGCTCTGAATCGGTCAGCCGCCGGGCGGCCCCAACGGAAACCGCGTGCTGCGAATCTGCCGATAACGCACTTCCGATTCCCGCAGGATGAACAGCGCGCCCGCATTGGTCCACGATTCGACAAACTTGAGTCCTTTCTCGGGCCCAAGCACAAACAAAGTCGTGGCCA
>CAZCZP010000203.1:0-7334 GCA_964502895.1 uncultured Bifidobacteriaceae bacterium
GCGAGCGCGGCGTCTTCGGACAAGCCGCGGTCCAGCGCGAGCCTCAGATTTTTTCTGAAGGCCTTCTTGTCGCTCAGCCCGAAGGTCGTGAGCGCGATCTCTCGGCCTTGCTGGCGCAGCAACGCGGGATTCTCCGCCGCCCAATCCCACGCGCGCAACTGGTCCAGCGTGACTTGTTCCCAGTCATCTTCACTCGGCAACTTCGGGAGGGTCGGGAAATTTACCGGCACGATGAAGGTCGGTGGCGCAGGCATCTTGCCTGTCTGGTTTGTGCGCGGGGAGGACGGGCTGGATGCCTGCCCCACCAAGTCTGGCCGGCGCCATTCCTGTCCTGACGAGATGATGGCGAAATCCAGTTTGAGCTCACCGGCGAGGCGCGCAGCGCGGTCCACCATCAACGCGCTGCCTGGTTCGATCATGACACGCATCTTTCCTTCGGCGGCGGGCGCGAGCGCTGCGAGCGACAGGTTAAACTCCGGTCGGCCGCGTTCGACCGGCCGCTTCGCATAATCCGCGAGATCGAGCGCGTAATGTTGCGCGTCGAAAAAACTCTGCCGCACCGTGGCGATGACGCCCATGAGCGACCCGGGATAAACTCGCTCCTCGCCGCCCTGCGGTTCGAGCGCGAGGTGCTGGAACACGTCGGGTTTGAGGATGATTCTGTTTGGGTTGTCTTCGATCAATTGCACGAGCGCGCTGCTGCCGCGGATGATACCGTTGGCCGGCGCGATGACGCCCGCGGTAAAACCAATTTCACGCAGCGGCGTGAGTGTGCGTTCACGCGGTGAATACGATTGCACGGCGCGATGCTCGGGAGTGATACGCGCGATTTCATAACCCGGCCCGGGTGCGCCGCGATCGGTTCGTTGGCCCGGGGCGCCAAAAAAATTGATTCCGCCCGCTGTGAGATTCTCTGACGCGTCCGGCTCGGTTTCGGAAGTCGAAACTGGCGCGTTCGTGGACGTGAGGGGCAGATACGCGTCAATGAAGCCCGCGTAAATGGTGAGCCCGTTCATATCCCACACGCGCGCGTCGGCAGGGATGGAAACATCTTTCCCAACCGCCCGGAGAATGCCGTCGCGAATCACAATGGTTGCGCTCTCTAGGGTTTCACCAGGTTTGACCACAACTTTGCCGCCGACCAGGGCGTGGACCGTGACGGGTTGCGGGCGAAAGCCGGGCGGGAGGATTTCCTGGCTCGCGGTGAGAGAACTGGAAATCGAGAGCGGAAGCAGGCCAGCCAGCGCCAGCAGCATGATGAAGGGGATTTTCTCAAATGTCATGTCGGTGACCGAGTATGCAAACGGGATTCAGCAAAGACAAGCGAGGCATGAAGCAACGCGCAGCACGAAGCAGGACCCGTTTGTTCCCGATGCGCCTTCGCAAACCGTTGAAGCGGTTGAGAAGCATGGCAGATACGCTGACACCCAACTTAAGTTGGGTGTTAATGAAACCAGTTTGCATGGTGTGCATTTATTGAGATGCGCCGGTTGAACAAACGCCCAACGATCCTTGTTTGCTGTTGGTAGTCCAAGTTTTTCGCCGGTAAGCGAGCGTCCTCGCGAGCCGGCTCATCCGCAGCCTCGCCCCACCAGAATGTACCACTACCTGCTTGCTTCCCGGCCTGACCCGGGCGCATGATCGCTTCGGTTCGGAAAGCATAAGCACCCTATGAAACCGAACAGCCTGCGAAGCACTCCTCCCGGCTTCGGGCACTGGATTGGCGCCCTGCTCCTGGCGCTTGTCCTGGCCGCGGCTTTCCTCTCCACACGAACCGACATGCCGCGTGCCGTGGCGGGCTGGGGTGCGGTTCTGCTGTTGCTCGGCATGGTGGCGACGAGTCACGAAACCAAACGCATCAAGGCCGGCACTCAGCCCCGCAACACCGGTGATGCATCCACCGCCTTCACGCTGAGTTTCGACAACGAGATGGTCACTCTCGAACCCGGCAAAACCTGGATTCAATTGGACCATTACAAATGGGTGGTGCGCGGCCTGATCGAAGCGCCCCAGAATTTTCACGTCCACCCCGACGGCAGCGTCGAAATCTACGCCGAGAAAATCGGCATCGCCGACCCGGAAGGCGCAGCCAAACTGGAACAACAGATCAACAAGCGTCATGCCCCGGCCGCTGCTCATAAATCTGCTGTGGCGGCGATGTCGCCTTCGGCTGCCGCGCCAACCAAGTCCGGCAAGCCGGAATTCCTGGTGCGACTGGATCACTGGGGCCACATGGTCATCAGTTGGGGTCACGGCCTGGATCGTGAAGAGACTGGTTTGCGCGGACTGCCCACTTTGATTGCCAACGGGCTGATCCGCAAGCCGGCCAGTTTTCACGTGGACCCGTTGCAACGGGGCGTCGAGATTGACGGGGTCAATTATGAATGCAGCGACGCCGGCGCCAAACGGCTGGAAGTGGCGCTGAATTCGCGTTACGTCATCACGCGCCGGTCGGACAAGGGCGTGGCCATCGAGATCAAGGAAAACCATGCGGCCAGCACGGGCTTCGACATCCATTTCACGATTCACCGCGCGGGCGTGCCGCTGGAGGTCAGAGGCCACTTGTCGCAAGAGAATCTGGACATTCTCCAGGACCCGGCCAAATGCGACTTGCTGCATCCTGGAATTCATCTGTTGTTGGCCCCGCCCAACCTGCTGTTCCGGCGGCGCCGGCCGGACATGGGCGAGGAAAAAATTTCTGAACTTCCGGACATAAACATCCTGCATTGCAACGCGGCGCAATTGCAGCAGGCGCTCAACCATCCGATGATTTGCAGGCGCGGGAGCGGCGCGGGCATTGCCACCGTCCGGCAGGCGGGCAGCGACACGGATCGGATCGTGGAACTGCGGGTCGCGCGAAATCCAGCCGACAAGGCGTTGCTGTGGCTCGAATGCGTGACAGCATTGGGCGAAATCAAAGGGCCGAAAGCGTTCACACATCACAACGTGACCGAGCTCCAGCAAACCGGGCTGTTCCAGCCACACCTGGAAATTCATTTGTCGCTGGACCACCGGCGCTTGAGCGTTGTGAACCAGCGGACCCGCCAGGAGAATTCCATCACGCTCGACACAAAAAGCCCGGACGAAGATTTGCGCAAAGCCGGCCGGATGCTGACGGAAGCGTTGAAATCGCCCGCGCCGCGACCCGAAGCCGCCCGCGAACCGGTCCAGGCCGTCCCGCCTCCGGCAACCGCGACACCGGCGACAATCCAGACGCCCACAGCGAAGCCCGCGCCGGTGGTGGCGAAAAAACCAGACCCGAAGGAATCATCCCATGTTGCCGTCGCGGCTCCGTCGGCGGCAACGTCGAAAGCGGAACCCGTCGCAACCATCACTGCGTTGTTCAGCGAAACAGATCCCGTCCGCATCAACCGGGAGATTTTCCGGCGACTCGTCGAATGGCTGGGGCTCACGCCCCAGGAGGTTCATCTGAGTTTGGAGTTCGTGTTTGAGAACCGGCGCTTTGAAATCCTCAGCTTCGAGCAGCAGGAAATCACCGACCTCGCGCAACTGCGCGGCGTGGAATTTTACGGTTTTTACCTCAGCCACGTCAGCGAGAAGAAGGTCATGCTCGTTTATGCCTGCAACGGCATGCACCTCGAGTGGGGGCCGGACAAATGCGTGCTCCAGCCAACGGTGAAATCCGAAGCCGCGGAATACAAAGGCAGCGTCTTGCTCGGCTTGGCGCAGAATCGCCTGGACGAATTTGTTTTCGTGGTGAAGCCCGAGTTCAAGAAATGGATCGCGCCGCGCGAGATGCCCTTCACCGAGGAAAATCTCCAGTTCTTGACCGTCGCGGACATCGCTGCCGCGCCGGACGAATTCAAGCTCATCTGGCCGGAGCGGCCGCCTCGAGGTTGATCGCGGCCAACTTTTTCGTGTCCATTCGCGTTCATTCTTGGTTAAACAAATGACATGCGAAATCTCATCCTCGGCATTGATAGCGGCACGCAATCCACAAAGGTCCTTGCGGTGGACTCGCGCGACGGAAAAGTTGTCGGCACCGGCTCGCAAACCTACGACCTGATTGCCAATCTGCCGCCCGGCGCCAAGGAACAACACCCGCACACGTGGCGCGATGCGACTGCCGCGGCGATTCGCCAGGCGTTGCGTCAGGCCAAGGCCCTCTCGGCGGATGTGGCAGCCATCGGCGTCAGCGGCCAGCAGCACGGTTTTGTGCCGCTCGACAAGAACGGTGAAGTCATCCGCCCCGCCAAACTTTGGTGCGACACATCCACGGCTCCCGAATGCGGCGAAATCATGGAAGAACTCGGCGGGTTGAAGAAAACCATCAAGACGCTGGGCAATGCCGTTCTGCCCGGATTCACCGCTTCAAAAATTCTGTGGCTCAAAAAGCATGAGCCAAAGAATTTTGTCCGGCTCGCTACGGTGCTGTTGCCGCACGACTACCTGAACTTCTGGCTCACGGGCGAGAAGGTGATGGAATACGGCGACGCCAGCGGCACGGCATTGCTGGACGTTCGCAAACGCAAGTGGGCGAAAGCCGTGCTGGAAGCAGTTGATTCCGACTTGGCGGACAAATTGCCGCCACTGATTTCAAGCGACAAACCGGCGGGCCGTTTGCAGCCCAGCACCGCGCACGCGCTGGGTCTGAATCCGGGCGTACTCGTCAGCGCCGGGGGCGGCGACAACATGATGGGCGCGATCGGCACGGGCAACACGCGTGCCGGCGTCATCACGGCCAGTTTCGGCACGAGCGGGACGATTTACGCCTGCGCGGAAAAGCCGGTCGTTGATCCCGAAGGCGAGATCGCGGCGTTCTGCGATTCGACGAATCGCTGGCTGCCGTTGCTCTGCACGATGAACGTGACGGTCGCCACCGAAATGGTGCGCGAAGATTTTCAGTGGACGCATGAGCGATATGCGGCGGAGTCCGCGCGCATCTCCGCCGGCTCGAATGGGCTTTTGTTGTTGCCCTACTTTGAAGGCGAGCGCACGCCGAACGTGCCGGACGGCACGGGTGTCTGGTTCGGCGTGAACAAAAAAACCTTTGCCGCCGGCCACTTCGCGCGCGCGGCGATGGAAGGCGTGACGCTGGGAATGAACTACGGATTGCGCCGTCTGGCGGAACTGGGGGTCAAGCCCACGCAAATCCGCGCTACGGGCGGCGGCGCGAAGTCTGGCGTGTGGCGGCAAATCATGGCCGATGTGTTCGACGCGGAGGTTGTTACGCTCAAGGTGGCGGAGGGCGCGGCGTACGGTGCGGCGTTGCAGGCGTTCTGGTGCTGGCGCTTGCAGGAGGGTGACAAGATTTCCATTGAGGAAATCACGGATCGCTTCGTGGGCCTGAACGCAGGTGAAACAGCCAGACCCGATGCTGCAACGGTGAAGATTTATCGCGAGTTGC
Source organism: uncultured Bifidobacteriaceae bacterium (assembly GCA_964502895.1). GTDB lineage: Bacteria > Verrucomicrobiota > Verrucomicrobiia > Limisphaerales > JADLHS01 > WYBW01. Next base: position 5,369 of record CAZCZP010000203.1, read on the forward strand.
AGGCGTTGCAGGACGAGATGTCGCTGTCGCTGCGCAAGGTTTTCACAAGGCATCGCGGCTTTGTTCTCCGCACGGCCGATCGGGGCGCATCTTGAACTGCCAAACCCGAGGGACGCATTCCTCTGTGTCCGGTTTTCCCCGCTAAAAGTTGGGGACGCGGTGGAACGCGCGTCCCTGCCAACGATTACGGCGACACCGCGCGATAGAATCGCTGGTTGTAGTTCGTCGCGAACGGATCGGTGACCGTGAGGACGCCCGTGACCGGGATGGCGTTGGTGGCGATCGGAATCCAGATGGCCAGGTCGGTTGACGCCTGGATCACGTAGTTGCTGCCGGCCGGGCCGGTGATTTGAAACTGGAATTGCCCATTCGTCAGGCCCGACGACACCACGAGCGCGGGTACGTTCAGCCGGACATTCAGCGTGATGTTGCCCGAACTGGCGCCATAGCCATCCACGGCGATCTGGTAAGCGATCCCCGCCGTGGCGTAAAACGCCACGCGGCTCCGGGCATTGCCGCCGCTGTCGTCGTCCGACGCGACGCGGCTGGTGATGTTCGTCGGTAGCGTGCTGTTCGTGTAAACGGCCATGATCGTGTCGAAGCTGCTGCCGATGGTATCCATCGCCACGGGGCCAGAGGCCGGCGCAGTCCAGGTCCACCAGACCGATTTGCCGCCAGTGCTGCTCCAATGATAAGGCTCGCCCGTCTCCATGGTGGCGTTGACGTTCGATCCGGCGCCGGTGACAGCCAGCCCCGTGATGAGAATGCGGTTCGTGAAATTGTCGTTGGGCGGGCGCACGACGACAGCGAGCGTGGCCACGCTGCTGGTAACCGAGCCAACTATATTGGTGATCACCACACTGTAACTTCCGGCGTCGCTGGCCGTGACGCTGGTCAGCGCCAGCGTGCGGTCGTTGGCTGCGCCGGCCAGATTCGTGCCGTCCTTGCGCCACTCGTAACTCAACGGCGCGGTGCCGGTGGCCGTCACCGTGAAAGTGACGTTGTCGCCAAAGCTCGCAGTTTGGCTGACCGGTTGAGCGGTGATGGCCGGCGCCGCCAGCACAATCAGACTGGCCGGATCGCTGATCACCACGCCAGCCGGATTGCTGACGACCACGGTGTAAATGCCTGCGGCGTTCAGCGTGACATTGTTCAGCGTCAGCGTCAGGTTCGTCGCGCCGGCGATGTTCGTGCCGTTCCTGCGCCATTGATAGGTTAACAAGATGGTGTCGTTGACTGTGACGCTGAACGTGACGTTACTCCCTACCGGAATTGATTGGCTCTGCGGCTGGGTCAAGATCACGGGCGGGATCAGATTTGCGACGCGGAAGTTGGCGTCGGAAAAATCCTGCGCCGAACCATCCTGCAGCGATGTGGCGCGCACGCGGTAATTGGAGCCGTTGGTCACGGTGCGTGTGTCCCACCAGAAGCGCGCCTGGTTGGCCGGCACGTTTGCGCCGCCGGGCATCGCGAACCAGTTTGCGCCGCCGTCGTCCGAGTATTCCAGCAGGATCGTGTCGCCCGGCTGCACGCCACTGCCCGAGCTGCGCAATTCGATTGATTGAAAACCGCTCCAGACCTCGCCGCCGTTTGGGGAGAGCACGTTGACAACGCGCGTGGTGGAAGGACTGCGCGAGGCTTCAGCCGTGCCGCCGAAGGCGCCGAGATTGATTCGCCCGCCATTGGGCAGACTCTCGTCGCCAACCGCGTCGGCCGGATCGCCGGAATCAATCGCCAGACTGGTCGAGGCGTCGTTGACCCACGCGGTCGGGTCCGCCGGCGGTTTGCCAAGGGAAGGATCGAAACGGCCAAGAGCGCTCTTGAGGTGGAAATCACCGCTGGCGGCGTCGGCGAATTGTGGGTCAACCGAAACGCTGTGCGCATCCCAACTGCTCAAGGCCCGCCAAGTGAACAAATCGGGCGCGGTCGCCTGATAAATCTTGCCGACCTTCGCGCCATTCTGCGG
>CAZCZP010000204.1:0-7226 GCA_964502895.1 uncultured Bifidobacteriaceae bacterium
TAGGACACGGCCCTCTCAAGGCTGAAAGACGGGTTCGATTCCCGTACGCGCTACCAGCAGAAAAAGTTGAGAGTTGATGGTTAAAAATTGATAGGCTAGAAAGCGAGCGGTACGACGGCCAATCGTACGAATATCAACAATCAGCCAACGACCATCAACGACCGGTGACTCCTTTTCAAATCATTTTCACACCGACAAGTGCAGCTGAATTGGCACGGATGCCCAAGGAATTGCAGTTGCAAATCCTCGGCGAGTTCCGTGGCCTACCCCAGCAAGTCATCGGCACGGAGCTGGATGAGTTTGGAAAGTTGGAGCGTGGCGGGCGCACGCTGCATCGCTTTCGCGTGGGGGACTACCGGGTTTATTTCGAGCGGCACGACTTGGGCGTGTTGGTGCATCGAATCCTGAGCCGCCACACGGTTAAAGATTTCTTTTATCGTTCCGGCTTGAAGGTTAAAGAAGACGAAGCCCTTCAGGAAAACCCAAAATTCTGGGAAATGATTGAGGCCGCGAAGACTTCAGCCAAGGCCTAGTCAACTTACCGAGCCTGATTACGATTACTGTTTCTGCTGGGGATTCACTGCACATCCTCGCCCAGTTCCACGTTCCAATACGCGAGATCAATGAAGTGTTTCCAGCTATCGTGCTGGTAGAGGCTGAAGTTGATCTGCACGAAGGGTCGCCACTTGGGTCGCTTGGGCTTGCGAATCAAATGCATTGCCGCTTCTTGGGGAGTGCGATTCGCCTTCCGCGTGTTGCAGTCAATACACGAGCAAACAATGTTTTCCCAAGTCGTTGGTCCGCCACGATCGCGCGGGATTACGTGGTCGAGGTTCAGGTCTTTGCGGTCGCAGGTTTTCCCACAATACTGGCAGGTGTTTTTGTCGCGCTCGAAAATGTTGTGACGCGTGAACTTCACTTCCTTCTTGGGCAACCGGTCGTAAACGAGCAACAGGATGACGCGCGGTACACGGATTCGGAACGAGATGGTGTGAACGGATTCCGGATGGGGCGCCTGCTGCGAGAAATCGTGCCACGCCTGGAAATTGTAAGTTTGAAACGAGCCGTCCGCGTCATTCAAAACCGCCTGAGCATGACCTTGAAAGAGCAGCGTCAGGGCACGGCGTGCGGTGCAAACATTGACGGCCTGCCAGAGGCGGTTGAGCACGAGCACATGTTGATTCAAGACTGAACTCATACAATCACCGTATTACTTGGCGCGGACGCTAACAAATTGACGCGACCGTGTCAATTTGTGCGCCGAACACTTCGGTTCTGCAATGCTCGCTCAGCCGCTTCTCTTATCTGGATTGAGTCCTCCTTCAGACACTCGGTTAATGCTTGCGACGCCGTTGGCTCGTTTCCACCCCGCGTGCCCAACGTCTTGATGGCTGTCAACCGGACTTCCATCGCCGGGTCCTTGAGAGCTTCGAGAGATGCAACCACGGCCATGCCGCCACCTACCCGTATAGCACCTAATGCTTCAATGCCCCGTCGTCTGATGGCGGGTGATTCGTCGCGGGTCATACGCAGGAATTCTGAGCACGCTTTCCAGTGAGGAAGATACGAATTCGTGAGCATGCTCGCCGCCACGGTTCGGCCGGGTTCCTGGCCTAGCTCCACTGAGTCAATCAGCGCCAGAAAGCCGGGTGTTCCAACTACACTCAGACTGTAGGCTGCTGAATTCCGAACCGCTTGATCGGGGTCGTTGAGGCTCTTCGTCAGGGCCGGAACTGCGTCAATTGCATCCGGACCGATTTGCCCGAGCGCGTACGCGGTTGCATGGCGGGCCTTCGCGTCGCTTCCATCCATAGCCTTGATCAAGGCTTTTACAGAGTCTTTGCCGATCAGACCCAAGGCCGTTGCTGCTTCCCAACGGACTCTGCCTTGATTGTCATGCAATGCTCGTGACAATTCCGGGATCGCAATCTTCGCCTCCGGGCCGAAGCGGCCCAGTGCGCGCGCCGCCGCCTCGCGCACCGCCTCGGCTTGGGGCGGAGCAAATTTCCGCGCGATATTCTGGCGGAGGCGCAACGGCAATCTTGGCAAAAGTGCCCACGCCTGTTTCCGGAGGAACGAATCCTTGGTTTTTAGTAATACGATTAGCTCCGGAATCGCGTTCGTTCCTAATTCCCTCAACGCGACCACGGCGTTCGAGTCGCCTTGGTAAGCCTGCATGCACCAAGCTTGGAGCGATTGTCCGCGATAAATTGTCCGTTCGTGACCGCGGCGGATGACGGCCGACATGCCAACGAGCAAACAAACCACAAGAGCCACGATCGCGATGTATCGGCGGTTTTTCACTGACATTTCCGTTGGCCAAACTCTCGCCCATACGGCGAATTGATTCAATCGAAAGAAACCTTCTCACTACGCATGGCGGACGCAAACATGTGGCAAAAGCTTGGCAAAAGTTGGCAAAGCATTGCCAAGATGCCGGTGCGATGACTACTATGCTGGCATGAAACGTCTGTTGGCGCTGTTGGGTGTCGTGCTGGCTTTCGGGTTGACTCGAGGTTACGCGCAAAGTCTGGATGAGCAATACGTCCGCATTTACAACCTTATTCAACAGGCCGACGCGTCGGAAGCTGCGGGCGAACGGAGTCGAGCGTTGGCCACTTACTTGGAAGCCCAAGCGGCGCTCCAGAAATTGCAGCAACTGAATCCCGGCTGGAACGAGAAGGTCGTTAGATTCCGTCTGGATTACCTCGCCACAAGAATCGCGAGCATGACCACCAAGGCCGCGGCGACGACTTCCGCCCCTGCAATCCCCGGCCAGCCGATAAGGACTCCCGTTGCTGTGGAAACCCAGCGCGAATTGGCCGGCTTGCAGGATGAAGTGCGGCGGTTGCAGGCGGACAAAACAGTTTTGGAAGCCAAGCTCAAAGAGGCGCTCGCGGCACGGCCGGCGGCGATTGATCCGCGCGAACTCGCCAAAGCCGAAAGCAAGGTTCAATCGTTGATGAAGGAAAACGATCTGCTCAAGGCGACGCTCGCGCAAAAGCAGAGCGAGCCGCCGCCGGCAGCAGATGCCAAAACTCTGGATCAAACGAGACAGGCGCTGGCCGAATCTAATCGCAAGTTGGCCGAACAAACAGAGCGCGCCGACACACTGGCAGTGGAGAAGCACGCACTTACGGCGCGTCTTGATGGCTTAAATGCCAATCCGACCAACGCCGCCGCGTTTGAGGCAAGCAGAAAGGTGCTTGAAGAGTCCAACCGGAAACTCGCCTTGGAGAATGAGATTCTGCAGTCGCGCGTCAAGATGTTGGCGACAAACGCTGAATCGGCGGACGCGTTGCGGGCGGAAAACCAGTTACTCAAACGGCAACTAGCCGATGCTAAGGTCGCGACACCTGTGAAAGCTGACGATACAGCCCGTCAACTTCAGCAAGCTCAAGCCCAGTTGGCTGCGCTTCAATCCGATGCTGAAATTCTGCGCCTCGAAAAAATTGCACTCCAAAATCGCGTAAAGCAAATGTCCGCGTCATCCGTGGCCGCAAGGCCCGATTCGGCGACAAGCCGTCCGGAAGACCTGGATCGCATCAAGCAATTGGAGCGAGAGCGAGAGGATTTGCAGAAGCAACTTAACGTCGCCAACAAGGAACTCCATGGACGCGATGGCCGCCGCGTGGCAGCCAGGCTAGAAGAACTGACCACTGAGATCGCCGGGTTGCGGACCCGGCTGCAAGTATTTGAGGCTCGCGCCGTCCCATACACCGCCGAAGAACTCGCCATGATGCAACAGCCGGCGCCGCGCGTAGCTCCGCCCGACCCGAAAGCCGGCAAGAAATCTACCCGAGAATTACCGACGGGCACGGCTTCGTTGGCTGCTGAGGCACAGCGCCTTTTCTCGGCCAGGGAATTTGCGAAGGCGGAGGAAAAGTATATGGAGATGTTGCGTCAGGATGAAAAAAGCGTTTACACGCTTGCGAATCTCGCGGCCATCCAACTTGAACTGAACCGGCTTGATGAAGCCGAAAAAAACATCAAACGCGCCCTGGCGGAATCGCCCGAGGATGGTTTCAGTTTGTCCATTCTCGGCTATGTGAAGTTCCGCCAGGAAAAATACGACGAGGCACTCGATGCACTCGGCCGCGCGGCCAAGCTCAATCCCGACAGCGCGGAGATTCAGAATTACCTGGGGGTCACCCTCAGTCACAAGGGCTTGCGCGGGCCGGCGGAGACGGCGTTGCGCAAAGCCATCACGCTCGATCCGAATTACGGCAGCGCGCACAACAATCTGGCTGTGATTTACCTCAGCCAGCAGCCGCCTTACACGGACCTCGCGCGCTGGCATTACCACAAAGCGCTGGCGGCAGGTCATCCACCGAATCCGGAACTGGAAAAATTACTGGACCCGAAAGCTCCCCCAAAAGCCATTGTGCTCCCGCCAGTGGATTGACCACTTCCAACGGAGCACGAAAACGCGAAGGCCCGCCTGCAACTGAAAAACGCGAGCCTATGTTTTCTTGAACCCACATGCTACGACAGGCTTTCCACGAACTGACCATCGCAACGCGCGGACGCGGACTTTACGAATTCACCCGAGACGTGGAAGCATGGATCGCCCGAAGCGGCATCAAGGAAGGGCTGGTCACGCTTCACTTGCGGCACACGTCCGCATCGCTGCTGATTCAGGAAAACGCCGACCCCGATGTGCGCGCGGACCTGGACCGCTTCTTTGCGCGGCTGGTACCGGATGGCGACCCGTTGTTCGAGCACACGTGCGAAGGTGCTGACGATATGCCCGCGCACGTCCGCACGGCGTTGACGACGGTCAATCTCAGCATCCCGATGAACGGTGGCCGACTGGCGCTGGGCACGTGGCAGGGGATTTATCTTTGGGAACATCGCCGCGTGCCGCATTCCCGCCGTGTCGCGCTGCATTTGATTGGTGAATAAACTCGCCAAGCCGCGCCTGCGATGGCACGTTGCGCGCGTTTCATGCAAGTCATAAATTTCGGAATTCGTTTCACATGCCAGGCTGTCTGGGCGACGATGTTTCTCATCGCTGGCTTCGCCGGCCGCGCTGAAACCCAGATCACCACGAACCGGTTCGGTTTTAGGGGGCCGGAAATTTTTCCCATTGATAACGCCATCGGTTTGCTTCAGGCGGCGGACTTGGACGGCGATGGCCTGAAGGACCTCGTCATCATCAACAACTCGCGCTCGAAGATAACGCTGCTCTACAACCAGACGGGCAAGACCAATGTCGCCGCGCCGCCGAAATCTCTGGTCCGGCGCGAGATGAACGAATTGCCTCCAGACGCGCGATTTCGCGTTGATTCCATCGCTTCAGAAAAACGCATCGCCGCGATGTCCGTCACCGATTTGAACGGCGACGGTCGGCCCGACATCGCTTATTACGGTGAACCCAAGGAACTCGTGGTGCTTTACAACGAGGGGACGAATGTCTGGAGCACGCCCAAACGCTGGCCCATCGAAGACGGTCAACTCACTCCGAACGCCCTCACGGCGGACGATCTGAATGGCGACGGGCGCGCGGACCTCGTCTTGCTGGCGGAAAACCACGTGTACTTGCTGGCCCAAAAAGAGGATCGCACGCTGGCGGAGCCGGAAAAGATTCCCGTCTCCGGCATCGTCATGTCCGTTCAGGTGCTCGATATTGACGGGGACGCACGAAAAGATTTGTTGCTGGTCAACTGGCAGAGTCCGACGCCATTTCGTTTTCGTCTGCAAGGGACGGACGGGCAACTCGGGCCGGAAACTTATTTCACCCTGCCACCGATTCGTTCCTATTGGGCCGACGCGCTGGAAGCCAACGAGAAAACCTTCGTCATGACCATTGCCCAGAATTCCGGGCGGGTGCAAATCTCCCAATTCGCACGCAAGCCAGCCGAGCCACTGTCGGAAGCATTCAAGCTGGGTCAGTTCCAAGTTTTGCCGTTGAGCAAAACCGGCAAAGCGCGCCGTGGCTTGCTCTGGGCCGACGTGAACGGTGATGCCCGGGCGGATTTGCTCGTCGCTGAACCCGAGAGCGGAAAACTGTCCGTCTATTTTCAAAAGGCGGATGGCTCGATCGCTTCGCCTCGAGCGTTCCCTTCGCTGGCCGGCGTGAGCGACATCGCCGTGGCGGACTGGGATGGCGACGGCAAGGTCGAGATTTTTCTCCTGAGCGCGGACGAACGGCAGGTTGCGGTGGCTCGTTTCGACGACAAGGAACGACTGCCGTTTCCCACGTTGATTCCGTTCGAGGGCAAACCGTTGGCATTGGCCGTCGGCTCGCTGCAAACGGGCGACAAACCCACATTGGCCGTGCTGGTGGATCAGGATGGCAAACGCGTACTGGTGACGCGGACCGCGGACGGCACAAGCAAGACCCAGAAATTGAGCGAGTCGTTCAAGTCCAATCCCACCACGCTGGCCATGCACGATGTGAACCAGGACGGCCTCGTCGATCTGGTCGCTCTGATTCCGTACGAAAAAGTCAAAGTGCTCTTGCAAGTGCAGGGGCAGGATTTCGACGAACAGGACGTTGCGCCGCCGGGCGGCATTGACATCGCGCAACCGTGGCTGAGCGTCGCGGATGTGGATGGCGACGGAAAATCCGAACTCTTGCTGACGCAAAAGAATTTTCTCCGCGCCGTGGTGTTGAAGGCTGGGCAAGACTCGGCAAACAAGTCAGGTTGGGTTTTTCAAGTGAAAGAACAAATCAACGGAGCGGGTAGCAACTCACGACTGACTGGCGCAGCGGCTTTGCCGCGCGGGACGAATACTGCTGCTTCGTTGTTTTTGCTGGATGCAGAACGCAAAGCTTTGACGCTGTGCGAGCGCGACGCCGCCGGCGTATGGCAGGTGGTGCGCAACGTGCCGCTTCCTGTGACCGAATTCAGCGGCCTGCAACCCGTGGCGTTGGGCGGGCAAGGATCAATGAGCGTCGGCTTTCTCGGCCTGAACGCCGTGGCGTGGATGCCGCTGAATGGAGAGACTTGGGAACTCACAACGTTGGACGGTTACGAAACGCCCATCAAAGACGGTTACTTGCGCGACGTGATCTCCGGCGACCTGGATAACGACGGCCGCAAAGACCTGGTGTTCATGGAAACCGCAAGAAACTATCTGGACCTGGTGATCTTCGATGCGAAGCACAAGCTCATTCCGGCGGAACGCTGGCAGGTATTCGAGCAGCGCACGTTCCGTGGACGCGTCGGCGATACCGCCGAACCGCGCGAAGCTCTCGTTGCTGATCTAACCGGCGACGG
>CAZCZP010000205.1:0-7175 GCA_964502895.1 uncultured Bifidobacteriaceae bacterium
TCAAATCGCGGCATCCAGACGCGCGACCAGATTCGCATCATCATCGAACAGGCGACCGTGCCCGTGGTGGTGGACGCCGGTTTGGGCGCGCCGAGTCACGCCGCCGAAGCGATGGAGTTGGGCGCGGACGCGGTGCTGGTCAACACCGCCATTGCCGTAAGCAGCGATCCGAATCGAATGGCAATTGCGTTCAAGATAGCCGTCGAAGCCGGGCGCGCGGCCTATGAATCCGGTTTGGCGACTCAACAGGAAACGGCCAGCGCGACGAGTCCGTTGACTGCGTTTCTGGATTGAACAGGCCAAAGGCGACAGCAAATGAGCAAGTCACTTCCACAACATCAGGTTCGCGAAATCCTCACGGCGGCGAGCCGGACGCGCGTTCTCGTGGTTGGCGACGTGATGCTGGATCATTTCATCTGGGGCACAGTGGCGAGGATTTCGCCCGAGGCGCCCGTGCCGGTGGTGGATTTCCAGCGCGAAAGTTTTATGCCGGGCGGTGCCGCCAACGTGGCGCGCAATCTCACGGCGCTCCGCGTGGGGACGGAAATTTTTGGCGCCGTCGGTCCGGATGACGCAGCGAGCCGGCTCAAACGCCTGTTGAAGGAGCAACAGGTCGGGTGCGGCGGCCTGTTGTCCGCGGCTTCGCGGCCCACCACGGTCAAGACCCGGATCGTGGCCCATCAACAGCAACTGGTGCGCATTGACCGCGAGGCTCGCGACGGCCTCGGGCCAAAGTTCACGGGCCGGTTGCTGGGAATGATCCGCGCGCAGATTCGCAACGCCGCCGCGGTCATCGTGGGGGATTACGGCAAAGGCATTGTCACGCAGCCGTTGCTGGAGGAATTGAAAAAAATCTGCCGCCGCCACGGCGTGTGGCTGAGTCTCGATCCCAAGCCGGTGCATCGCCTCGATCTGGCCGGCCTGTCGCTCATCACGCCGAACCGGAAGGAGGCCTTCGAACTGGCGCGCGTGGAAGATGAAACGCGCAACCCCGACCCGCTCGCGGACAAGAACCTGTTGCACGCCGCGGGAAAATTGCTCCGGGAATTGCGGCCAGCCGTATTGCTCATCACGCTGGGCGAATCCGGCATGTTGATGTGCCTACGAGGGCAGACGCCAAAACACTATCATCACATTCCGACTATTGCACAGGAGGTGTTTGATGTTTCCGGCGCGGGCGACACCGTGATCGCGACGTTCACGCTGGCCATTGCCGCGGGCGCGTCACCAATCGAGGCCGCCATAATTTCGAATCACGCCGCGGGAATCGTCGTTGGCAAGATCGGCACGGCGACCGTTACGCCCGAGGAATTGCTGTCGAGTTTCAACCCAGCCCCTGCTCGCTGAACCATGAGTGCCGTCAAGCCGCCCACAGCTCCCCGAGTCCAAGCGCCGCGAAGCCCGCAAGTGCAAGGGCTGGGCAAGCAGACCGCTGAATCCATCCGCGCCATGAAAGCGCGCGGAGAAAAAGTTGCCGCGCTCACGGCTTACGATTTTCCGATGGCCCGCCTGCTCGATGAAGTGGGCGTGCCGTTTATTCTCGTCGGCGATTCGCTCGGCATGGTGGTGTTGGGATTTCCGGACACGACGCACGTGACGATGGCGGACATGGAGCATCACGTCCGGGCTGTCGCCCGTGCGAAGCCGCGTTCGTTGGTGGTCGCAGACATGCCATTCGGAAGTTATGACAACGTGGCCAAGGCCGTCGAAAACGCGAATCGCCTGGTCAGCGCGGGCGCGGAGGCCGTCAAGGCGGAAGGCGGAAGGGAAATCATCGAGCAAGTCCGGGCCATTGTGGCGGCGGGCATTCCATTCTGCGGACATCTCGGCATGTTGCCGCAACACGTCGTCGAGGAAGGCGGTTACCACATCAAAGGCAAAAAGGAAGGCGAACACCAGGCGCTGCTGGCGGACGCCGACGCGCTCGTCGCGGCGGGCGCTTTCGCGATTGTGCTCGAACTCGTCACGCCGCCGGTGGCCAAAGAGATTTCGCAACGCATTCCGATTCCGACCATCGGCATTGGTGCGGGCGCTGACTGCGACGGACAAATTCTCGTCACGCCTGACCTGCTCGGGATGCTGCCGTGGTTCAATTTGAAGCACGTGAAATCCAAATTGAACGCCGCGGAACAAATGCGATCGGTTGTGAAAGAGTGGAAGGACGGGGTCATGTCGGCAAAGGGAGCATGAAGCGCCTGACTCACCTTGATTCACGGGGACGGGCCCGCATGGTGGATGTATCGGCCAAACCGGTCATGCTTCGCGAAGCCACGGCCCGCGGCGAAATCCGCGTCCGCAAAACCACGCTCAAGCTGATCCAGGCGAACTCGATCGCGAAAGGCAACGTGCTCGCCACCGCGCGTCTGGCGGGAATTCTCGCCGCAAAGAAAACCGGCGCGTTGATTCCGCTTTGTCATCCGCTGCCCATCACGCATTGCGAGGTTGATTTCAACATTCCAAAATCTCTGGACCGAATCGTCATCACGGCTTCGGCCAGGATCGCGGCGCAAACGGGAGTGGAAATGGAGGCGTTGACGGCGGTGAGCCTCGCGGCGTTGACCATTTACGACATGTGCAAGGCCGTGGACAAGACGATGCGGATCACCGGAATCCGGCTGTTGTCGAAATCCAAGCGCGCCCCGGCAAATCCGCGCGGTTGAATCAACTGGGCGAAGCCGTGGTGGTCTGCGGGGAAAGTGTTGAGGCGGTTTTGTTCTTGTCCACGCCGTCGAGACACGCGCGCACCGCCTGGGCCAGGGCCTGCGGGCCAAACGGTTTGGCCAGGAAGCAAACATCCTGGGTCAGCGCGGGCGCTTGACCGTGCAAATCCGTGCTGTAGCCGCTCATGTAGATGGTCTTCAACTCCGGCTTGCTGGCCTGGAACTTTTGCGCGAGTTCCCAACCGGTGAGGCCGTCGGGCATGACCATGTCGGTGAGCAACAGATCAATCTCACGCAGACGAGTTGACCAACCCTCCAGGGCTTGAACGCCCGAACCGGCCGTGAAAACGCGATAGCCCTGCCGTTGCAAGGTGGTGCTCACAAGCTTCAACAACGCGGGTTCGTCTTCGACCACGAGAATGGTTTCACAACCGCCCCGCGCCGGCGGTACCGGAATGCGGGTGGCGGAGCCGACAGTTTTTTTCGAGACCGCCGGCAGAAAGATGGTGAACGTGGTGCCGCGGCCAATCCGGCTTTCCACTTCGATCCAGCCGTCGTGCTGTTTGACGATTCCGTAAGCCGTCGCAAGGCCGAGGCCCGTGCCTTTGCCGACTTCCTTGGTGGTAAAGAACGGTTCGAAGATGTGCGGCAAATGCTCGGGCGCGATGCCGCAGCCGGTATCGGCCACGGACAGGCACAAAAACCGGCCAGGGCGGGCTTCGGAATGGCGTTGCGCGCCGGCCTCGTCAATTTCACGCAACGACGTGGTGAACGTGAGGCGGCCGCCGGTGGGCATCGCGTCGCGCGCGTTGATCGCGAGGTTCATGATGACCTGCTCGATCATGCCCGGGTCGGCCAACAACGGCGGAAGTTCGGGCGCGCAAATTGCGCTCACGTCAATGTGCTCGCCGAGCGTGCGACGGAACAATTTCTGGAGTTCGCCGACCAGGGTGTTGAAGTTCAATTCCTCCGGGCGCATCACTTGTTTGCGGCTGAAGGCGAGCAACTGCCGGGTCAGATTGGTGGCGCGTTCGGCGGACTTGAGAATGCCCTGCAACGATTCCTTGGAGGAGGCCGAGAATTCGCCCGAGCGTTCCAGCAAATCTACGTGGCATCGGATCACTGTCAGCATGTTGTTGAAATCATGGGCGATGCCGCCGGCGAGCAGGCCGACGGATTCCATCTTTTGTGACTGGCGGAGTTTTTCTTCGAGCGCGCGTTGCTCGGTGATGTCGGTCCAGCAACCCACGATTTCGACGGGCTGCTGTTGGGCGTTGCGCACGATGCGCCAATCGTCCCGCACCCAGCGGAGGGAGCCGTCCTTGCGGTGAACGCGATACTGGAGACTCAGTTGGTTGTGGCCGGGCAGCGAGGCGAGACTGTCGCGAACCTGATGCCGATCGGTTTCCTCCACGCAATCGAGGGCCGGAGCCTGCCGGTACCAGTCGGAACATTCCAGGCCGGTCAGGTTGGCGAAATTGTGGCTGACCCAGGCCGGCAACCAGGTCCCGGATTCAAACCGCAGCGAGTAAAGGATGGCGGGGCTCATGGCCAGGAAATGTTCGAGCTTGTCCTGGGCGGCGCGCAACGCGCGTTCGGTCATCAGCCGCTCGGCATTTTCCTTTTGCAGGGCGGCGGTGCGTTTGTTGACGGCTTCCTCCAGTTCGTGGAGTCGGGTTTTCGCCTGCTGCAACAAAAACCACTTTTCAGTGAAAGCGTTTGCCAGTTGGAGCACTTCGACCGTGTCGAACGGTTTTTTGAGAATCACCATGCGGTCGGACGCGCCGAGGCGCGCGATCATGTCGTCCCAGGAATAATCGGAATAGGCCGTGCAAATGATGATCTGCAAATCCGGGTCCGCCTCCCAAAGGCGGGTGGTGGTTTCGATACCGTCCCAGCCCGGCGGCATGCGCACGTCCACGAAAGCCATCGCGTAGGGGCGGCCGGCTTGCACGCTCCCGCGCACCATCTCCAACGCATTCTGCCCCTGGAAGGCCGAACTCAATTCGAACACGGGCTTGTCCTTGGCGGCCACCGCGGGGGCGCCAAACAACTCGGCCTCCGCCCGGGCCAGGCTGATCCGGTCAACGTCGGATTCGGCGAGAATTTTTTTGAAGTCGGCGTGGATGGAAGCATTGTCGTCAACGATGAGAATGCGCCGGTTTCGTTCCGTGATTTCGTGGTTCATAGTGAATGGCATGGCTGATTGTTATCCGCCGGGTCGGGAGCGATTGGGGTTGAAGCGCGCGCCGGTTCCGCTTTGTTCAGGCAAACGGGTTCGATGGGCAGTTCGAGCGTGAAGGTGGCGCCGCAGCCGGCGCCTTCGCTGTGGGCCGTCAGCGCGCCGCCAATCTCCCTGGCCGCCAGCGCGCCGCTGTGCAGTCCGAAGCCGTGGCCGTTCTTGCGGGTCGTGAAACCGTGATTGAAAATCCGCGTCAGGTTTTCCGGCGGAATGCCGACGCCGTTGTCGGCGACGATGATGCGGACCCAATCCTGGTTGTGGGCCACGCGCACCGTCACGCGTTTGTCCGGCCGCCCGGATTCTTCGCAGGCGTATTTGGCGTTGCGAATCAGGTTCACCAGAATCTGGAGCACCTTGTGTTTCTCCAGGGTCAAGACCGCCGGCTGCGGGGGAAATTCGCAGACGAGTTGCACCTGATGGCGCGCCAGCGCCTCCTCGTTCATCCGCACCGCATCCCTGACAAGCTCCGCGATCTGAACCGGCTCGGTCACGCCCGAGACCTTCGCGTAACTCTGTTGCATGGCCACGATTTCCTTGATGTGGTCAATATTCCGGCTCAGTTCGGCCAGCTCGCCCAGCGCGACGGCGCGCTCTGAGGCCAGGTGTTCGGTCAGGGTTCGCAAATACTGAATGAGCTGGTCGGTCCGGCCGTTGGCCGAGAGAAAAGCGGCCAGGTCCGCGCGATTATTCTCCAGCATCTCGGCCACGCGCACGACTCCCTCCGTCCGACAAGCCTTCAGGCGTTCGGCGACCACGCTGGCAGAAGTGTTGACGCTGTTGAGCACGTTGCCGACGTTGTGCAGAACGCTGGTGGCCACCTCGGCCATTCCGGCCTGGCGGGAGACGCCCAGCAATTCGCGGTGCATGGATTCCAGTTCCGCTTCGGCCCGTTTGCGCTCGGTGATGTCGCGGAAAACGCTGAGGAGCAATTCGGGTTGGCCCGGCAGGCGGAGCTTGGAATTGGAAAGTTCAAACCAGACCTTTCGGCCGTTCCAAAGGGTGGTTTCGGTTTCCAGGTTCGACTCGCTGGCGCCGAGGTCGAAACGCTGCTGATGCGCGCACAAAACCTGTGCGGCGTTCGCCGCGCAATGGGTCGCCGCCAGCGATTTCCCTTCCACCTCCTCTTTCGTTTTTTCAACCATGCGGCAGAAGGCCTCGTTGACCATCACGACCGTTCCGTCGCGGCGGGTCAATCTCATGCCGTCCACCGAGGTGTCCCAGACCAGCCGGAACTGGGACTCGGATTCGCGGAGCGCCTCGTCGGCGCGCAATCGGCTTAGCGCGCCGCCGCAATGATCGGCCAACGTCTGGAGGGTCGTCAGATTTTGTTCGGTGTACGCGTTCACCGTGTAACTGTGGACGGACAGGATGCCCACGATCGCGTTGGCCGACCGGACGGGCACGTACATGAGCGACGCCGAAGGCCGCGAGCAGTTGCCGAACGGTGTCGCCTCGGGCAGGAACGCGCTGGTGTCGCGCAGGATCAATTCCGCGCCCGTCTTGAAAATCCGATGATGCAACGCCGTGACTTTTCTGGGGTTCGGGTTGGAAGTTTCCACCCGCTTGCCGTCGAACGTGTCCACCTCGAGAATGCCCTGGACCGTGTCATCCGCCTCCGAATAGACCTGGATCGAGAAGGCATCCCAGCCAAACAATTCATCGGCGACCTCGCCAATGACGCGCGCGGCGGCCTCGCGCGAAGTGGCGCAACTCAAGTCGCGGCCCAGCTTTGAGAACGCCATGGCAATGATCTCCGCCTGTTTGCGTTCAGTGATGTCCTGCAAAATTCCCATGGAGCCGATCAACTTGCCGGATTCATCCATGCTCTGAACCGAGGCGTCGGCAATCCAGCGCGACTTCCCGTCGCGCGCGGTCACCAACATGTCGCAGCGCCAGTGCCGCAACTCGCCGCTGACTACCCGCTGCGCCGCCTCCGTTTTGTCCAAGCCGGCGGCCTCGCCCAGCATGAGAGATTTCTGGATGATCTTCTTCCAGAGCGCGCCATCCACTTCGTGCGGAGCGTAGCCGATCAACTGCTGAATGCCCTCGCCCATGAACAAATACCGCCGCGACTGGAAGTCCGAGCAATACGGCACGGCGCCCGCCCCGGCGATGGCGCTGCGATACAATTCCTCGGTTCGCCGCAGCACTTCCTCGGCCCGCCGCCGTTCGGTAACGTCGCGGTAGCTGATCACCTTGCCGACGCATTGCTCCCCGATGAACTGCGGTCGCATGGTGCGCTCGACCACCCGGCCATCCTTGAATTCGAGCAG
>CAZCZP010000206.1:0-1918 GCA_964502895.1 uncultured Bifidobacteriaceae bacterium
ACCCGAACTCGCATCGTCCAGCGCCCCGGCGTGTGACTACATTTGCAGCGCTGCTGATTCTTCTCACGATGATCGCTGCGCTGATCAGTATTTGGCCGCGATTACCCCGCCAACTCAATGCGAGTCGAGATGCTGAAACGGCGACAGCAAATCCCCTGCTGCAAGCAAGAGAAGCTTCGGTGCCACCGGTGATTGTGCAGACATGGCCTGAATCGGGCGCAGCCGAAGTTGATCCGGCGCTCAACGAAATTCGGGTCATGTTCAGTAAGGCGATGCGGGACGGCGGTTGGTCGTGGACAAAATGGGGCGAGGACAATTTTCCCGAGATGACCGCCCCGCCGAAATATCTGGAGGACGGGCGCACGTGTGTGTTGCCGGTGCGATTGCGCCCCGGGAAGGTTTACGCCCTCTGGCTAAACTCTGGGGATCACAGGAATTTCAAAGATCGTGAAGGCCAGGCGGCGTTGCCGTACCTGCTTATCTTTGAAACGAGGAAATGAACTATGAATAACATGCCCGCTCCAACCCGGCACTTGCCCAGTCCAATGACTGGCGGGAAGGCCGTTCTCATTAACACCCCGCTTCAGCGGGGTGCCGGACGTCCGGACGGATCGGCGAACCGTTTTAACGGTTTGCCACCTCGCGCTGAAACCGTTGAAACGGTTTCTCGGCTCCATCGTTCTTTCTTCACCCCGCTGAAGCGGGGTGTTAATGAGAAGTCGGCACTGCGGTTCGGGACCGCTGTCTCACTGGCCGTCGGGGCCACGCTCGTTGCGTTCACCCAGCCCGGCGTCGCCGCCGAAACCGTTTCGCTCGAATCCGCTCCGCCTGTTGTCGTGCGAACGGACCCGGTGGCCGGCGCAACGCGGGTTGATCCGCGAACTTCCGAGATCGTCGTCCAGTTCAGCAAACCGATGATGGACGGCAGTTGGTCCTGGTCCACCTGGGGTGAGGAGAACTTTCCGGAAATGGTTGGCGAGCCGAAATACCTGGCGGACGGGCGCACGTGCGTGCTCAAGGTGAGGCTTCAGCCCGGGAAGTTCTATGCGACCTGGCTCAACAGCGACAAGTTCAAAAATTTCAAAGACGCCGGCGGCCGGGCGGCCGTGCCGTATCTGCTGACGTTTCGCACGAGTGACGCCATTGGCGCAAGCACGCCCGCAACCGGGGCACCCGACGGCTTCACGCGGTTGCTCAATAACGACCAGCGCGCCGTGCTCGCCTGGACGGACCGGCAGTTCCGGAGTTTCTTCGACGCGCGCACTTTCGACGGCTGGTCCGACGGTGAACGGGCTTCGCTCGAACGGAAGTTGATTGACGCGCTCAATGGGCCGCGCTCGACGGAGTATTATCAGGGCATTAACACGCTCGCCGCGATGCGTTCAACGAAGGCGCTGCCGCGTTTGCGCGAGATTGCCTCCGAACGCGTGGACCGGAACAATCGCGACCGCTGGATGGCCATCCGCGCACTGGGCATCATCGGCGACAAGGAGTTCGTGCCCGAACTGATTCATCTAGTGTATCACGGCAACGTCAACACGCGCTGGTGGGCGCAGCTTTCGCTGGTGCGGATCACCGGCCAGAATTTCGCCAAGGACTGGAACGCCTGGGGCAAATGGTGGAACGATCAGAACGGGCAACCGCCATTCAAACCCGAAATCATCCGCTGGTGGAACGGACAGGCTGAGCCGGACAAACTGACGGAGAGCCTGGAGGAAGGTGATCAAAAGTTTCTTGAGAGCCTGAAGCCCAAGGCAGCCGCCACGTCAGCGCCGGCGGCTTCGACGGAAGTTGCCGCTCGGCTCCGCAATGCAACGCCTTTGATGGATAGCATCCGCCAGTCATGGTCTTCTGCGGTGGAGGCAATGCAACGCGAGGAAGCGACGAGCGCGCTGGACTCGCTGCGAGTGCTCGCGCC
>CAZCZP010000206.1:2018-7164 GCA_964502895.1 uncultured Bifidobacteriaceae bacterium
ATTGCCGCAACAATGCTCACCATCGCGGCTTTGGCCCAGGTCGCGAAGGAATATTCGGTAAAATCCATGCCGCCTTCGGTGGTGAAGACAGTGCCGCAAGCCGGCGCGACTGACGTGGACCCGTCGTTGAAAGAACTGAAATTCACCTTCAGCAAGGACATGGTGGATGGCAACTGGTCGGTCTGCCAGGTCTCGAAGGAGAATTTTCCCGAGTCCGGCGGCAAGATTCACTATCTGTCCGACAAGCGCACGTGCGTCATGCCGGTGAAACTACAACCCGGAAAAACTTACGTGCTCTGGCTTAATCTCGGAAAATTTCAGAGCTTTCGCGACACCGACGGCCATTCCTCCGTGCCGTATCAGCTTGTATTTGAAACGAAGAAGTAGTTGATTTGGGCGGCATTCAGCGCAAGAACGTCGCCATGAAAAGAACGATCCTTCTCGCTTTTGCCATCACGTCATTCACCTTGCGCGGCCTGGCGCAGGGCACGATCACAATCAATCCTGTGCCGGTAACTAACGGCCTCACAGGTGTCTTGGCGGATTCGAGTTTTGTCGCCGCCCTCTATTACGGACCCGTGGGCGCGCCGGAAGGTTCCTTGATTCTGCTCGGGCCCGCCTCAGCTTTGGTAAATGGCTTCGCTCAATTCGGCTCGCAAACGGGAATTCCCGGCACCGCAATCGGCGCTTCAGTGGAACTCGGCGTCCGGGCTTGGTCCTCGGGATATCCGAGTTACGAAGCCGCCCTCGCGTCCGGGCTGCCTTCCGTGCTTGTGGGCAAATCCGTCGTACTCATCGCCATCTCCGGAGGATCGCCTTTACCGCCGCCCGTTCCCAATCCGTTGAGTTTTCCTGGCTTCACACTTTATCCAGCTCCGGAAATCTCAACTTCAGCGCTGATGCTGATCGGGCTGGCGGCGCTGGGCTGCTGGCGAACCGTTAAGAAGCGATAGACCTCAACCAACCCACGCCTCGTCGCGGAGGCATGAACCGCGACCAACCGGAACCGACTTGGCCGCATGCGTTGTCATCGCGAGATCACGGGCCGCTCACGATCCTCCAGCCGGATCAACAACATCAAGTCCCGCGATGGGGCCATTGGATCTTTCGATTAGGGGCACCGGAGAAATGACCGCACTATGGGCGCGGACAGAATCGAACGAAGCCGATGCAGGTCGGGTGTGAAACTTTGTCGGCGGCGAAAAACATCCGCCGACGCACGACTGAGCAAAGGCTGGCGTGATGGAGAGCAAACTATGAAATACACAACATTGGCAGCTGTGACATTAGCTTGCGTCTGGCTGGCGCAGGCGGCAGGGCTCGCAGGAGAGGCGACAAATCAAACGCGCGCGTCCGCGGCAAAGGTGGGCGTCTATGACTCGCGCGTCGTGGCCTTCGCGCAGTTTTGGAGTGAGCCGTATCAACAAAAACTCCGCGAACGCAACAAGGAGGCCCAGCAAGCGAAAGCGGCAGGCGAGACCGCTCGTTTCAATGAACTGGCCGCGGCGATGAAGAAGGAGCAGGAGCAGAATCATCTCCGGGTGTTCAGCACCGCGCCCGCGGACGATGTGCTGGATGAAATGAAGGAGCGCGTGGAGGCGATCAAGCAGGAAGCCGGTGTGGCGCAGTTGGTATCGAAATGGGACGCGAAAGCGCTCAAAGAATACAAGCCCGCGCAGCAGGTTGACCTGACGGATAGTCTCCTGCGTGAGTTCAAGCTCAATGAGAAGCAACTGAAAGTAGTGGCGGACATGCGCAAAAAGGAACCACTGCCGCTTGGCAAAGCTGAAGAATTGATTCGCGAAGGTAAATTGTGAGCTGAACCAGGCGCGGCTGGATTGATTCGCGTCCAGTTGTCTTCCGGGAAAAGTGTTTCGCTTCGGGGTGCCGGTTGGCCGGCTCGACATCGGTGTCTTCAACCTATGGCTGGGGCGGATGCCGGCGGTGAAATCCCGTTGCGTCCTGAAACTTCTTCGCCACGGCGAGCAACTCCGCCTCGCCGAAGAGTTTTCCCATGAAGCATAAACTCGTTGGGGTATTGTTCGTGGAAAATCCGTTGGGTACGACGACGCAGGGATGGCCGGTTAAATTGCCGAGCAACAAACTGCGGCCCGATTGCGACGGCGCGACGATCACGTCCACGTTCTCAAAAACTTTTGCCGTGTCCTGAATCAGCAGCCAGCGAATGCGTTGCGCCTGGATGAATTCCACCGCCGGGACAAAGCGCCGTCGCCGAAACGTGTTCGGCCACGAACCGGCGGCTTGTTGCGCCAACCAATCGTCCTGTCCGCTCAAGGTCAACTCGTCGAACGCCGCCGCGGCTTCGGTTGAGAGCACGAACGAAATGTTGTTGACCGGATGCTTCGGAAGCTCGACGGGAGTCAGTTCCATGCCGAGATCGCGTATCTTTTGCAGCGCCGCGAAATCGTTGGTCGCGCGTTCCCCGCGTTGATTCTCGAAATCGTTTTGGAGAAAGCCGATCCGGAGCTTTCTCACGTTGATCCGCGCGTTGTAGTTGAACGGTGCATTGTAGAGCGTCTGGTCAATTCCATCCGGACCGTAGATTGAGTTGAAGACAAGCGCGCAGTCCTCGGCGGTGCGGCAGATGGGGCCGATTTTATCCATGCTCCAGCTCAACGCCATCGCGCCGTGCCGGCTTACGCGGCCATAAGTCGGACGCAGGCCCGTCACTCCCACGCGATCGCAGGGCGAAACAATCGAGCCGTAGGTTTCTGAACCGATGGCGAACGCAAACAAACCCGCGGCAACTCCCGCCGCCGAACCAGCGGACGATCCGCTCGAACCTTGTTCGAGATTCCACGGATTGCGCGTCCGGCCGCCGAACCACGTTTCGCCCATCGCCAGTTCCCCCAAGGTTGTTTTGGCAACGAGCACCGCGCCCGCTTCTTCCAATCGTTTGATCACGGTCGCGTCGAAATCGAAGACCTGGTTTGTGTAGGGCGCCGCGCCCCAAGTCGTGGGAATTCCCTTGGCAGCGAGCAAATCTTTCGCGCCAAAAGGAATGCCGTGCAATGGCCCGCGGTATTTGCCTCCAGAGATTTCTTTGTCCGCACGGCGGGCTTGCTCCAACGCCAGGTCCTCGGTGAGCGTGACCACACACTCAAGTTTCGGGCCGAATTTCTTGAGCCGGTCCAGGTAGAAGCGGGTGAGCTTCTCGGAAGTGAGTTGCCGCGATTTGATGAGCGCCGCAAGCTCGCCGATGGAATAAAATGCCAGGTCGTCGGGATTCTCCGGCAGTTTCATCCTCGGTAACGGCGACGGCCGAAACTTCCTCCGCTTCGTCTCGAACTTGAAGCCCACGGGGAGCGGGTTGAATTGAATCGCCGGCGGCACGCCGTTTGACAACGGAAGGCGGCGCAAGGCCTCGTAATCGTCGCGCTGGCCTTTGAGCCCTGGCAGCATCAGTTCGATCTCACGCTCGGAGAATTCCAAGCCCACGAGCTTTTCCGCCGCAACGACCGTTTCGGGTGTGATCGAGTTGGCATTGGTTTGCCCGAAGGCAGCGACCGTTGCCAAACAAACCAAGAGAAGTTGCAAGCAGGGAGAATGCATCGAAGAAGTTTGAAGCTCGTGGCGGCCAGATGACAACGGGAATCTGGCAGTGCCTGGCCAAAAAAGCAGGGGGCTGCAGGCAGCCCCCTGAACGTGAACGAATTTATCGAGTGCTTTACAAATCCAAACGCGACCTAGTCTTTGCCCTTGCGTTTGCCCTCATGATGGCCATCCCCTTTGTCTTTGCCCTGGCTTTTCGGGACCTTCACCAGGACGGTTTTGGGTGGCGACTGGTTGCCGACGGAATCCTCGGCCCGCAAGGTGATCGTGTAAGTGCGGCCCGAGCCATTGCCGGAACGCTCAGCGCGCAACTTGAGGCCGTGATCCCCCAGAATTTCCCAATCGGGGGAAGTGTCGCCGTCGCCTGATCCATTGTCAGGCTCGTTGCTTGTGACGGAAACAATCTTCCATTTTGCATCGTCGCAGAGATCCTTGATGTCAGGCCTTACTCGGATCTCGACCATCTTATGATTCGGCGGCCAGAGCACGCTCGGATACGCTGTGGCGCTCTTGATCAACGGTGGCAGGCGGTCAACCACCTTGACCGTTGTCCCGCATGAAATCACGTTGCCCGTCCCGTCCGAGACGACGACCTCGACGTGGTTGGTACCCAGTGGGTATTCGGCGACGAATTGAACCGTGGCTTTGGTCGGCGGGCGGCTCGCGGCGCTGATTTGATTGGTCTGCGCGGGCACGCCGTTCACATACCAAACGAGCGCGAGCGCGTCGCCATCAGGATCGCTGACGCGCACTCGCAAAGTTGTGGACTGGCCGAGGCACTCGACCACGCAGGACGGCGGACACGCCAGCTTGGGTGGATGGTTTGGATTCAGACGGCGAATAATCTGGCCGCGGATTTCGCCGCCCGGATAATTCGTCGTGTGAATATTGACGTAATGCAAGCCGGCCAAGAGGTCAGCCACCGCATTGGTCGGAACAATTGCCGCGCCGAAAATCACTCCACCCTTCGTCGGGTTTGGTGCGGGGAAATGGTTTGGGCCCAAATTGATCACCACCGAGGCATTTGACCCAATCTGAGCCGGCCCGTGGATGTGCATCACTGTGGCGGGGGCCGTCAGGTCGGTGAAGCCGGCGGCTGAGCCATACCCGATCGCGAACGTGAGCACGCGAGTGTCCGTGTCGAGCGCAAACGCCAGCGCATTTCCTGAACCAGTGCTGTTGGTGGCCGCCGGAACTTCGTTCAACGGACTGAGCCCCACTCCAGGACTAGATCCGGGCGGCGCGAGGTCGAAATGGACAATGTCCGCGTGTGAAATTGAAACTGCCAATATCAACGCCAAAGGAGCGAGTGCTTTTTTCATGGTAACCTTTCTTCTGGGTGTTAATCGGCCGGCTCGAGCGCCAGACCAAGATTCGCATTTACTGCCAGTTCTCTTAACACGCACACCAATACTCCGCAAGCTTGGCTCGTTCAGTAATTAACCCGACCCAGATTTTTTGACTAGTTTTGCTTCAAATGGACGATCGTCGCTCCCCAACCGCCGAAATATTCGCCGGCTAATGCGTAGGATTCGACCCAAGTGATTTTCGAGAGAATCGAGTGGACGGTGCG
>CAZCZP010000207.1:0-7163 GCA_964502895.1 uncultured Bifidobacteriaceae bacterium
GACGCGCAATTCAGATTTTGCTTCTCGCGGATCAGACTCAGAAGTTGGAAGCGCTTCTTGAAAATTGCTTGCCCTGCCACGGCGAACCGTGACAGGGACAAGCATTACCATTTCCCTCTGAACAACTCCCACTTAACCCCTGCGCGACTCATCGTCTCACCCCGCACGACATTTCCCGAAACCACGGTCGCGCCTCCCCTCTATTCCCCAACTTCCCCCTCCCAGCGTTACGCGAATGAATGACGCGAGAAGCGCACCATCCCGCGCGTTTGTCGTTCCGATTCGGCTGTCGGATTCTGTCTTACAGCTTGGTTCACGAAGCCCGCATGAAATCCGTCCTGCCAGAACGGGAATCACGCGTTTGCGCCAAAGGCCGCGCCGTCTGAGTTAAACTCATTGGGCGAAGCGAGAAATCAGTCGGGCGCGGGCTGCCCAAGTTGAATGAAAAACTGTCCGGTTGTGTCCGGGACTTTGTCACATCCAGCTACGCACTTGCCATCACTGACTCGCGACTTACACTCCGCGCGCGCATGTTGGACCTGACTACGCTGAATCCGCAGCAACGCCTGGCCGTTGAAACCATCAACGGCCCGGTGCTGATTCTGGCGGGCGCCGGCACGGGCAAGACGCGGGTTATCACCCATCGAATCGCGTATCTGATCCACAAAGGCGTCGCTCCTGAAAATATTCTGGGGGTAACTTTCACCAACAAAGCCGCCCGGGAAATGAAAGAACGGGTTGCTCGCCTGCTGCCCAGGCGGCCGCGCCAAGAGCACACCAGCCATCAACCTCAACCCACGGTTTGCACCTTTCACTCGCTTTGCGTCCGCATTCTGCGCCAATACATTGACCGGCTTGGCTACAAGCGGAATTTCGTAATCTACGACGAGTCGGAACAGTTGGGCGCCATCAAAAAAATCCTGGCCAACATTTCGGCCAAAGGCGAAAAGACCGATCCCGCCGCGATCCTTGGTTTGCTGAGCCGCTTCAAGAACGGATTAGTGGCACAGGCTTCCAGCCTGTCCGCTTCAGCAAAATCCGGCGACACGCCCGAAACAGGCAGGATGCCTGCGCCACTATTCGCCGATCCGAGCGTTCGCGCGATGGCCGAGCACGTTCGCAAACGTTACGAATCAGCCTTACACGCCTGCAACGCCGTGGATTTCGACGATCTGATTCTCTTGACCCTCCGGCTGTTTGGCGAGCACGCGGACGTCCTCGAAGCCTGCCGGGCGAAGTATCGTTACGTCATGGTGGACGAGTATCAGGATACGAACGCGTCCCAATTCCGGCTCGTGCAATTGCTCACGCAAGCGCATCGCAACCTGTGCGTCGTGGGCGACGACGACCAGAGCATCTACGGCTGGCGCGGCGCTGAAATCGGCAACCTGCTCGATCTGGAAAAGCATTACCCAGAGGTCAAGGTCATCAAACTCGAACAGAATTATCGCTCGACGAACACGATTCTCACTGCCGCCAATGCGCTCATAAAAAACAACGTCCGCCGGCGCGCCAAACAGCTTTGGTCGCAAAAGGGCCAGGGCGCGAAAATCCAGTTGCGCGCGTTTGCCGATGACGAGGAGGAAGCGCGCAGCATCGTTGAGCAAATTGAATTCGCCCGGCTGGCCCGCCGTGTGCCGTGGCATGACAACGCCATTTTGTTCCGCACCAACCAGCAATCCCGCCCCCTGGAAACCGCGTTGCGCCAGGCGGGCGTGCGATATCACCTGATTGGCGGTCAAAGTTTTTTTGACCGGCGTGAAGTACGTGACCTGCTGGCGTACCTGAAAGTGTTTTTGAATCCAAACGACGACGTCAGCCTGCTGCGCATCGCGAACGTCCCTGCGCGCGGTCTGAGTGACGTGACGATGGAACGGCTGCTGGCCGCCAGCCACGAACGCAAGGCGTCGGTGTTCGCGACCATGAAAAATCCAGCGGTGACAACGACGTTTCAGGCGAGGACGCGGGAATGCATCGAGACATTTGTGAAGTTCATCGAACAAACGCGAGCAGTGTTGGACAAGTCAAGAGCCCAATTCCCCCTCGCCCCGACCCTCACCCCAGAGGAGAGGGAGATTCGCAATCAGTCCAACGGCATGCGGCCGGCCGGC
This sequence comes from uncultured Bifidobacteriaceae bacterium, assembly GCA_964502895.1. Taxonomy (GTDB): domain Bacteria; phylum Verrucomicrobiota; class Verrucomicrobiia; order Limisphaerales; family JADLHS01; genus WYBW01. The sequence continues at coordinate 2,112 of CAZCZP010000207.1, forward strand.
GGCGGCTCGGAAAGCGTCGGAGATTCAAGCGGGCGCACTTTGCTGTCCCCTCTCCCCCGGGGAGAGGGTCAGCGTGAGGGGGCGCACACGCTGCAAGCCTGGGCCAATAATTTTCTCGATGAAACCGGTTATCTCGACGAATTGCGCCGGTCGGAGAAGGACCGCGAGGCCGGCGAAAACCGCGTCCGCAACTTGCGCGACCTGGTTGCCACACTCGACAATTACGCACCGGCCGCGCCGCTATTCGAGCGGCTGCAAACTTTCCTGGAGGAAATCAGCCTCGACAGCGAGCGTGAGGAGGAAGAAGAAACCAAGGGCGACGCCGTCACGTTGATCACGATGCACAGTTGCAAGGGGCTGGAATTTCCGCACGTTTATGTTGTCGGCCTGGAAGACGGATTGTTGCCACACTCGCGATCGAAATCCGAAGGCACACTCGACGAAGAACGCCGCTTGTTTTACGTGGCGGTTACGCGCGCCATGCAGACGCTCACGATCAGCCACTGCGGTGGCCGGAAAAAATACGGGCAACTCATGCCCTGCCATCCCTCACCGTTCCTCAAGGAACTGCCCGCCGACCTGGTCGAACACGAGGACGAGAAAAGCAAGAAACCAGTCACGCAGGAAACTGGCCGCAATTTCTTCGCTGTCATGCGCGAAGCGGCAAATTGAATTGTAACTCTCTTGTGCGATGTCGTGTGTCCGCCGGGAAATTCGCTATCCGAAAAACAGCTTCGCGATTATCGTCCGCCCATGGATCTGAGCGCAAATCTGGCAGCCGTGCGGCAGCGAATCGAAGCCGCGTGCGCCCGTGCTGGTCGCGACCCGGCTTCGGTGACATTGCTCGCTGTGGCAAAAACGCAGCCACCCGATGTGGTCAAAGCCGCGGCAGCCATTGGCCTGTCGTTGTTCGGCGAAAACAAGGTGCAGGAGGCCAAGGCGAAAATTCCGCTTTGCCCTGGCAGATTACGCTGGCACTTCATCGGGCATTTGCAGTCGAACAAGTGTCGCGACGCGGTGCACTTCTTCGAGATGATTCAGAGCGTGGACAGCCTGCCCATCGCACATGAGATCAACAAGCGCGCGGACCAAGCGGCGAAAACGATGCCCGTCTTGCTGGAAGTGAATCTGGCGGGTGAAGCCAGCAAATTTGGCTACGCGCCGGAGCGTTTGCTGGCTGAGTTCATGGAATTGAACGCCCTGCCGCGAATCGAGATTCACGGTTTGATGACCGTGCCGCCGTGGACTGCTGATCCGGAAAAAGTCCGGCCATATTTTTGCCGCCTGCGTGAATTGAAGGAACAATGCGAACACATTCTCGGCGCTCCCCTGCCCCAGTTGAGCATGGGTATGACTGGTGATTTTGAAGTCGCCATCGAAGAAGGCGCCACCATTGTGCGAATCGGCACGGCGCTCTTCGGCGATAGAGCGAAGGCAAAACCACTTTGACGAGCGCCGGGAATTCGCAACAATGCGCACATGAACCCAGTGCGCGCACTCGCAGTCCAGTTGGTTTGCCTAACCTTGTTGACCTTTTTCTCCACCCGCGCCGCGGACGACTACGAACCCGGACCCGATTCCAAACCGCAGCCGGGCGTTCCCAAGGGAGAGGTTTTGAAATTCAGCTTCGAGCAATCGAAAATTTTCCCCGGCACCTACCGCGATTACTGGGTCTATGTTCCCGCCCAATACACGCCGGACAAACCCGCCTGCCTTTACGTGAACCAGGACGGCATCCAGTGGCAGTCGCCCACGGTTTTTGACAATCTCATTCACAAGAAGGAAATGCCCGTGACCATCGGGGTGTTCGTCATGCACGGACGCGTGCGCGCCGCCGACACCAACGCCGCGCTGGATCGCTTCAATCGCAGCTACGAATACGACGGCTTGGGCGACAACTACATCCGCTTCCTGCTCGAAGAACTCCTGCCCGACGTGGCGACGAAAAAAACTTTCGATGGGCGGACGATCCGTTTTTCAACCAACGCCAACGACCGCGCCATTGGCGGTTCGAGCAGCGGCGCGATTTGCGCGTTCACCGCGGCGTGGGAACGGCCTGAAGCTTTCAGCCGCGTGTTTAGCGCGATTGGCACGTACGTCGGCCTGCGCGGTGGTGACAAATATCCCACGCTGATCCGCAAATACGAACCCAAGCCACTCCGCATGTTTTTGCAGGACGGCGAAAACGATTTGAACATCTACGCCGGTGATTGGTGGATGGCGAATCAGATGATGGAACGCGCGCTGACCTTTGCTGGTTATGAAGTGAATCACGTCTGGGGCGATGGCGCGCACAACGGCAAACACGGCACAGCGATTTTTCCAGACGCGATGCGCTGGCTCTGGAAGGACTGGCCGCAACCGGTGAAAGCCGGCCAAAGCAAGAACGCCACGCTCAGTGCGCTGCTGATTCCAGGCGAGGATTGGGAATTGGTGGGCGGCGGTTACCGATTCACCGAAGGAGCAGCTTCCAACGATCGTGGTGAAGTTTTCTTTAATGACATCCCCAACAGCAGGACCTTCAAAGTCGGGTTGGACGGCAAGGCCAATGAATTCATCGCCGACTCGAAGCGGGCCAACGGGCAGGCGTTTGGCCCGGACGGCCGGCTCTATGCAGTTGCAAGTGGAGATCAAACAATTGTCGGGTATGACTCCAAGGGAGCGGTGAACATTGTTGCTTCGGAGTTGGCCGGGAACGATCTCGTGATCGCGCACAATGGCAACATCTACGTGACCGACCCTTCTGCGAATCGCACGAACGGGCCCAGCAGAATCTGGCTGATCCGGCCCGGTGGCGAGAAGGTGGTTGTGGATACGGGCTTGCGCTTTGCGAACGGCATCGCGTTATCACCGGACCAAACGCAACTCTACGCGGCCGACTCCCGCTCGCACTGGGTGTATTCCTATCACGTTCAGGCCGACGGCTCGCTCGCTTCCAAACAGCGCTATTATTGGCTGCACGTTCCGGACAGTGCCGAGGATTCAGGAGCGGATGGCATGAAAACGGATCGCGACGGGCGGCTTTACGTGGCGACGCGAATGGGAATCCAAGTGTGCGACCAAGCGGGCAGGGTCCAGTGCATTTTGCCGACCCCCAATGGCAGAATCGCCAACCTCTGCTTTGGTGGCGAAAAGTTTGACACACTTTTCGCGATGAGCGGAGACAAGGTTTACAAACGCAAACTAAAAGTCAGCGGCGCGAACGCCTGGGCGCCACCGCACAAGCCCGCGACACCGAGGCTGTAAGGTTTTCACGGCCAATCTTTCAACGGGATTTCGCTTCAAACGCCGCGACCGCTGGATTACAGTCTGACCGTGACCATTGAGACTTTCAAAAAGGAAATCACTGAGGCCGCCAAAGCTTATGACAAATTCGTCGTTTGCCTGGATAAAACCCCGGAGGATTTCACCGAGGCCCTCGGTTCGCTCATGCAGAAAGCCATCAAGGCTTACGAGAGCCGCGGGCCGGGTATGCGCCACGGCATCGCGCTGGACAAGCAGGTCACGATCATTCTGAGCCAAAGCGACGGCCCGCGTCCGTTGTGCGGGATTTATTTCAACCTCCACTCGCCGTACAAGAAAAATTCCCTGCCGCAAACGGTCAAACCGATGACCGAACCGATTGGCGACAGCCCGCAGAAATCGGAAGAGTAAACAGCGGTGGCAGTTTACGGCGAACGCGCTCCAGAACGCTCACTTGCTTCTGACTTCGTCGCCTTCTTTCGCTTCACCCATTGTCAGGTCGGCGACGATGAGGTTCTCGCGCTGCCACTCGTTGATCTTCACTTCGCCGACTTTCAGGCCGCGCCGGTAAACGAACATCGTTTGTTCCGCCTGGGGCGTGTGTCCGAGCGGGAAATCCAGCACCACGAATCGCCCAACGTCGTTATAGCGGACCACTTTGCCGGTCAGGAAATTTCCCGGCGTGACGATCAGCTCGCTCGGCTTGTTGGGTTCACCTTTCGCTTCGGTCTTGGGCTCACGCTTCACCGCCGGCGGTTCGGGCGGCAAGCCCACGGCCGCGTTGTCGAAAGCCGGGGCGGGCTTTTTGGAGAACAACTTTCCGGCGGAACATCCGGCGCAAAGCACCAGGCTGCCCAGGAACATCGCAAGCCACTTTCGCATGTCGGCAGTTAAACGCAGCACTGTCCGCGGGTCAATTCAGCTTTCGGTGATGATCGTGTCGGTATGTTCGTAGGCCGGCGCGCAGCAACAGAGCAAACGGAGCGTTTCGTTGCCCGTATTCCAGAGTTTGTGCTTCTGCCCCGGCGGAATGGCTATCGCGTCGCCGGGTTTCACTTCGCGCAACTCGCTTTCAATGCGCATCCGGCCCGTGCCGTGGGTGATGTAATAAATCTCCTCGGCTTTCGGATGATAATGTTCCTGCGTGCTCGCGCCCACGGGCAGCCGCGCTTCGGCGAGGCTTTGGTTGCAGATGGCGGAGTTGCGGTAGGCCAGCAATTCACGGATTTCCGAGCCGTCCTTTGTGATGAAGGGGACCACTTCGTCGAGATTCTTTACGTCCATGGGTTCAGAGTTAACGGGCTTCAGCTTTTCGCGCCACTGAAAATTATTTGACCCAGCCGCCACCGGACGTAACGTTGCCCCATGGAACATTCACCAGGATTTCTTCAACTGGTCAACGACGCCAAAACACGGGTCCAGGAAATTAGCGTTGCCGAAGCGCGCGCCCGCATCGAGGTGAACCCAAAGACCGTTTTGATGGACGTCCGCGAGGATCATGAGTGGCAGAAGGATCACGCCGCCGGAGCGGTGCATCTTGGCAAGGGCGTTTTCGAACGCGATCTGGAAAAGCTTTACCCCGACAAGAACACGGAGATCATCATGTATTGCGGCGGTGGCTTTCGCTCGGCGCTTACCGCCGACGCCGCGCAAAAGATGGGTTATTGGAAAGTCAGTTCGCTTATCGGCGGCTACAAAGCGCTCGTGGCAGCGGACTGGCCGTTGAAAAGCGGCAACTGACGCCGGAGCTCAGCCAGGTGTGATCGCGGCTGGTGCCTTCGCCGAGACAGTGGTTGCCGCAGGCCGCTT
>CAZCZP010000208.1:0-7159 GCA_964502895.1 uncultured Bifidobacteriaceae bacterium
CGCGCGTTGGCACAGGTTTCGAGAGTTTGCGGGCCGAGGCACGGGATATCGAAGCGCATGTCGTGATCGGCCTTGGCGACTTTGATGGCGACCGCGCCGCCGTCCTTGCCGGCCAATTCGCCGCCGCGCGCGAGGCATTTGTCCGTGCCCTCAAATCCTTCAACCGCCAGCACGGTGCCGTCTTTTACGACAACGGTCTGGCCGATTTCGAGCCTGGAGATTTCCCTGGCTATAGCGAATCCGAACTCGACGTCGCCGCGTTGCGCATCGGAGAGCTTTGGCCCTAACAGAAATCCCGGGCCCGGCATGAGCGGTTTCAACCACGGCGTCGCTTCGATCAATTCCACCCCATCCTTTTTCAATTCATCGGCGATGGCGCCAAAAATTGTGTGGGCGTTTTTTTCCTTGAGGCGAAAGAGAAGTCCCATGGCGCGCAGATCGGGTCGAACGTCGTAAAGATTTTTGGGCGCGATCTGGCCGGCCATGACGCATTGCTGGATGCCGCGCTCGGTGAACGCACCGATCATTTTCGAGAGCTGGCCGACTTTGAGCCACACGATTTCGTCCACGAGCGATGCCAGCGTTGGATCGGTTTCGCCCTCGAAAGCGACGGCGACCAGGCGTTTGACTCCCAGCTTGCGGGCTTGCCGTGCGAATTCGAGCGGCAAGGAGCGATTGCCGGCAATCAGGCCAAGAGATTCGAGGGCCGTGTTCATCGGTGTTTCCGTGGCGCGAAGGTTAGCAGGAGGTCGAGGCCGGACGCCAGCCTGCGTTGGCCGGTCGCGCCTTGGAGTGTCCAGCTTTCGCGCGAAGTTGCCTTGATTGAAGACAGCGGCACACGCAAGACGTATCTGCGACAGCGTGCGATGCCCGTGGCTTTGGCGTGTTGGTTTTGTTTCGAGCAATCCCGAAGTGGTCTGCATGGTGCTATTGCAGAACCGGATATTACCGACTTAACCAATCGGTCCTGGCGCGACATGTCACTCGCAAAGCCGATCTGAACCAGGAAGCACAATGACAAGCACCGAACAACTGATCGTTCCGCTGGGCGGCACCACCCGCGTCAAGAAAGAAGCCGAAACCGGTGATGTACCGAAGTCACCCGCCGTTCCTTCGTCGGGTCTGCTTTTTTTTCTGGCCTTGGTCCTGGCCGGAGCGGGCGGGTTTTGGGTTCACTCGCGCACGTTAAGTGTGGAAATCGCCGTGGCGGCCGCCGGCGGAGTTCTGTTGCTCGCGCTCGTGGCGAGCATCAAACACCGGCGCGATCATCGCGAATGGACGGAACAACTGGCAACGCGCATCAACGAATGGGAAGCGCTCGAGGCCCGTCTGCGCGTCCAGTTGTCCGAACAAATCCGCCGGGAGCAGGAGGTCTGGGCGGAACAGGCGAAACTGACGGAACAGGTCGTTGCTTTGACGCAAACCAACACCAGCCTTACCGATGAACTAAACCGGCGCAAACAAGCGGAGCGGACTTTGTCCATGCAACGGCAGGACCTGGTCCGATCCAACGACGTGTTGGGAATGCACGTTCAGGCGCGCGCGCAGGAGATGGAGAAAATGCAGCGGCGCTACGAGTTGATCTTGAACTCGGCGGGTGAAGGCATCTGCGGCGTGGACGCCAATGGCCGCGTGGCGTTCGCCAATCCCGTGGCCGCCCGCATCCTGGGCGGAACGGTGGACCGAATGGTGGGCCGTCCCATCACGGAGCTTTTCCCCGGGATGAAGTCCGTTGATGCCGAGGATGCGAGCGAAGTTCATGACGGCCGGCCATTGCAGATCAGCGTCCATCGGCCAGACGGGTCCAACTTCGTGGTGGAATACTTTCGATCGGCATTGCGCGAAAGCGGGCGTACGATTGGCGAAGTGCTCGTGTTCACGGACATCACCGAACGTAAGAAGACCGAGGAAGCGCTGGCGCATCGAACGGTTGAACTCACGCGATCCAACGCCGAACTCGAGCAGTTCGCGTTTGTGGCTTCGCACGACTTGCAGGAGCCGCTGCGCAAAATCCAGGCGTTCGGCGACCGGCTCAAGGCCAAGTGCGACACGGCGAACCTCGGCGAAGGCCGCGAATACCTGGAGCGCATGCAAAACGCCGCCGCGCGCATGCGCCGGCTGATTGACGATTTGCTGACCTTCTCGCGTGTCATCAGCCGCACGGAACCGTTTGCCCCCGTGGATCTGAACAAAGTTACCCGCGAGGTGTTGAGCGACCTCGAAGTGCGCATCGAGAAATCCGGCGCCACGGTGCATGTGGGAGAATTGCCCACGATCGAAGCCGATCCGCTGCACATGCGGCAGTTGTTGCAGAATCTCATCGGCAACGCGCTCAAGTTCCACGAGCCGGGCGCCAAGCCGGTGGTGAACATCTCCGGCCGGATCGTTACAGGCGGCGCCAACGCGACCGAAACTGCTTTGCTCCGTCGCCGCGCCATCCGCGACACAACTGCGGAGGAACGATTCTGCGAGCTGACGGTGCAGGACAACGGCATCGGCTTCGAGGAAAAATATCTGGACCGGATTTTTGCGGTGTTTCAACGATTGCACGGACGGCAGGAGTACGAAGGAACGGGCATCGGCCTGGCCGTTTGCCGCCGGATTGTGGACCGCCACGCCGGCACGATCACCGCCAAGAGCAAACCCGGCGAAGGCGCCACGTTTATTGTCATGCTGCCCGTCGAACATCAACACCCGCGGAAAGGCGCCTCCACCTCATGAGCGTAAATGCACAACGTTTGATTTTGATGGCCGAGGACGACGCCGATGACCGGCTGTTGGTAAAGGACGCCTTGTCCGAATGCGGACTGGCTGACAACTTGCGCTTCGTCGAGGACGGCGAGGATTTGATGGATTACCTGCTTCGCCGCGGCAAACACGCCGGCGTGGAAGCCTCGCCGCGACCGGGTCTGATCCTGCTGGACTTGAACATGCCACGCAAGGATGGCCGCGAAGTATTGCGGGAGATTCGCGCGCATCCGGAGTTGCGCCGCATTCCAGTCATCGCGTTCACCACGTCCAAAGCCGACACGGACATCAGTTCGCTCTACGACCTCGGCGCCAATTCCTTCATCTGCAAACCGGTCGCGTTTGAGGCGCTGGTCAATGTGATGACGACGTTGAGCCGTTATTGGTTCGGCATCGTGGAACTGCCCCGCGCCGCGGCGAAAGGAATATGACCGAACTCGATACCATTCGAGTATTGCTCGTGGAAGATGACGAGGACGATTGTTTTCTCGTCAAGGAGTTGCTTCAGGACATCAAGAGCCGGGTTCACAAACTGGATTGGGCCAATAATTACGCCTCGGCCCTGGGAATCATGCCGGCCAACAAACACGATGTTTGCTTGGTGGATTACCGGCTCGGCGCCCATAACGGCGTGGACCTCTTGAAGGCCGCGGTCGCGAAAGGTTGCACGGCCCCGATCATCATTCTCACCGGCATGGGAGAGGCCGAGGTGGATATCGCCGCCATGAAAGCCGGTGCCGCAGATTATCTAGTCAAGGGACGCATTGATTCGAATCAACTCGAACGATCCATTCGCTATGCGGTCGAGCGAAACCGCGCCGCCGCCCGGGCGGCGTTCGAGCACGCGCGGCTGGCGGCGTTCGGCTCCCAGATCGGCCTGGCGCTGATGCAAAGCGCCCCGTTGCCGATCATCCTCGACGGTTGCGCCCGCGCCATGGTGCAGTTTTTGAACGCGGCGCTGGCGCAAGTTTGGATTTACGATTCCGCCCAACGCGTGCTGGAACCCCGAGCCTGCGCGGGGCCGGTCGCCGAGACGGTCGCCTCCCACCTGGACATTCCCGCGCCGGTTCTGAACGTGGACGATTTGGCTGCGGGCAAACCCGTTCTCATCAAGTCGTTCGAACTGCCCAACCAATTGAGCAATCAAGCCTGGGCGTGCCACCAGAAGCTGGCTTCCTTCGCCGCCGTCCCGCTCCTGCTCGAGGGCCGGCTGATTGGTCTGCTGTCTTTGTACTCGCGCGAACCCTCGGCGGATACCGTCCTCCAGGAAATGAACTCGGTCGCCAACGGTGTGGCCTTGTGCATCCAGCGCAAACAGGCCGAAGACGCCCTGGACGCGAGCGAAGGTCGCTATCGTTCGGTGGTCGCCAACATCAAGGAAGTCATCTTCCAGATGAACGAATTCGGTTACTGGACGTTCCTCAATCCGGCGTGGGCGGCCATCACCGGGTTCACGGTGAAGGATACGCTCGGAACTTTTTACCTCGATTACATTCATCACGATGACCGCGAACAAGGCCGGTACATCTTCCTGCAATTGATCGGCCGCAGGATGGATTTCTGCCGCTACGAGACGCGGTTGCTGACCAAGGACGGCAAGGTTCGCTGGGTCGAACTTTACATGCAGTTGACCCTGGACAACGACGGCACGGTGCTCGGCGCTTCCGGCAGTTTGAACGACATCACCGAACGCAAAGAAGCTGAAGAGCAGGCGCAAAAACTCGCCGCCTTCCCGCGCGTCAACCCCAATCCGGTCCTGGAATTCAACGCCGACGGCGCGCTGAGTTACGCCAACGACGCGGCCCTGGAACTGGCCCGGTCCCTTGGCAAAGAGCAGATTCTCGATATCCTGCCCCCCAACTTGCCGGGGATCGTGCGCGGATGTCTCGCCGAAGGCGCGAAACGGCTGCGCGAAGAAGTTTCGCTCAACGGCCACACGCTCACCTGGTCGTTTTTCCCGGTGTCCGCCGGACGCGTCGTCCACTGTTACGGCGCTGACATTACGGAAATGCTGAACCTCGAGGCGCAATTCCGCCACGCGCAAAAGCTCGAATCGGTCGGCCAGATGGCCGCGGGCATCGCGCACGATTTTAACAACATCCTGACGGTAATCCAGGGCTACGCCGATTGTCTCCAGGCGCGCCACGTCGGCGACAAGGCACTGGGCGACCCGTTGAAACGCATCGCGGAAGCTTCGCGCCGTGCGGCCGGGCTTACGCGTCAGTTGCTCATGTTCAGCCGCAAACAAGCCATCCAGGCGCACCCGTTGGAACTCAACTCCGTGTTGCGCAACCTCGCCAACATGCTCACCCGGCTGCTGGGCGAGGACATTGCGGTGGAAACGCATTACGCGCCAAGCCTGCCGCAGATTCAGGCGGACACTGGAATGCTCGAACAGGTCGTCATGAACCTGGCCGTCAACGCGCGCGACGCGATGCCCAAAGGTGGCCGGTTGATTGTGACCACTCAGTTGGTGGACGTTGACGCCGAATACGTGCATCACCGGGCCGAGGCCCGGACGGGCCGATTCGTCTGCCTGTCGGTTCAAGACACCGGTTGCGGCATTGACAGCAAGACTCTCACGCGCATTTTTGAACCGTTTTTCTCCACCAAGGAAGTGGGGCGCGGGACCGGACTGGGGCTGTCCACCGTTTATGGAATCGTCAAACAACATCAAGGCTGGGTCGAAGTCAGCAGTGAAGTCGGCGTGGGAACAACTTTCAAAACATTTTTCCCGGCGGCCAGTGCGGCCAGTGAACTGGCTGCCATCGTGAACGATTCCTCGCCCGTGCGCGGCGGGCACGAAACCATTCTCCACGTCGAAGACGAGCCAGTCCTCCGCCAGCTCGTCCGCGATGTGCTCAGTCAGTACAAGTATCAAATCCTCGAAGCCGGCTCGGGTGTCGAAGCGTTAAAAGTCTGGGACGAATGCGATGGCCGCGTGGATTTGTTACTCACCGACATGGTGATGCCCGAGGGCATGACCGGACGGGAACTGGCTCAACAACTTCGCAAGCGAAAGCCGGACCTGCGCGTGATTTACACCAGCGGGTACACGCTCAAAACTTTCGGCAAGGATCAGAGCGAAAGCGATACGGTCTGGCTGGAGAAGCCTTACCAACCCTCGCAACTTGCGCGCAACATTCGCGAGTGCCTCGACGCGCCGGCGCGACAAACGCGGGCAACCGGCGAACCAACAGCGCATTCAACGCCGATCGAGGATTCGCCATCCGAAGGCGACGCTTGCTCCGAGTCCCCTGCCCCGGCGGTTGCTTCCGCACCGTAGGGCCTCTGGCCGCGCGCCCGCTCGACATTCCGAGCGCTCCTTCATATCGTTCCGCCGTGAAATTGCTCTTCATCGGCGACATTGTAGGCGAACCGGGACGCAGGGCGGTCAAAACTCTCCTGCCGAAATTGCGAGAGCAACACCAACTCGATTTCGTCATCGCCAACGGGGAAAACTCAGCCGGCGGTTCGGGCATCACACCCAGGACGGCTCAGGAAATTCTTTCGGCTGGCGTGGATGTCATCACCAGCGGCGACCATCTGTGGGATCAAAAGGAAGTCACGGAACTGCTTCAGAACGAAAAGCGGTTCCTGCGTCCGTTGAATTACCCACCCGGCACGCCCGGTCATGGGAGCGGTGTCTTTACCACTCAAGAATCTCTGAGCGTTGCCGTCCTGAATGCGCAAGGCCGCACCTTCATGCCCACTTTGGAGAATCCTTTTCTGCTCGTTCCACCGGAGATCGAGCGGCTGCGCCAACAGACCAAAATTATCTTCGTGGATTTTCATGCCGAGGCGACTTCCGAAAAAATCGCCTTCGCCCGGATGCTCGACGGCCAAGTAAGCGCCGTGGTGGGCACGCACACGCACGTGCAAACCGCGGATGAACAAATTTTCCCCGGCGGCACGGCCTACCTGAGCGACGCCGGCTTCACCGGTCCGCACGAGAGTGTTCTGGGCCGCGAAATCGAACCGGTGATAAAGCGCTTCGTTACCAACATGCCCCAGCGATTCGAAGTCGCGCGAAACCGGGTGCTGCTGCATGGAGTCGTTGTGGAGATTGACGAAGCAACCGGCAAGGCCACCGGGACGCAGCGCGTCTCGGAACCGCTTGCCTGAATCTGTGCCGACGAGTTCGATGATCGTCTATCTCAATGGGAATTTCCTTCCCAAGGAACAAGCGCGCATTTCTCCGGATGATCGCGGCTTCCTGTTCGGCGACGGCGTTTACGAAACAGTGCGCTCGTTCGATGGTCATTTGTTCCGCGCCGCGGCGCACTGGCAACGCCTGAGAAACAGCCTGGCGTCAATTGGTATGACCGCTCCGACCGACGCAGAGGTCCACAAAATCTCAGAAACTCTGCTTGAGAAGAATTCCCTTCGAAGAGGTGAAGCCACGGTGTAC
>CAZCZP010000209.1:0-4956 GCA_964502895.1 uncultured Bifidobacteriaceae bacterium
TCGGCGCGGCATGGACGATTTTTTCCGCATTGCCGCTGGTGACGATCACATCGCTCAACGCCTTCACCGCGGCACTGCAATTGATGTAAGCGATGGTCCAGAAATTTCGATTCGTCGCCTGCAACTCCGCGAGCTTGTCCGCCGGGCAACTTTCCTCCAGCGAACAGCCAGCATCCTTGTCTGGCAGCACGACGATTTTGTGCGGGTTCAGAATCTTCGCCGTCTCGGCCATGAAATGCACCCCACAGAACACAATGACATCGGCCTGTGTCTGCGCCGCCTGTTGTGAGAGGCCAAGGGAATCGCCCACGTAATCCGCGATGTCCTGGATTTCCGGGACTTGATAGTTGTGCGCCAGGATGACGGCGTTTAACTGCTTCTTCAGCGCAAAAATCTCCTTGGCGAGAGGATCAAAACGCTCTTTCGCCATCAGCTTGCGGACGGGCAACCGGTCCACACCTGGCGGCTGCATTTCCAGGACTTCAGTCATCGTCAAAAGCTAACGGCGAATCGGTGCATCGTCAATTGCACTGGGAGCGCTGGAATCTTTGCCGGCGATTCCAATCTCCCTCAAAAATGGCCAGCACGGATGCTGGCGCTCCCGGTGAGTCACCACCCCACTTCCCGCCCTTTGTTCTGTTCCTGTAAATACTTCATGAGCGGCTCGTAGTATTCGAGCATGGCCTTGCCGTTGGGCGGTTCGCCGGTGGCTTCGCGGATGAGTTCGCGCCAGTCGCGCGTCGCACCGTGCTTCATGATGCTGGAGAGGAACGCGCCGACTTCCTTGTTCCCAAACGTACGGCAATTGCGCGGGTCCTGTTTGAGAATCTTCTTCGCGATGTGCATGTGCAGTTGATACTTGATGGCGAAGGCGATGGCGTACTTGTAATACTCGGCGGGATTGTCGTTGATGTGCGTCTTCGTTGCCGCGTCGCAGAATGATTCTCCCCGTGTTGAGGGTGGGACAATGCCTTGATAATCCCGAACATGCTTCCACCAGCGCGCATTCAATTGATCAGCCGGCAATTTGTCTTCGTAGAATTCGCGTTCCCATGCCGCCATCACGCCCGCCGCCCACGGAATGAACACCACGTCGTTTAACGCCGAGTTCAACAGCCACTGCGTTTCATCGAACTGCATGTCCGCTGGCACCAGCCCGACTTCGCGCAGATAGGGCAATTGCGCGGCCGGAGTTGCGAGTGCCTCGGCCATCGCCTCGTGCATGGCCGGACTGGCGCCGTCGCGCAACACCATCGGAATTTCCGGCCGTGCGTAAGCAAGACAGTAAAAGACATGGCCCAACTCGTGATGCGTGGTCGTGAACCAGGTGAAATCCGGTTGTACGCTCATGAGCGAACGAACGCTTTGTTCCAAGTCCATGTGCCAGGCGGAGGCGTGCGTGTTTTTCTTGCGCTTGGTGTCGGGCGGCAATTCGTACAAATCAGATTTCTCCCAGAAGATTTGCGGCACTTTGGGCAGGCCCAGCGATTCGCCGTAAGCCACCGCGCGTTGCACGAGCCATTCGGGCTTGCGATCTTTTACGAGCGGATCGAGGTCAATGCTTGCGACAAGATTGGGCCATTCCTGACTCCAGCGATTGGGCAACCAATGCGCGGGTATCGGCCCTTTGGGAACAGGCTGGCCGTAACGTTCGGCGAGCCGGTGCTTGGCCCAGCAATGCAGTTGCTCGTAAAGCGGCCTCGTCTCCCGGCACAAATCATCGGTGAGCTTCTTCATCTCGGGCACACTCATGTCAAACCACGCGGCACGGAGGCCGAAGTAGGAACTGAAACCCATCTCCGTCGCCACGCGATTCCGCAGGTCGCGCAGCTTTACGAGTCCGTCCTTCAGCGCCACGCCGGATTCCTTGGACGCCGTCCACACGGCCAGCCGCTCGTTCATGTTCGTCGAGTTCACGAGGCGATCATCAATGTCGTTGACGGAAATTTTCTCGGACGCGGTTTTGCCCGGCGGCGTCCACTTGAATTCAAAGCCATCCAACGTCGCTGCCTGACGCGCCTCCGCCTGGACGCGCTCGCCCACGACGTCCGGAATTGTGCCGGGCGAATTCGCGGCATTGAGCAGCACGTAACGCAGTTGCCGGACGGTCAGCGGGTCCAATTCCTTCTCCTGCTTGAGGAACGCGCGCGCTTTCTCGATCACCCATTTGCTGCCGAGAAATGCCGCCTGCGCCTTCTCCGCGCCGATGCGCTGGCCGGTGTGCTCCTCGGTCACGTCTGTTACGGAAGCCCATTGCGCTTCGTAGTTCGCAGTGTAGAGGGCTTGGAACGTGGCGTTGTAAGCATCGAGAAAATGTTTGGCCTCGGCAGCGACTCGTTCGTCGGCCAGCGACGGCGACGGATTGAGCGCAAATGCAAGGGCAGCTAGTGCGGCGACGATGTCACGGTGCGTAGATTTCATGAATAAGAATATTGGACTCACGAAACGGTTCAGGTTTGAGCGCGCGCGCCAAGCAGCTTGCCGCGCCCGACGAAATACAGGAACACCACCAGCAGAATGAAAGGAATCAAAGCCAGCCAGTCCGCGTTCCCGCCAGAGAAGAAGGGATTCTGTGCGGCTGCCCATTTTGTAATCGCCGTGTCCACCTGGCCAAACGCGCCGGCGATGAAAGCGATGACGATGCCCGCGATCGCGCCGCCCGCGATGTAGCCGCTGGCCAGCAACACGCCCGAACTCTTGTCGCTCTCGGCGGCGAGCTGGTGCTCGTCGAGATTATGCTCGCGCAATTCGTTGCGCATCTTGCGATCCACCAGCCAGCGAATCATTCCACCAACGAAGATCGGTGCCGACGACGAAATCGGCAGATAAACTCCCACCGCAAAGGCGAGCGAGCTGATGCCGCAAAGCTCCAACACGACGGAAATCATCACGCCAAACAACACCAGCGACCACGGCAGTTTTTGATCAAGGATCCCCTTGATGATGTAACTCATCAGCGTGGCCTTGGGCGCGTCGTATTTGCGGACTTCGGTGCCGTCGGCGCGCGTTTTATGCGTGCCGTTGATGCCGGGGTCCACGAGCCAGACCGCCGCACCGGCATCGTCCACGAGATATTTGCCCGGAGGGCCGCCGACATCGTCCGTTTTCTGCCACACGCGGAAATCACGCCGGTCCTTGACCGCCTCCGGGCCGGAAAGTTTTTCCGCTTTGGCAAAGGTCGTTCCCGCCGGGGCGACCATCCCGGGCGCGACTTTTTCCGCCGGCACATTCACGGTCGCGGCGCTGTTGAGCATGAGCAGAATCGGCCCCAGCACCAGCGCACTGGCCGCCGCGCCGATGAGGATGGCGATTTGTTGATACCGGGGCGTCGCGCCAACGAGGAAGCCGGTTTTCAAATCCTGCGAGGTCGTTCCACCGTTGGACGCCGCGATGCAAACGATGCCACCCACGGAAAGCGCCGTGACGTAATGTGCGCCGCCCGTCCAGCCGACCAGGAGAAATATCAGGCAGGTGAAGAGCAGTGTCGCGACCGTCATGCCGGAAATGGGGTTGGAGGACGAACCAATCTCACCCGTCAGCCGCGACGAGACCGTGACGAACAAAAAGCCGAATACCACGATGAGCATGGCGCCGAGCAGGTTCATGTGCAACGCGCGTGCCGCCAGAATCGCCGCCACCAGCGCTACCAAACCGCCAGCGACAAACTTCATCGAAAGATCGCGCTCGGTGCGCAAGACGGACGTGTTCGCCACCGCAGCTTTTCGGAAATCCGCCAGCCCGGACCGCACGCCGCGCCAGATCGTCGGCAGCGACCGCGCGAGACTAATGATGCCGCCCGCCGCCACCGCGCCCGCGCCGATATAAAGGATGTAAGCTCCCCGGATTTCGTTCGGCGACATTTCAGAAATCAACTTGCTTCCGGGCGAAACAACCGTGGTCAAGCCTTCGCCGAAAAACTTGATGAGCGGAATCAGCAACAGGTAACTCAGCGCGCCGCCGGCCATCATGATGCCGCCGATGCGCGGGCCGATGATGTAGCCGACACCCAGTAACTCAGGCGAAATCTCGCAGGAAACCGAGCCGCCTTTGAGCGGTGCGCCAAAGGATTTCTCCGGCGTGTCCTTCCAAAGTTTAAGCGCGGACATCAGGGTTTTGTAAATGAGGCCAATTCCGAAGCCGGTGAACACGGCCTTGGCACTGGGTGAGTTCAACCCGCCTCGCTTGGCGGCCGCGGCCGCTTCGGCTTGCGCGGCCTCGGACGCGCGCGCACGGGATTCGGCATTCGCGCCGGCCTTGAGCACTTCGGCGCAGGCGGTGCCTTCCGGGTATTTCAATTCCTTGTGTTGCGCCACGATCAGTGCGCGGCGCAACGGGATCATCATCAGAATTCCCAACAGCCCTCCCAGCAAACCCACGAGCATCACGCGGGTGATTTCCAGATCGAATCCCAGAATCATGATGGCCGGCATCGTTACGCCGAGGCCGAACGCGATGGACTCGCCCGCCGAGCCGGCGGTCTGGACAATGTTGTTTTCGAGAATCGTTGCGTCGCGTCCACCGACCTTTGACCACAAGCGAAACAGCGCGAGGGAAATCACGGCGACGGGAATCGAGGCGCTCACCGTCAGGCCGACCTTGAGCACGAGATAAAGTGACGACGCGCCGAACACCATGCCCAACAACGTGCCAACGATCAGCGCGCGCGGCGTGAATTCGCGCAGAGTCGTTTGCGCTGGAATATAGGAATTAAAGGCCGGTTCTACGTCAGCCTGCTTGTCGTTCGGCATAGAATGCGGCGACGCTAACGGAAGCGGGACGTGTCTTACAACTCTGAATTCATCCGCCTTTTCCTTGCCGCAAGCCCTGCGGCTCTTTAGTTTGCGCGGCTTATTGCATGAGCGAAATCCTGGTCATCGGCCATCGGAATCCCGACACGGACGCCATTTGTTCCGCCATCGGCTACGCGGAATTCAAACGGCGCACGGGCATGCCGGA
>CAZCZP010000209.1:5056-7144 GCA_964502895.1 uncultured Bifidobacteriaceae bacterium
GCGATGAGCCTCGAATCTTTTGCGCCGCGCCTCGAAAAATATCAACGCGAGAAACTCGCCGTGGTCGTGGGGGATCGCTGGGACATCCAGAATCTCGCCATCCGCGAAGGCGTGCGCGTGGTGATCGTCACCGGCGGGTTGAAGATCGAATCGAAAACCATCGAAGCTGCGAAGCGCAAGCAGGTCAGCCTGATCAGCTCACCGCACGACACGGCCACGACAGCCGCGCTGTGCCGCGCCGCCGTGGCCGTGCGGCACGTTTTGAACGAAGAGTTTCTCTGTTTCCGCGAACACGCCCCGCTGGCAGCCGTGCGCGACGAGGCCACATCTTCGGGTTACCAGATTTTTCCCGTGCTCGATGCGCAGGGCCAGACGGTGGGCATTCTTTCGAAGACCGATTTTCTCAAAACGGTTTCGCGGAAGTTGATCCTCGTTGACCATAACGAACTCTCTCAAGCGGTTCAGGGCGCGGACGAGGTGGAGATCATCGAGATCATTGACCATCACCGCATCGGCGCGCTGACCACACATCAGCCGATTCTGTTCCGGAACGAACCCGTTGGTTCGACGAGCACCATCGTGGCGGACTGTTTTTTCCGGCACGGCGTGGAGTTGCCCTCGCCCATCGCGGGGCTGCTGTTGGCAGGTGTCGTTTCCGATACGCTGAACCTGACGTCGCCCACCACAACGCCGCGTGACGCGGAGGTTTTGAAGAAACTGGAAGCTCTCGCCGGTGTGAACGCACGCGAGTTTACGGAAAAACTGTTCGCCTCGGGCTCGTTGCTCACGTTGAAATCCGCGCCGCAAGCCATCACGACTGATTGCAAGGAATATGCCGAGGCCGGCGTGAAGTTCAGCGTCGCACAAATCGAGGAAATCGGCTTCGATCAATTCTGGAAACGGAAAGCTGAACTGCTGGAGGCGCTGGAGAAATATCGTGAACGTCGCCGATACCTTTTCTCGGCGTTGCTCGTGACGGACGTGACGACGCAGAATTCACTGATGGTCATCGCGGGCGACGCGGAATTCGTTTCGCGGATTGATCATCCCAAGCGCGAGCCGGGCATTTTCGAGTTGCGCGACGTGGTTTCCCGCAAGAAACAACTGTTGCCCTACTTGACGCACGCCCTGAGGCAATTCTCGCCGGCGAACGGTTGAAAATCCAGCGGGTCCGGTTTCCCGTCCAAATCCCAGTGGCGAGTCCGCCGGAAGCGTGTTAGAAAAGAGACGTGCTCGGTTTGCTCAAGAAATCACGCGCCACGAATTCGTCCGAACCCGGACGCTTCGGTCGCTTTAATTTGCAGGAGCTGATCAACAGCGGCGGCATGGCCGACATCTGGCTGGCCACGGACGCGAAGGGAAAGTCGCACGCGTTGCGTCGCCTGCACGAACATTTGCGCTTCGATTTCACGGCCAAGCGGCGTTTCGTGCGCGGGTGCGAAGTCCTGGAAAAAATCCAGGACCACGACTCCATTATCGGCTACGTCGAGCACGGCAAGATTGACGGGCAATGGTATCTGCTCATGGAATATGTCGAGGCGGACAACCTCAAGGAACTCTACGCGCGCCACGACCCGGTGCTGTTGGAGAACGTCGCGCAAATCCTGATTGATATGGCCGTGGGTCTGGAACACATCCATGAAAGCGGCTTCATGCACCTGGACTTCAAGCCGGAGAACGTGCTGGTCACGCGCAACGGCAGCGTGCGTCTCGTGGACTTCGACCTCGCGCAGGAGATCCAGGAAAAGCCGATCAAGGTCAAAAAAAATCCCGGCACGCCCGCCTACATGGCGCCGGAACAATTGTCCGGACAGGCGATAGACCAGCGCGTGGATGTTTTTGCCTTCGGCGTCTCTGCTTACGAACTGCTCACCAACCAGAAGCCGTTCCCGGGCGAAACTTCGGCGGAAATTCTGGGCCGGCAATTGGACCGATCGAGTTTCATGACTCCGCGCCAGGCCAATCCCGAACTTCCCGCAGCCTTGGAAAAGATTGTGTTGAAGTGTCTGGAAGCCGACCCGAACAAACGCTACCCATTTCTCAGCGTGCTAACGCGGGATTTGAAGGCGGCGCTTTACGTTTGAAGGA
>CAZCZP010000210.1:0-2653 GCA_964502895.1 uncultured Bifidobacteriaceae bacterium
GAGCAGCCATCACTCACGGCCACGAAGTTGCGCAATCCAAAAGCAAGCAACCCGAGTCACACTTATGGGACGCAACAGTAACGCGCGACAACTCCTCCTGAATGCCGCCAGTGATCTTCTCTGGGAGAAAAGCTATCATTCGGTGACCGTGGATGAGGTTTGCGCCCGCGCCGGGGCCCGGAAGGGAAGTCTGTATCATTTCTTCGATTCCAAGAGCGCGCTCGCGGTTGCGGCCTTGCAACACCTGTGGGACACGGTCGCAGAGCCAGCCTACGAGGAATCTTTTTCTCCGTCGAATCCGCCACTCGTTCGCATCACCTGTTTCCTCGATTGGCTTGAGCGTTCGCAGCGGGAGCAGCATCGCCGCCTCGGCAAAGTCCTCGGCTGGCCCTTCTTCAACCTGGGTTGCGAACTCGGCGACCGCGAGCCGGTGCTTGCCGGCAAACTTTGCGCGATCGAGTCCGCGGAGCTTCGCCATTTCGAATCCGCCATACGCGAGGCCATCACCCGGGAAGCCATTGAACCCTGTTCTCCACGAGCGGAGGCGCTCTCCTTGCGAGCCGCGATGCATGGAATTCTGGCCAGAGCGCGCCTGCTGAACGACCCCGACGAACTCAGCGCCTTGACGGCTCTGCCGATCATGGTCCTGCGCCTGAAGCCCGAAGAAAAAACCATGGCGATCCCGCAAGACGAAGCGTGTTGCGAGGCCATCTGAAAAATTTATGACACGCCCGACTCAACCAACTACGAAGACCAAACCGATGAAGAAAGAAACCCTCCTCGCCCGTTACAACTGCGGGCCAGTCAGCCTGGCCGGCGACGCCAATGCCTTTTACGAGCGGCATCTGACCTTCGACCAGGTGATCCGCGACACCGAAGCGACAACGCGCGACCAGTATGAAGCCATCGCCCGCTCCGTGCGCGACGTGCTTTCGCAACGCTGGCTCAAGACCGAAGACACCTACCGGCAGCGCAACGCCAAGCGAGTCTATTATCTCTCGATGGAATTCCTGCTCGGTCGTTCGCTGGCGAACAACATCGCAAACCTCCAGATTGATCCCGCCTGGCAGGACTTGCGCAAGGACCTGCAAGTTGACCCGTTCCAGATCATCGAGGAGGAACCGGATGCGGGCCTCGGCAATGGCGGCCTGGGCCGGCTCGCGGCGTGTTTCCTCGATTCGATGGCGACGCTGGGCGTTCCGGGCATGGGCTACGGCTTGCGCTACGAGTATGGCATTTTCCAACAATGCATCCGCGATGGCTGGCAAAGCGAACAGCCCGACCACTGGCTCGCCCGGCCTGATCCGTGGGAAGTGGCGCGCCCCGACGAAGCGGTTGAGGTGAAACTGAACGTCTCGTTCGAGATTCGCGACGGAACACTGCGCGTTGTTGAAGGCCACCCGTCGTCGCTGACCGGCATTCCCTATGACCGGCCCGTGGTCGGCTACGGTGGCAAGACCATCAACACGCTGCGCCTCTGGGCCGTCAAAGCGTCGCATGCTTTCGACTTCGCCCAATTCAGCAGCGGCGATTTTGTCGGCGCGCTGGCGGAATCGCTCACTGCCGAGACGATCACGCGCGTGTTGTACCCCGACGATCACACGACGCTGGGCAAAGGTCTGCGATTCTTGCAGGAATACTTTCTCGTCGCCTGCTCACTCGCCGATCTTGTCCGCCGTTTTCGCGCTACCGGCAACGATTGGTCCGCACTGCCCGACAAGGCCGCCATCCAGCTCAACGACACACATCCGACTCTGGCCGTGCCCGAACTGATGCGGCTGCTGTTGGACGAGGCGAAGTTGAACTGGGACGACGCGTGGCAACTCACGCAACGCACGCTGGCTTACACGAATCACACGCTGTTGCCGGAAGCGCTGGAGAAATGGCCGGTGCAGTGGTTCAAAGACCTCCTGCCGCGCCATCTCGAAATCATTTACGAGATCAACCGCCGCTTCCTCGACGATGTCCGCGCGAAGTATCCGGGCGACGAAGGCCGCATCGCGCGCTGTAGCCTCATCGAAGAGGGCGCGAATCGGCAGGTCCGCATGGCGAACCTGGCCATCGTCGGCTCGCACAGCACCAACGGCGTGGCCGCGTTGCATTCGGAACTGCTCAAGCAGCGCGTCGTGCCGGACTTCGCGGCCATGTTCCCGGAACGCTTCAACAACAAAACCAACGGCGTTACGCCGCGCCGCTGGCTGTTGCTGGCCAATCCGTCGTTGGCGTCCGTCATAACCGAGGCCATCGGCGATGGCTGGATCACCGACCTCGCGCAGTTGGAACAATTGAAACCGCTCGCCGATGACAAAGCGTTTCGCTCCGCAGTCATCGCCGCGAAACATCAGGCCAAGCTGCGGTTCATCCAGTGGCTGGGGCTGCCGGGGATTGATCCCGACAGCATTTTCGACACGCAGATCAAGCGCATCCACGAATACAAACGGCAACTGCTGAACGCGCTCCACGTCGTCGTGCTCTACCATCGCCTGCGCGAGAACCCGCGGCTCGACGTTCCGCCGCGGACATTTTTTTTCGCTGGCAAAGCCGCGCCCGCCTACCACTTCGCCAAGCTCGTCATCAAGTTCATCAACAACCTCGCGGCCACACTCGACGCTGATCCCGCCACCAAGGGTCGGCTCAAGGTTGTTTTCGTGCC
>CAZCZP010000210.1:2753-7119 GCA_964502895.1 uncultured Bifidobacteriaceae bacterium
GTTCTCCAGCGACCGCACCATTGCCCAGTATGCGAAGGAGATTTGGAACGTCACTCCATGCTCTGCCGAATAACAACGCCGGAACGACTATGATCGCCGAAGGTCAGCCCATACCGCCCGGAGTCACCTGGGAAGGAGACGGGTGGAACTTCGCCTTGTACTCCCGGCACGCGACCGGTGTGACGTTACTGTTGTTCGACGCGAAGAATTTCGTGAAGCCGCTGGCCGCGTTTGCGCTCGATCCGCTTCAGAACAAAACGGGGCGCATCTGGCATTGCTTCGTGCCGCAGTCAGCGGCGCCGCACGCGCGATACTACGGCTACCGGGTCGAAGGCCCGACCGGGGCATCGCACCGGTTCGACGTGCAAAAGGTGTTGCTAGATCCCTTCGCCGAGCAGGTGTTCTTTCCGCGGGACTTCTCGCGTGCCGCCGCGATGAAGCCGGGCGCGAACGATGGGCGCGCGCCGCTCGGAGTGTTGCCAGTGAAGAAGCCGGTCACCGGCGAATTCGCGGGGCCTCGGCATCCGTGGTACGAGATTGTCATTTACGAACTGCACGTCAAAGGTTTCACGGCTCGCGCGAACTCCGGGGTGACACCCGAAAAACGCGGGACGTTCCTGGGCGTGATCGAAAAGATTCCGTATCTCAAGGAACTCGGCGTAACGGTCGTCGAGTTGTTGCCAGTGCATCAGTTTGATCCGCAGGAGGGCAATTACTGGGGCTACATGACGCTGAACTTTTTCGCACCGCATCAAGGCTATGCGGTGCATGACGCGGCGGCGGAGTTTCGGGAGATGGTTCGAGCGTTCCACGCCGCGGGAATCGAGGTGTGGTTGGACGTGATCTACAATCACACCTGCGAAGCGGATCAGACCGGGCCGACCTATTCGTGGCGCGGGATTGACAACAGCAGTTACTACCTGCTCGAACCCAATGGGCAATATCGGAACGACAGCGGTTGCGGGAACGTGCTGCGTTGTGGGCGCGAGGCCGCGCGCATGTTGATCTTGAAGAGCCTGCGGAATTGGGCAGATCTCGGTGTGGACGGTTTTCGTTTTGATCTGGCCTCAGCTTTGGCGCGCGATGCCCACGGCCAGGTGCAGACGGAGGAGTCGGCGATGATAAGCGAGATCACCGCGCTGGCAATCGCGGGGAATTTCCGGGTCGTGGCCGAGGCGTGGGACATCGGGACAAGTCTGCTGGGCAGAAGTTATCCGGGCTGGCTGTGGGGACAGTGGAATGGCCAATACCGCGACGATGTGCGCGCCTTTGTCCGTGGCGATGCCGGCAAGGTCGGTGCGCTGATGCGGCGGTTGTATGGCAGCGATGATTTGTTTCCCGACGGCCCGGGGGATGTTTACCGGCCGTATCAGGGCGTCAACTTCATCACCGCACACGATGGTTTTTGTCTCTACGACCTGGTCGCCTACAACCACAAACACAACGCGGCAAACGGGCACAACAACACGGATGGCACGAACGACAACGTGAGTTGGAACTGTGGCTGGGAAGGGGATGCGAATGCGCCGGCGGAGGTGCTCGCGTTGCGCCGGCGACAGGTGAAGAACTTCTTCTGTTTGCTGATGTTGTCCAACGGCACACCGATGTTCTGCGCGGGCGACGAGTTTCTGAACACGCAAGGCGGCAACAATAATCCCTACAATCAAGACAACGAAACCACGTGGCTGGATTGGTCGTTGCTGGAAAAGAACCGGGACATCTTTCAGTTCTTCCAGCGGATGATTGCGTTCCGCAAAGCGCACCCGGCCATTGCCAGCGGTCGCTATTGGCGCGAGGCGGTGCGGTGGTTTGGCGCGACCGGCCCGGTGGATTTTGATTCGCGCTGTCTGGCGTATTGCTTGCACGGCGCGAGCGACCTCTACGTCATGATCAACGCCTTCTGGGAGCCGGTGCGATTCCAAATTCAGCAACCCGGCGCTTGGAATCGTGTCGTGGATACCAGCCGCCAGGATTTAGCCACCCGGGCTGTCGCTGGATTGAACTACGAGGTCGCGCCACGATCTGTCGTCGTGCTGGAGCGCGCCGGCTGAACCATTTTTAACCGAATTACAATGAACACAAACCCGAACAAAACCACCAACGGCTTCAAACGAATCGCCATCAACACCGGCGGCGGAGACGCGCCGGGACTCAATGCTGTCATCCATGCGGTCGTCCATGCCGCGCACACGCACGGTTGGGAAATCCACGGCATCCGCGACGGATTCGATGGCTTGCTCCATCCCGAAAACTATCCCGACGGCGGGGTGATCAAGCTGACGCGCCCGCTCGTGCGCAACATCGCGCACCTTGGCGGCACCATCCTGGGCACGAGCAATCACGGTAATCCCTTCAAGAACCGCGTGCCGCAGCCCGACGGTTCGTTCATGGAAGTGGACCGCAGCGACGAAGTGTTGCGCCGCTTCCGGGAACGCCGGCTCGACGCGCTGATTTCCGTCGGCGGCGATGGCACGCTCAACCTCGCGCGCGACTTGCACAAAAAGGGGCTGCGCGTCATCGGCGTGCCCAAGACGATTGACAACGATCTGGAATGCACGATGACCACGTTCGGCTTCGACAGCGCGGTGAAGTTTGCGACCGAGTGCATTGACCGCCTGCATTTCACCGCCGAATCGCACCGGCGCGTGATGGTCGTGGAAGTGATGGGCCGATATGCCGGATGGCTGGCGTTACATGCCGGCATCGCCGGGCGCGCGGATGCGATTCTCATTCCGGAAATTCCTTACGACATCGCCAAGGTCGCCGCGCACATCAAACGCCGGACAGCGGGCCACAGCCACCAATACTCCATCGTTGTGGTCGCCGAGGGTGCGAAGCCGGTCGGCGGCGGGCTGACCTTGAAGGAAGCGGCCAGCACCTGGCACGTCGAACGGCTCGGCGGGTTGGGCGAGATCGTGGCCAGTCAGTTGCAGGGATTGACCGACAAGGAAACACGCACAGTGGTGCTCGGTCATCTATTGCGCGGCGGCCAGCCCACTTCGCTTGACCGATCACTCGGATTGATCTTTGGCGCGGCGGCGGTGCGCGGCTTGGTGGAAGGACACGACGGGGTGATGGTCGCCGTCAACCCGCCGCGACTTGATTACGTGCCGCTGCAAGTGGCGACCGCCAAGCTCAAGCTCGTCACCCCGGACGACTACGGTGTGATGACCGCGCGCACGCTGGACATTTCGTTTGGGGATTAAACCAAACATTTGTGAACCGGACTTCCGGCAGAACTGGGAGAACGCCCGGCCCATCAAGAGCGAGCGCATCTGGCCCATGCCATCAGTTCCAATGGACTAATCGTGGGGTCAATCCCGATTTCATCGAAGTGAAAGTTGTCGCGCTCCGGGTAATTTGTTACAAGATGGCTGTTCCGAAAAGTCGTGCAGAATTGCTTTTCATTCGTTGCGGTCGCGCTGGTTTGTGTGGCTGCGTTGTTCCCGAAAACTGCCCTGGCGCAGTTGATTCCGGGCGAAGCCGTTTGCGGATACGGAAGGCGGTATTCCGCCGTGGAAGCGAACAGTGTGAAGCAGGGATTGTCCGTTCAACTGCTCGCCGGTGATGTGGAAGCTTCGCGGCCCGCGCCCTTGCGCTTCCGCGTGGGTCAACTGCCGCAGGGCACGCCCGTGGACGACCTGCAAGTCGAACACGAGAAGTTGATGCACGTCATCGGCGTGCGCGAGGACCTCGGCGCGTTCTTCCACATACATCCGCAACGCGCCGCGCCGGGCTTGTGGGAGATCGTTTGCGCATTTACCAACGCGGGCCGTTACCAAATCTGGTCGGACATCAAACACCGCGGCACGGTGTATTCGTTCGCGCACCCGCGTTTCACCGTGGCGGGCGAAACCCCGGCCACGCCGCGCGGACCCGTGCCGCAATGGCGGGACCGCAAGGGTGGCTATGAAATCTCGTTGAAATCTGTCGAGCCAACCTTGGTTGTCGGCAGAAAGAATTCGTTCGAAGCCATCATCCGTGACGAGTCTGGTAATCAGGTGGGCACAGAATTTTTTCTCGGGGCGTTGATGCATTTTGTCATCGTGAAGGATGATCTTACGATTTATCGCCACGCTCATGCAAAGGAACATTGGAAATCTGGCCGGACCGTGACCTTTGAACACGTCTTTGCCCAGCCCGGCCTCTACAAAATTTTCGCGCAGTTCCGTCCAGCGAAAACCCGGCTGCCGCCGGATGAAGCCATCCTGGCCGAGTTTTGGGTGAGGGTGGACGCTCGCTAAGCCGGCAGCGCAGCACCATGAACGGTGGAACGGCGCTCAGGACGTAGCCGCGGACGTGCCACGGCAGCGATTTAGATTAAGCACGATCATGGAATCTCTTTGATAGAGGGACTCGACTGCGG
>CAZCZP010000211.1:0-7101 GCA_964502895.1 uncultured Bifidobacteriaceae bacterium
CAAAATTGCGAGGATTCGCGCGCATGGGCGACCTCAAGACGATCTTCAAATTCGGCGCGCATTATCTGCGGCCGTATTGGCCGCGTCTGGTCATCGGGGTGCTCCTGGGTGTGTTCTTTGGCCTGGCCAACGCGAGTTTCATTGGAGCGGCCAAAACCATCACCGACCGGTTCGAGCCGGCCGGGACGAACGCCACCAGCACCGTCATTTCAAAGAAGGAAAGCCAGCTAAACAAGATCGCTCCGGGATTCAGGGAGAAGCTGGCGCGTCTCGAAGTCCGCGTCAATGCAACGCTCGACCCGTGGCTGCCGCGGGCCGGCACGCCGTTGGATTGGCGGCGCATCCTCGGCGCGCTCCTGTTCCTGCCGATACTCGTGCTGCTGCGCAGCGGCCTCGATTACGGCAGCAGCTATTGCCTGGGCTGGGTCAGCGAACGGGTGATCCGCGACATGCGAATGGATGTGATGCAGAAGTTCAGCACGCTTTCGCTGGATTTCTTCAACCGCTCGAAAACCGGCGATTTGCTCACGCGCATCAACGCCGATACGGTGAAGCTCCAGAATTTTCTAAGGAACGGCACGGCGGATTTGATCAAGGAAACCGTCAGCATCGTTTTCATGATCATCTGGCTGTTGTGGATGAACTGGCAATTGACTCTCTTCACGCTGGTTTTTTTGCCCGGCTGCCTGGTGCCGCTCGTGGTGTTGGGAAAAAAGGTGCGGCGCGCGGTCCGGGCCAGCATCAAGGCCGAGGTTTCGCAGTCCAGCCAGTTGGTCGAACTGATCGGCGCCATGCGAATCATCAAGGCCTACAGCCTCGAAGACCAGCAGATCAACCGGTATCGCCATCTCTCCCGCGAGCTGCTGCGCCACGGCATGAAAGGCGTGCGAGCCCGGGAATTGATCAATCCGTTGATCGAAGTGATTTCCATGTTGGGCGTGGGCGCGTTGATCATCTACATCTTTAAAACGCAGACCAGCATCGGCGAGTTTGTCGGCTTCCTGGTCGGCGTAATGGCGATGTTCATGTCCATCCGCAGGCTGGCCCGGGTGCATGTCCACTCCCAGCAGGCGAGCGTGGGCGTGGAGCGCCTCGCGGAAATCATGAGGGAAGAGCCGAGCGTGAAAGAACCGTCGTCGCCAAAACTGCTCCCCGGATTCCGCTCCGAAATCCGCTTTGACAACGTCACGTTCGGTTACGTGCCCGACCGGATGGTGATCCGCGATTTCAGCCTGACCATTCGCCGTGGCATGAAGGTGGGCGTGGCCGGCCCCAGTGGCTCCGGCAAGAGCACGTTGGTGAATCTGCTTTACCGTTTCTACGATCCGGCAAAGGGTGAAATCAGTATTGATGGCGTGCCGCTCCGCGAAATGTCCTTCGACAACCTGCGCGGGTTGATGGCGCTGGTGAGCCAGGAAATCGTGATCTTCGACCAAACCGTGGCGGAAAACATCGCGTTGGGAAAACCCGGCGCCACTCGCGCGGAAATCGAGGCGGCGGCGCGCGAGGCCAACGCGCATGAATTCATCGCGCGCCTCCCGCAAGGTTACGACACGCGTGTGGGCGAACGCGGCGCGACATTGTCCGGCGGGCAGCGCCAGCGCATCTCGATCGCGCGCGCGTTCGTGCGCAACGCGCCGATCCTTGTGCTCGACGAAGCCACGGGGTCGCTGGATTCCGCGGCGGAAGCTGAAGTCCAGCGGGCGATTGATCATCTCGCCGAAAACCGGACCGTCATTTCCATCGCGCACCGGCTCTCCACGCTGGCCGGTTGCGATCGCATTCTGGTTTTGTCGCAGGGAGAAGTGGTGGAGGAGGGCGGGTTTGAGGAGTTGTTGCAGCGCGGTGGGATCTTTGCAGAAATGGCCGGACGCCAGGGTTTGCGAGCCGCGAAAACCGAACTGGCGAATTCCGCCGGCTGACGGCTCAGTGCTTTCGTTCGGCTACGAGCTTTCGCTCCAACCTGAAGGCGTGCTTGGCAAACACGCCGTACATCGTCACGACACTGATGATCCAGCCACGCCAGCCATCGCGCCATGCACTCTTGAAAATCATCTTCTTGATAAACGCCGCCCAGGGCGAAACGACAAGGTGATGCCATCGCAACGGACGGCCCTCGCTCTCGTGGCGGCTGGCGCCGACGCGGGCGTAGTGAATTGTCCGGGTCAGGTGATCCTCCAGATTGCGATAAGAATAATGGAGCAGGTCGCCGGTCAATCTACCCGTCGCGCCAGCCACTTCGAGATGCGCGTGCGGATCGTGACCGGTCCAGCGCGCGCCATCGCGCCGGGCGAGTCTGAGCACCCAATCCGGATTCCACGCGTGCCGAATCCAATCGCCAAGGTAAAAAGTGCGGCGGTTGATTTCAAATCCGGCCTGCGCCGGTTCGCCGTCGGAAAATAATTGCCGCAACGATGCCGCCAGTTCAGGAGAAATGACCTCGTCGGCATCGAGGTTCAACACCCATCGCTGCGTGCAGAAACCGAACGCGCGGGTCTTTTGCGCCACGAATCCGGCCCAGGGCTGAGTCTCAAAACGCGCGCCGAAGCCGCGGGCGATTTCCGCCGTGCGGTCGGTCGAGCCGGAATCGAGCACCAGAATTTCCGCCGCGAGTTCACGCACGCTCCCGAGGCAACGCGGCAGATCGGCTTCCTCGTTGAGTGTGACGACGGCGACGGACAATGGCAGCGGCCCAGGCACGCGCGCAGAATAGCCGGACGGAACTTTGCGGCAAGAATCATCCCGCGAAACCAGCCTGCGCGCGTCGCGGCTTGCGCTTGTCGCTTTACGTAATGGCCGGGCTGAATAGAATTCAGCGCCCAACGAACTGACTTCTGTGAGTTTCGCAACATTGATGTTCGCGCCTGTGCGCACGGCGTATCTGCTCTACCGCTGGCGGCAGCGGCGAAAAGCGGGACGTTCGATCCGCGTTCACGTGGCGTCGCCGGCGGATTACCTGAAGGCGCTCGATCGCGCGGACGTGAAATACGCCGTGCTGCGCTGGTGGGACGAAGTTCCGTTAACTTCCGCTGAATGCGCTACTTTCAAAGGTGATGTTGACGTGCTGGTCGAGGATCACGCGCACGTACCCGCCGCGCGGGCGGCGTCACAGATGCCCGGAAAGGTCGCCATCGAATTCCGTTCGGTGACGGGCGAGATGGGATCGTACGCGGGTTGGCCGTATCTGACTCCCGCGTTCGCGGCGGAAATTCTGGAGCAACGGGCGCGTCACGCGCGCGGGTTTTTTATTCCGGGCAAGCAGCACCGTCTGGCGGCGGTGATGTTTCACCTTTGCTACCACAAGGCGGAAGGTTCAGGAATTCCGCCGGGCTGCGATTTGGTCGGTCCTAAGTCCGATAAGCCGCCCAAGTCCGATTACGCGGCGAAGCTCCGCGCATTGGCCGCCGCCGAAGGCGAGAAGTTGCCCGAACCGCTAACGCTCGCGGCCATTCACGAGGAACTCGCGCGGCGCGGTTTTGACATGCAACTGGACCTGTTGGTGAGATGGCCGCTAGACACTCCGTGGATCAAGCACCTGATTGTCCAAGCCCGCGCGAAGTATGCGGCCGATGCCGCGAAACTCCCGGGCATTGCGGTTTTTTTTCTTCGCTCGGATCTCGACGCGGCGCAGCGGCCTCGCGCGGTTGCTCATTTCGCGGAATCGTTTGAGGTGCTCGAACACGGCGTTTTGGACCAAGCGCAACGGTTGCGCTGCCGCCGGCATTTGCGCGGTGGCAACTGGTTCGACAATCGCGGACGCAACGTCGCCGAGCCGGTTTACTACATCATCTGCCTGGACCGCGCCGCTGCCGCCGATCCAAAGCTGGCGACGGAGAGATTGTTGCGCGAGAAGCGCCGCCTGCGGGCGCAGATTCGCGCGGAGGCCGCTGCCGCGAATGTCCGTTGCCGTCATGCGATTCACAGCGCGGATGACTTCGAGGAGGCGCAACATTCCATTGACGTGCTTTTCGGCGAAGCAGCGCCAGCAGCACGCGCGCGCTTCGCGGAAGCCGTAGCCAGGCCAAGCAGTGTCGGCGCAGAAGGCAAAGTTTGAATCAACTGTTCGCATAGTTTCGATGGCGCCATCTCCTCCAAAAACTTTCTCGGAGCTTCGCGTTGGCCGTGCGCGACTGCATCTGGCCGAAGGCGTGTCGCCGGAATGGGCGCGCGAATTGGTCGAAATGATTTTGGAGAAGAAGCCCCGGGAAGTCATGGCGCACGCACCACCGCCAGGTTGGAAGGGTGAAGCGATGGTCAAAATCTATGTGCGCCGCCCCAAACATAATTTGCTGCGGTTGCTGCGCGCGGGACGGTCAAAACTGGAGGCCGCGGGTTACCGCGCCTTCAGCGAACGCGGACTGGCGGTGCCGGAGCTGATTCTCTGGGGGGAATCGCGCCAGCGCGGATTGTTTGAGTTCGGCATCGTGGCGACATTGCGGATTGACGCACCATCAGTGGCGGACGCGTACGCCGCCTCGCGAGACGATGCGCTGTTGCTCGCCACAGCCGAAGAGCTGGGCCGGATTCACAAGGCCGGCTTGGCGCACGGTGATCCTTACGCCCGCAATTTCCTGGCGACGAAGCCCAGGCCGACGCCACTGGATGTAGCATCGTGGAGCCGGCTGCGAAAGGCCTCGCAACTCAAGGATTTGACGCGGTTCGCTTGTTCCATCATAAAACTGACGGAAGATCTGGGCCAGACCAGGAAGATAATCTCTCACTACGAACAATTTGGCCTGCCGCTGCCGGTTTCGATGGATGCCTTGATCAACAAGGCCGTCGCGTACGCGAAGGTGAAAAAGATCAGGCCGTGATTGAAGCAGAGTGCTTCGCTGCCACCGCCATGTTTTTCCGCGCGAACGTCACGTCTTTTCAACCAAAGCCTGCTTGCGTGCCTTGACCACCATCGTGTTGCTCAGCAGGAGTTCGTTGCTGAACAGATGCCGCCAGAGGTCGAGGTTGTAGGCGCGTTGTTCGGGGTTCTTCTGGGAAGACACCCACCAGCGATACGTGTAAAGCGCGCAGAACGGATAGAACAACACGCCGAGCAAGAAGGCGTGGAGGCGTTTTCGCAAGCCAATAACTTTTTCGATTCGCAGCCCGTAGTGGTAACCCGCCCAATGATAGATGTGGAACGGCAGAATATGCCAGTTGGGCGCGTTGCCGGGCGGCGTGTTGACGCGCAGAGGATTTTTCCGGCCCATGTAAAAACCCGTGCCGAGGAAACGCAGCCGTGAAGTCCAGTTCAACATGTTCGGCGTGCTGAAAACAAAACAACCGCCGGGTTTGAGGATGCGCCTTGCCTCGCGAAAAACGAACGGGATGTTCTCCAGATGTTCAATGACTTCCTGCAACACGACCACGTCAAACTCGCCGTCCGCAAAAGGCCACGGCTCGTTCAGGTCCACCCGGAGGCAGCGCATGTCGGGAATTTGAAACTCGGCGGGATCGTAGTTTGAAGCCGTGACTGCAAACCCCATATCCCGATACGCCGCGGACGATTTACCGTCTGCGCAACTTGCATCCAGCAACCGCCGACCGGCGCTCGGCTCATCTTCGAGCGCGCGGCGCAGACCCGCAAAGATTTCTGGATTCATGGCTCGTTCAAGCGAGGATCGAGAGCCTGTCAGCCTCCGCCATTGCGGAACTGTCAGTCTTCATCCGCTCCCTTTCTCGCCGGGCTGGGTTGGATGAAAAAGGCCGTGTCGGCGGCGGAAAGCTCGCTTTCTTTTTCCAATTCGAGAAACAGTTTCTTGGCGAAGAGAACGCGCGGATGCAGATTCAGCCAAAGGACTTCCCTTAGAATTTTTCGCACACGCTCCGGGTCTTGTTTGAGCCGACGGGATGAACGAAAGTAGGCCCACAGATTTACCAGGGCGATCAACGGATAAAAAACGCCCAGCAACACCGAGAACTTGCTGATCTTGTTGGGAAGAACGGCCGCGATGCGAAAGCCAGCCACACGGCCCAGGATGCGCAGCTTCTGGGCGCCGATCAAAAAAATGTGACCGAAGTAAAAACGGTTTTCCTGCTTGTCCAGAAAGCGGATCGCGCTGGTTTCGTTGATCGGCAGTTTGTTGAAGAGATAGCCTTCGAGAAGCAAGTGACAGAGCCGCGCGCGCAACGACGAGGGATTTGGCGTGGTCAGAATGAGTCGCCCGCCGGGTTTGAGGATGCGGTTAAACTCACGCAGCGGACGCAACTGATCGGGCAAGTGTTCGAGGCCCTCTTGAAAGACTATGTAATCGGCGTGTTGACTGGGGATGGGCAAGTCCCGCTCGAGATCCGCCGGCCGGCAGACGAGTCTGTCGGCCTTGAAGAACTCCGGATACAAATCGTACGGTTCGACTGTCGCGCCGAGTTCGTGTAGTGCCTGACTCATGCGCCCTTCGCCAGCCGGCAGGTCCACCACGACCTTGCCCGCGAGATTGCCCTGAGTGCGAAAGTAGTTTTCCACCCGCCATCCGATTTCACCCGGTTTGAATCTGGTCATGTTGGTTTGCCAAAGCCTTCCGAACTCGTAGAAATCGCCTATGCGCGTGTTGTGCCTGAAACATGTCGAAACACCGACGGAGTGTCGAGTTTGATTCTGGGAAGACCGGCGTAGAAATCCGATTCGGGTTTCAACCACGGATTTTGAACTTGAGGGGTTGGAACCGCTCTGGCTTAATCTGCGCCCCTTGCTGGTAGGTTACCCAAGTGGCCAACGGGGGCAGACTGTAAATCTGCTGGCTTACGCCTTCGATGGTTCGAATCCATCACCTACCACCATCTTGTTCACAAAGAGATAAAGTGCGTTGCAGGTCTGGATGCCGGAATCCAGTAAGGCCACGGTGAAACCACCTTGTTGTAATAATCTGGCTGACGGTCGTTGCGGCCAAAGCTCGTGGATAAATCGATCCAGGCTGTGCCATGAACGAAACCTAGAGACCGGCCCTGGCACGCACATTTCTTCCCATCTTTCGGGTAGGTAACCGGAAGAAGGAACGCGCGCCTGTAAAAAGCAAAATGGCTTGGGTTGTCTGGATCAGATGGATCGGCTTGAAGTTCCCTGATTGAGCCAGTCCGGATCAACGCGGCTTCTTATTACCTTCCCTTCGG
>CAZCZP010000212.1:0-5025 GCA_964502895.1 uncultured Bifidobacteriaceae bacterium
GCGGTGTAGGTGAAATTGGTAAGCGTTGTCCAATAGCCCGTCGCGAGGTTGGTGTTGTATTGGATGCGATACGCGCGGCCAACTTCGCCGTTGAACGTGAAGCTGAAGCCGCTCGAACCTGAGTAGATTACCGAGCCGGGCAGGAGCGTTCCGCCCGGGTTGGGTTGGTTGGCGAATCCGACGATGGCGGTGTAAATGCCGAAGCTGCCGTTTGAAAATTGTATTTGCAGCGCCACCCGGCCGCCGCTCAATCCTTGATTGCTGAGAACGACAGTTTCGACCGTCTTGCCGTCGAGAGCGTCGGGCTTGGCGATGATCTTCTCGATAGTGCCGTTCTGCAAGCGGTAGGCACCCTGGATGCCGGGACCTTGCCCAATGAAGACCACCGTACCGAGTTCAATGGCGGCATCTCCGAAACTGCTGAAATTGAAGGCGGTGCCTGGCATTTGCGTGGTTGTATCGGCGAGCATGATGGCACCGCTCCCGTCGAGGGTGGCCTGATAGATGCCGCTGCCGCCGCTGAATCGGCCACCGAAAATAATCTTGCCACCGCTGATGTCCGGCTTGCGATTGAAGATCGGATTGGCACCACCGAAAGGGATGGCGCGTCCGGGAACAAGCGTATCCGTGGAGGCGATGCGATTAAGGGTGTTGTTGACGACGGTGAAAATACCCTGACGCCCACCGCCCGCCGAGTCGGATGTGAAAAAAGCCACCGCGCCGTCGGCATCGTGCGAAATCTCCGCGCTCGAAATAGTGAACGATAGTTTACCGGAGCCCCCGATGTAGTTGTCGTTGGTGTCGGCAACCTTGGTCACGACCCCGCTATCGTAACGATAAATCCCCACTTGCGCACTGCCGATCAAACCCTGAAAGGCCACGCGTCCATCATAAGGATATAACAAGAGGCAGCCGTTGAATTTGCTCGTCGTGCCTGGCACGATGGTGTTCGTGCCCACCAGTTGCGTGATGACGCCATTGCTATAAACGAACACGCCGTTCTGGCCCGCAGCCGAGCCGTTAAAATACAAGCTGTCGCCTTCAAAACCGTAGGCGTATGGCGAAACACCCGAAATATTTCCGCCAATTGGGGCAGGGGTATTCGTATCCACTGCGCGAAACAGCACACCGTTGGTCTGGATGTAGTAGCCTTTTTGCCCGCCGTTGCCGGTGGCGTAAAACGCAACGCTACCCTGGCTGGTGGCTGGTCCATAGAGCAAGGTGAAGCCGGTGAAATTGCCGCTGCCGTTGGGAATGGGTGTGGCAGTATCGGCGACTTTGGTGATGACAAACTGCGCTCGCAGCAGGCTTGTTGGAAGGCACGAAACGAAAAGCACGAGACAAAGAAATTTGATTTTCATGGCGGAGGCGGCCGTCGGCTGAACGAGGGTTTTCGCATCAGTGCTACGGCGCGTTCATACGGCAACCATTCGCTCGTCACAAGACTTTTTCGGCGTCGGCAAAATGCTTTGCCGCGTGGCTACGGTTTGCCGACAGCGATCAGCTTTGTCCGCGTGCGAAAGAGCAGCGTCCCTTCCGAGATCGCTGGTGTGGCCATGAAGGTTTCGCCGAGGTCGTTCGTCGCGGCCAAAGAAAATCTGTCGGCCACCGGAACGACCAGCACTTTTCCCGTCTCGCCGGCGAAATAAAGATGTCGCCCGTCCGATACCGGCGATGCCGTGTAGCCTTGCGCGACGCTGCTGAGCCGTTCGCTGAAAAGAATTGCACCAGTCTTTGCATCGAAGCACGTCAACACGCCGCTATCGGTGCAGCCAAAAATCCAATTGCTGACGGCGATGGGTGTTTGCATGTAATTGCCTAGCCGCGGATGCACCCACGCGATGCCAGCGTTTGTGCCCGCAGGATCGGCGTGCGTGATGTCGCCGGTGGCTTCGGGCCGGATGGCGCGCATGGGGCGCAGTCGCCCATGCGCGCTCGTCAGATAAATCAGGCCGTGTGAAAAAATCGGTGTCGGCACGGGAATGTCGCCGCCGCCATCAAGCCTCCAGACTTCTTTGCCCGTGGCGAATTCGTATCCGCCCGAATGATGCCAGCCGTTCACAACGATTTGTTTTCGACCGTTAGCTTCAACGACCGCCGGACAGCCCCACGTCGGAACATCCTTGCGCGGCGTGCGCCACAGCTCCTTGCCCGAGACAACGTCAAAGGCCGCAAGAAACGAATTCGTCTGAACGTCGCAAAGAACAATCACTTTGCCGTCGTGAATCACCGGTGAACTGGCGAAGCCCCATTGCGCCGACGGCACGGCGAAAAAGCCGGAGTCCATCGGTCCCAGGTCTTTTTTCCAGAGCGGCTTCCCATCAGTGTTGAAACAAAAGAGTCCTTCCGAACCGAAGATCGTCACAATATGACGACCATCGGTGGCCGGCGTGGAATTGCAATGCGTGGATTTCGGATGACGCTTCACACGCGGCACGGCTTCGTGGCCGACGACGTTCCAAAGAATTTTTCCGGAGGCCCGATCGAGCGCGAGCAATCGCCATTGATGAACGCTGTCTTCCGTCACTGGCTCGATGTCGCCGTAAAGTCCGACTTTGAGTTCGGCATCAGCCGGGCCGACGACCGTCGCCACATAAATGCGCTCACCTGAAACAATGGGCGAAGCGTGCGCCAAGCCTGGCAGCGGTGTTTGCCAGCGAATGTTTTTGCCGGACTCGACGTTCCATTCGGTCGGCAGCGGTTTGCTTGTGTCAACGCCGGATGCCTGCGGGCCGCGGAACTGCGGCCAGTCGGCGGCGGCGCTGGGATCCGCCAGCACTGCGATTGCAGCAACAATGAGAATGCGGTTTAGCATAGACAGGTTTGTGACGACTATGAAAGGGGAGCGTTCGCCTTTTGGCAAGTCGCGTTGCAGTCCGTTCCAAAGCGGCGTGGCGCTCCGCTTCCCGCCGGAGTCCAAATCGCTTGGTTGCGGCTTTACCATGCACAAAAATCCGTGCTCCGCAACCCCGGCCGTGTTAAACCACACCCATGAAAATCGAATCGTTGCACGTGGGAATGAGCGTTCGCCACCCGCAATACGGCATCGGCACGGTGAAAACAATTTCCGAAACCACGGCGGACATTTTGTTCAGCGATAGCAAACGCACCGTTGCGCCGGAATCCGCAGGACTGGAGGCAGCCGAACCGCGCGCGGCCCTGAGCGGGCTTGATATTCCGCTGAAGCAATTTGTTGATCAAACGGTGGAAGTGGCCGTGAAGAAGTTGGGCCTGGAAAAGCCGGAGTCAGTCGTCGAACAACTCGGCATTCGCTGGCACAACGGCAAAGTGGTTCTGCATCCGGCGGACCCGACGTTGCAAACCAAGGAAGTGCCGCTGGAAGTTTTCTTTCACAAAATTGTGATGGTCCGCAATCAACTGCGCGTCCTGGAGCAGAAGATCAACGCTCACGAAAAATTGAGCGACGCCGAGAAAGTCGAGATGCAACAATACATCACGCGCAGCTACGGCTCGATGACGACGTTCAACGTGTTATTCAAGGAGAAGGAGGATCAGTTTTAGCGAAGGCAAGCCTCGCAAAACGGAGGTTGAGTTTTGAGCCCAACGGTTCTTAATGGTGGCGCTGAAGGCCGATGGGAACCACCAGGCTGGCTCTCCTCACCTCGCGTTGACGAAATGGATTTGAATCCAGCAATCGTATGAACACCGGAGCATTGATTCAACGCCTCGCCGTTTGCAGTTGGTCGCTGCAACCGGCGACGCCGCAGGAATTGGTCGCCAAGCTGGAGGCCACGGGCATCCGGCGGGTGCAACTCGCGCTCGATCCGTTGCGTGACGCGCCCGACGTGTGGCGGAATGCGCCCGAGTTGCTTCGCCAAAAAAGCGTCACCATCGTCTCGGGCATGTTCGGGTGCGTGGGAGAAGATTATTCCACACTGGAAACCATCCGGCTCACCGGTGGCATCGCGCCCGACGCGACTTGGGAAGAGAATTGGAAGAATATCCAGGTCACGACTGCGCTGGCGCAGAAACTCAATCTCAAACTGGTTACGTTCCACGCTGGTTTCCTGCCGCACGACGAAAACAATCCCAGCTACGCGAAATTGAAACAGCGGCTCATTCAGGTGGCCGATGCTTTTCAGGCGCGCGGCATTGCGCTGGGTCTGGAAACCGGTCAGGAAACTGCCGCGGAGTTGCGCGATTTTTTGAGCAAACTGAACCGGCCGAATCTCGGAGTGAACTTTGATCCGGCAAACATGATTCTCTACGACAAGGGAAATCCCATCGAGGCGCTGCGCACGCTCGGGCCGTGGATTCGCCAGGTACATATCAAGGACGCTGCCCGCACGAGCACTCTTGGCACATGGGGCGACGAGGTGGTCGCAGGCCAGGGCGAAGTGGATTGGCCGGTGTTTTTCAGCACACTAGGCGAAATTGGTTTTGCCGGCGAACTTTGCATCGAACGCGAAGCCGGCATGAATCGTGTGGAAGACATCCGTGCGGCTCGCGAACTCGTGGAAAAAATCTCGACCTAAATTCCGATGTCCGACCTGACCATTCGCCAATGAAGAAATCAAAAGCTCGAAGTTCAAATCGAAAGGTAAACGTCGCCGTTGTGGGTCTCGGTTTCATGGGCGTCACCCACATCAAATCGTATCAACAAATCCCGGACGCGCGCATCGTTGCGGTCTGCGACGCCGTGCGGTTGCCCGTGAACGGCGTGCTCGCGGGTGTCAGTGGCAACATCAGCAGTCCCGACGCGATTGATCTCGGAAAGGACATTCAGACCTACAAGAACCTCGATGACCTCCTCGCGAACAAGGAAGTTGAATTGGTGGATCTCTGCGTCCCGACGCCGTTGCACGCGGCTCAAGCCATCGCGGCTCTGAAGTCTGGTAAACACGTCATCTGCGAGAAGCCACTCGCGCGCACATCGGTCATTGCTCGCAACATTGTGAAGGCGGCCAAATCAGCCAAGGGATTTTTTATGCCGGCCATGTGCATGAGATTCTGGCCGGGCTGGGCGTGGCTCAAGGAGCTCGTTGCCAACAAAACCTACGGGAA
>CAZCZP010000212.1:5125-7036 GCA_964502895.1 uncultured Bifidobacteriaceae bacterium
TGGCTGCTCGCCAGCGGTTTCAACATGTCCTACACGGTGATGTTCGAGCGCGCGACGGTTGATTTCGACAGCGCCCGCGGCGCAGACGCTTTGCGTCTGGATGAAGAGGGCAAGCCTTCGCAAGTCATCAAACCTGAAGGCCTGGACGGATACGTTGGAGAATTGCGGCACATGATTCAATCCATCCAAACCGGCAGACGACCCACGGTCGTTACGGCGCAAGATGCCTTGAGCGCGGTCGAAATTTGTGAGGCGGAAGAGAAGTCGGTGAAGACCGGGCGGGTGGTGAGACTGTGATTCGCTTCGTGCATACGCCGGGGCGCTTCCCGAACACGGACGGCCCATGAAGAACTTGATACGCTGCGTCATCCTGATTCAGTTTTTCTGGACCATGTTCGCACGAGATTCCCTCGCCGCGCGCGGGACGTTGTATCAAGTCGGCGGTGCGCGCGTTGACATTACGCCTGCGTACCCGATCCGGCTCAGCGGCTACGCAGTGCGCAAGACAGAATCCGAAGGCGTTGCGCAAAAACTCTGGGCCAAGGCCCTGGCGATTGGCAGCGATCGAGAAGGCCCGGCGCTGCTCATCACGGTGGACAACACCGGCGTGCCCGCGCACATCCGCGACGAAGTTGTGCGGCGGTTGCAGCCGAGAAAAATCCAGCCGAGCCGAGTGGCGATTTGTTCGACGCACACCCACAGCGCGCCGTATTTGGATGGTTATTTGCCGACACTCTTTGGCGAACCATTGCCCCCGGCACACCAATTGCACGTGGCGACTTACACGGCCGAGCTCACCGACGCCATCGAAAAGGCTGCGCTCGAAGCGTTGAAGAATCGCAAACCAGCGCGGCTAAGTTGGGCGCAGGGCAAGGCTGGCTTTGCCGCAAACCGCCGCACCAAAGGCGGGCCCGTGGACCACGATCTGCCGGTGCTCACGGTGAAAGATGCGAGCGGCAAACTCCAGGCGCTGTTCCTTAACTACGCCTGTCATTGCACGACCCTCACCGGCGAGTTCAATCAGATCAGCGGCGACTGGGCGGGTTACGCTCAGGAATTTTTGGAGCGTGACCATCCCGGAGCGCTGGTGCTCGTAGCCATCGGTTGCGGCGCGGATGCGAATCCGCAACCGCGGCCGGGGATTGATCTGGCGAAGCGGCATGGCAACGAAATCGTCACGAACGTCAATCAACTGCTCGCGGGTAGCTTGTCACCAATCGGTGGCAAACTCGAATGCCGCGCAAAGCAGATTGATCTCCCATTCGATATTCTGCCCACACGCACCGAGTGGGAAACGCGAGCGAAGCAGACTGATTACGTCGGTTATCACGCGCGCTGGAGCCTGGCCAAGCTCGACCGCGGCGAAGGATTGAGTGCGAAACTGCCGTATCTTGTCCAGACGTGGATTTTCGGAAACGACCTCGCCATGATTTTTCTGCCAGGCGAAGTTGTCGTTGATTATTCGCTGCGGTTGAAAAGAGAATTCGCCGGCGCGCGCCTTTGGGTCAATGCCTATGCCAACGACGTGCCCTGCTACATTCCCTCCGAGCGCATTCTGGAAGAAGGCGGCTACGAAGGCGGCGGCGCAATGACTTATTATGGATTACCGACGCGCCTTGCTCCCGGCGTGGAAAAATTGATCATCAACACGGTCCAGGAACTTTTGCCATCGGAGTTTTCAGCACACGGCGTCAACAACCAGTGAACGTCGGTGCGATTACGATTCCGTTGCGGTCACACGAGCCGAGCAATGTGTAAATGGCTTCGTGTTCTCAGTGGAGTTGATTCTTTGTGGTGCTTCAGGAAACTTGAACTTGCACCTGGCGAAGTGCGAACTAAGCTAGTGGCTCGCGTGCGGCGGGGTAGCCAAGTGGTAAGGCAGGGCTCTGCAAAAGCCTCATTCGTCGGTTC
>CAZCZP010000213.1:0-7026 GCA_964502895.1 uncultured Bifidobacteriaceae bacterium
TTTCACACGTTGATCGCCAGCGGCACGACGCCGAAAATCATCACGCGCGAAAGTTACGCGCGACCCATTGGCTACGGCGCGATGTGCCTTGAGTCGCTTGTGGCCATCATGGCGATTGTCGCAGCCTGCACGATGGAGCCGGGAGTTTATTTTGCCATGAACGTGAAAGGCGAAGCCGCGGCCACCGCCGCGAAGGTCACGTCGCTTGGATTTCCAGTGACGGTCGAGCACATGGATGAACTGGCGAAGGACGTGGGCGAGCACACGTTGTTCGGGCGCACGGGCGGCGCGGCGACGCTGGCGGTGGGGATGGCCCAGATTTTTTCCAGGGTCGTCGGCCATCGCTGGCTCGATTTGTGGTATCACTTCGCCATCATGTTCGAGGCGTTGTTTATCCTCACAACGCTCGACGCGGGCACGCGCGTGGGCCGTTACATTCTCCAGGATTTTCTCGGCAACCTCTGGAAACCGCTGGGCGACACCAAGGCAGTCGGTCCGAACGTGCTCGCGAGCGGATTGATTGTGTTGGGTTGGGGCACATTTCTGATTCAAGGTGTGCGTGATCCGATGGGCGGCATCAATTCGTTGTGGCCATTGTTCGGCATCGCGAACCAAATGCTTGCCGCCATCGCCCTCTGTCTGGCGACGACAATTATTCTGAAGATGGGGCTGAGTCGTGAGAACCCTCACGGCCTTGCCAACCAGCCGGGACGCCCCCTCACCCCTTCCCTCTCCCCCAATGGGGGAGAGGGCGTCCGTGTGGGCAGACCTTGGTTTGCGCTGGTGACGCTCTTGCCGCTCGTTTGGTTGTTGTCGGTCACATTTACGGCGGGGGTTCAGAAGATTTGGCATCGGGATCCGAGGATTGGTTTCCTGGCGGGGGCGAACGCGGAAATCGAGAAAGTCAATAAGCGCGCGTTGGAATTAAATGAACAGCCTTCGGCAGCGTCCTTGGAAGGCGAGGACGCGCGGCTTCGAGCCATCGCGGACGAAATGCGCACGATCAAGGCCCGCCGCGATCGATTTGTCTTTAACAATATCCTCGACGCCTTCGTTGCAGGTGCTTTTCTGATTTTGGTTTCCATCGTTGTGTTGTTGAGCGTGCGCGAATGGATTCTGTTGCTCTCACGCCGCAAGCCCGCCGTGTTGCGCGAAACCGAACCAGTCTGGTTGCCGGACTACGCGGTGAAGGAAAGTGGACAGAATTTCAGTGGCGCAGCCGGCACGGCGGCTCTCGCCGTGGCGTTGGCGCGGGAACTTTCCGGCGAGGCACATCTTGAGCGCGCACACCAGGAGGCAGTGTTATGCGAGTGCAGCCACGAAAACCGTGGTGTGGCAAAGCACGCTACGCTGCCTTCGAGCAAGTCCGACCAACAAATCTACGTTGAAGTCACTGAGGAACGATTCAACGGCGTAAGACGTTGTTGTTGACCTGCGTCTGCTCGCGTAATCTCCAAGCACGATGACCCGCCGACAAATGTTGCGCAAGTTGGGCGCCGGATTGCCGCTGTTGTTTGCCGCCAATCCTGCGCAGGCGGCGTTGGCATCGTTCAAAGTCGAGACACCAAAGTTATCAAAAGCCGACGACGCTTTTCTCGAAGAGCTTGAGCGCACCACATTCCGCTTCTTTGCGGAATGCACGCATCCGGCCACCGGCCTGGTCAAGGACCGAAACCACATCACTGGCGAGGACAAGCGGGAAATCGGCAGCATCGCCGCGACGGGCTTCGGCCTGACAGCGCTGTGCGTTGCGGATGGTCGCGGCTGGCTGCCACGCGGCGAAGCCCGGCAACGTGCGCGGAGGGCGCTGCAATTTCTCTGCGAACGGATGCCGCACGAGCACGGTTTTTTTTATCACTTCGTCAACTGGCGAACCGGCGAGCGCGAATGGAAGTGCGAGCTGTCCTCGATTGACACAGCGCTGCTGCTTTGCGGCGTGCTGACATGTCGCCAGCATTTCCGCGATCGCGACATCCGCAAGTGGGCCACGGAAATTTACGACCGCATGGATTGGGCCTGGATGATGAACGGCGGGGATTTGTTGACGCACGGTTGGAAACCCGAGAGTGGATTTCTGGAATCGCGCTGGGCGCATTACTGCGAACACATGATGCTCTACCTGCTCGCCATCGGCGCAAGGCGTCATCCAATTCCTGCAGCAGCTTGGGAAAACTGGAAACGACCTTGGTTTGAATACGCTGGGTTGCGTTACATCTCGGCGCCCGATCCGTTGTTCGTTCACCAATACTCGCACGCGTGGATTGATTTTCGCGGACAGCGCGACCAGCACGCGGATTATTTTGAAAACTCGGTCATCGCGACAAAGGCCCATCGCGCGTTCTGCGTCAAATTGGCCAACAGATTTCCGCATTTCGGCGAGGACGTTTGGGGAATCACGGCGTCGGATTCGCGGAAGGGTTACGTCGTTTGGGGCGGACCTCCAGAGTTGGGGCCGCTTGACGGATCGCTCGTGCCGAGCGCAGCCGCCGGGTCGTTGCCCTTCCTGCCAGGTGAGTGCATCCGCTGTTTACGAGCGTTCCGAGAGGGTTACGAGAATCAGGCGTGGACGCGTTACGGTTTCGCGGACGCGTTCAATCCGGCGGATGGTTGGGTCGGGCCGGATGTCATCGGCATCAATGCGGGCATCAGTTTGTTGATGGCTGAGAATCTGAGGACGGGTTTCGTCTGGAAAACGTTTATGAAGAACCGGGAAGCTGTGGAAGCGATGAAAAAAGTCGGATTCCGCAAAGCACGCGGCTAGATTTCCGTCATGCAACGCATCGGTTTGTTTGGCGGTTCGTTCGATCCAGTTCATCTCGGCCATCTGTTGGTCGCGCAAGCGGCGGTCGAGGAGCTCAGACTGGCGCGACTATTTTTCATTCCAGCAGCGCAATCGCCGTTCAAGCCAGACAATCATCCGGTCCCCGGCGCAGAGCGATCGCGCCTGCTGCGGCTTACGCTCGCAGGCAAAGCGAACTGCGAAGTGGATGAGCAAGAGATCAAGCGCGGCGGTATTTCATTCACGGTGGATACCTTGGGTGATTACGCGCGCCGTTTTTCGCAGGCGGCATTGTTTTATCTAATCGGCGCGGACAATGTCTCAACACTTCCCAAGTGGCGCGAGGCGGCGGAACTCGCGCGCCTGGCCGAGTTCGTGGCGATTCCGCGTCCGGGCGAACCGGCGGTGAGTTTTCCACCGCCGTTTCGCGGGCGAATGCTCAAGGGATTTCCATTCGCGGTGTCGTCCTCGCAGATTCGCGAGCGGGTGAAGGCCGGACTGCCGATTGAGCATCTGGTGTCGCCACCGGTGGCCGAAGCCATCCGCAACAATCGGCTTTATCTTTGAGTCGAGTTGTTTCAAACTTGGCTCGGATGGATTCCAAGAGACTGGCCCAGTTTTGCCGCGAGTTTGCTGACAACAAGAAGGCGGAAGACATCGTCATCCTCGACGTGCGCAAGCTGTCGTCAGTGACGGATTTTTTTGTCATTGCCTCCGGGACGAGCGAACCGCACTTGCGGGCGATCATTGACGAAATCATCAACCGGTTGCGTGAAGAACAGGGGGTGCGTCCGCGCGCTGTAGACGGCAGCACGCACGCGGCGTGGGTGGTGCTGGACTATTTCGACGTGATCGTCCACGTCATGCGGGCGGACGCGCGGGAGCGTTACGACTTGGAAAGTTTGTGGGGTGACGCCCCGAGGTTGCGCACACGCGCGGAAAAGGGCCGTTGAGTTGCCGGAAGAAGCGGGAGGTTGGATGCAAACTACGCGCAGTGTGGGCAAAAATCGTCAACTCTCTTTGGTGGGGATTTCCGCGGAAGCCTTTACCATGTCATCGAGCAGTTTCCGGAAATCCTCCAAGCCGGGCGCGGGAATAATGATCGTGTCGCGCCGTCCACCCACGTCTTCGGTGATGCGGAGAAAGCGGCCGCGCGGGTTTTCCTTGAGCGTGAAAACAAAAGTCTTGCGCTCAATCTGGACCTTGTCCGATTTCAGGGTGTCCTCGTTGACCGGAGGTTTGGGAGTGCCGAACGGGCGGTGCCCGTACGGCGATGGACGTTCATTTGAGATCATAAGGTTCCCGCTGCAAGACGCGCGTGGCGCCCAATCCAAAACTACTCACAAGGTTGTCACTATTAGCCATTTGTCAACTCCTGAATTTGGTCGAGCCGACGAACCGGAGCGGGTCGGAAGGTGAAGCCGTTCGCCAGAAATAAACGGCCACTCCTCCGATAATCAGCAGGTTCAGCCCCTGGAAAACGATGTGCCATGACTTATAAGATTTTGCTGCTTCTGCGCGTTGTTTTGCGGTGGCATCGCGATATTCAGGTCTGAGTTCGACGGCGTGCCGGGCACGGTGTAGCTGGGCCAGTTTGGGGACAAGCCAGATGTTTTCAAGCAAGCCCAGCCCCAACAAACCAACAACCAAGCTCAGCCAGATCCGCTGAGCGACGCGACCCAGGTAAAGCCATTCGGCCAACAGGTGCAACAATGCGATGATGGCGCAAACTACGTGCCAATAGAAATAGCGCGCCGCCACGATCTGGGTGACCGCGCCAGACAGGTAGTCGAAATAC
The DNA here is from genome assembly GCA_964502895.1 of uncultured Bifidobacteriaceae bacterium. Lineage (GTDB taxonomy): Bacteria > Verrucomicrobiota > Verrucomicrobiia > Limisphaerales > JADLHS01 > WYBW01. The sequence continues at coordinate 4,578 of CAZCZP010000213.1, forward strand.
TGTTCGCGGAACAAGCTGTGGACGGCGCGGGATTCGAGCGCGGGGGCAACGCCGACCGCACAGAACAGCGCCGCTCCCAACCAGACGGCCGCGTTCAGCATGCCCACGAATCGCAGAAACCCGATCACGCGGGCACCGTAAAAGCAAATCCGCGAACTGCCAAGTCTCGATTCGTTGTCTCATAGGCTGACCTATGAACACGAAATTCTTCCAATACACCGCTGACTTGCGGCGGCCGTTGGTTCGGATATTCTTGTTTAACTTCGATTGAACAAAATCGTGAGACGCATTCTCCAATTCGTCGCGTTGTTTGCCGCCATGGGCGCACTGGCCTTCTGGGCGCTGGCCGGGGCAAACCGCGGCTGGACCAAAACCAGCGTGGCACGTGTGACCGTGGATGAAATCACCGGCATCGAAAGTCCCACGTATGAAAACCGCTTTGTGCCGGGCGTGGATTTTCTGGGGGCAGCCGTGCTGGGCGCAGGAATGCTGGCCGGCGTTTCCCTTTTGTTCCGCCGCAAACCAACAACGCAAAACTGACAACCATCTGATGAAAACAAACCTCGCTACATTGTTCGCCGTGACCGGCCTCGCCGGCGCAGTTCTCGCCGCGCCCCAAACCTTCGATTTCAAAGATCCCAAGGGCGTGAACAACGCCGTGTTCAAACTCGACGCGCCACTCGAAGCCATCAGCGGCAGCGCCAATGGCATTTCGGGATCGGTGACGTTCGACGCCGCCAACCCCGCAGCCACCAAGGGCAAGATCGTTGTGGACGCGGCGTCCCTGCACGTGCCCAATTCAATGATGAAAGAGCACATGCACGGCGGCCAGTGGCTGGACGTGGCGAACCACAAGGAGATTTCTTTTGAAGCCAAGGAACTGAAGAACGTCAAGACCACGGACAACAAGACCACCGCCGATGCAGTTGGCACACTGACGATCAAGGGCGTGAAAAAGGAAATCACCGTGCCGGTGACGCTGACTCACTTGAAGGACAAACTGGGTGCGCGTGTGAATAAACCTGATCTCAAGGGCGACCTGCTGGTCATCCGCGCCAACTTCTCCATCAAGCGCAGCGAATTTGGTATCAACCCCAAGGCGCCGGAAGACAAAGTGGCCGATACAATTGATCTGACCCTGAGTATCGCTGGCGCTTCACCGCAATAGTGATCCGAGGTCACGACCCGTGGCTCACAGAATATTCGCCGCCAATTCCGCCAACTCGGAGCGTTCGCCTTTTTGCAATTCAATGTGCGCCGCCACCGCCTGATCGCGAAAGCGGCTCACGACATAGTTGAAGCCGTTGGAGGACGAATCCACGTACGGGTTGTCAATCTGGTAGGGGTCGCCGGTGAAAACGATTTTTGTGCTGTGACCGACGCGGGTGACGATGGTCTTGACTTCAAGCGGTGTGAGATTCTGCGCCTCGTCAATGATCATGAACTGATTTGCGATGCTGCGTCCGCGAATGTAACTCAGCGCCTCGACCACAATGCTGCCCGAGCGCATGAGGTCTGTGCTACGCCGATGGTCGTGGCCCATGTTCAAGTCGCTCAACATTTCCAGCGCGTCATGAATGGGCTGCATCCACGGCGCGAGTTTTTCTTCGAGTGAACCGGGCAGAAAACCCAGTTCCTTGCCCATGGAAATGGTCGGGCGCGCGACGACGAGCCGGCGGAATTCGCGGTCCAGCACGGTGCGTTTCAAGCCCGCGGCCATGGCCATCAAGGTTTTTCCCGTGCCGGCCTTGCCCATTAGCGTGACGAGTTTCACGCGGTCATCGAGCAGCGCGTCGAACGCGAAGTGCTGCTCGCGATTGCGTGGCTTGATTCCCCAGACACCTTCGCGGCAATCAATGATGGGGATGAGCTTCGTGCCGGTGGCGTCCACCTTGGTGAGCGCGGCTTTCTTGGGATTCGCTTCGTCAATGAGCGTGCAATACTCGTTGGGAAAGTATTGCTTGCCGCCGTTGACTTCGAGTTCGCCGTTCGCACGGAAGGCCGCCATCTTTTCCGGGCTGACGCTCAACTCAATCATGCCCGTGTAAAGGTCCTTGATGAAGACACGGTCGTTCTCGTAATCCTCGGCTTCGAGTCCCAGCGCGTCGGCCTTGATGCGCAGGTTGATGTCTTTGCTGACGAGAATGGTCGGATTCTTCGGCTGTGCTTTCTGAATCTCCTTGGCGACGGCGAGGATTTTGTTGTCCACGCTGATGCCATTCTTCCCGTGGCCGTTGCCATTGCCGTTCGTGAGGCCCTTTTTCTGCACCGGAATCCGGAGCTTGCCGCCCGTGGGCAGCTTCACGCCTTCGCTCAAGCTGCCTGCGCCGCGATAGCCATCGAGCATGCGGGACACCGCGCGGGCGTTCTGTCCCAACTCGGTGGACTCGCGCTTGAACCGGTCAATCTCTTCGATGACCTCGATGGGAATCAGGACATTGTTCTCCTC
>CAZCZP010000214.1:0-1214 GCA_964502895.1 uncultured Bifidobacteriaceae bacterium
TTGGCGCAGAGCGGAGAATTGCAATTCTTTCCATGGACTTGGTAAAGCCGGACTTGTGTGATCGTCGCGCGTGGTTTGAAACAGTTTCTTGGCGATGTAGAACTCTCCGTTCTGTTTCAACGCGGGCGCCAGATGCCCACCGTAGGTGTTGAATTCGGTGGCAAACGTCCGGGCGTCCGCCGAAAACTCAAGCAGCGCGATCTCCCCATCCGTGCCCGGATGGTAAACGGCATTGGTATTCAGGAGCAACGTGAGCAACTCCGAAGCTGAACCGCTATCACCCAAGGCATGCGTCGTTCGCTGAAAGACGCGTCGCGCGCCAGTGCTCTCGGCGACTTCAACGATCTGCGTTTTGGTCGCCGAAATCGAAGCCGGCCGGGCAATGATATGAAGCTCCCACTGCGAGTCAGGGAAATCGGTTTCCACGAACTTGGCGACTTGCCGGGTCGCGCCGCGGATGCTCGCATCATCCGCCCGTGAGCCGAAGGTCAGCGCCGAACTCACCTCCACTTCCAGTTCGGAGAGGATGAAGTTGCCATCGGTGTCGCGCGCGCCAGGGCCGTACCCGGGCAGAAGCGGAGAGGGCAACACCTCCAGGCGCAATCCGGTGATGCCAGTAAGTGTGGTGGGGGCAGTAATGGTGTAGGTATCCACGTAGGGCGAAAGGCTGCCCGCGAGAATCGAGTTATCTTCCAACTTGTTAAGCCCGTTGCCACTGGCCGCCGAACACGAACGCGCCACGAGAGTCACCCAGTCTGCGGTCACGTCGCCGCCGAGGGGCCGGCCATCCGCAAAACTGCCGCGGTCGTCCGTCGTGACCGACAGCCGAAACCGACCGAGGGTGTGATGGTTACCGCCATTCTGGGTTAACTTGAACACGAGGAGGCTGCCTCCGGGATAACCGATGTCCGAAGCCGTCTCGAACACCGCCGTCTGCGCATGAGTTTCATCGGCGGCCCCGGTTGCTTCCCGAATCGCCCAACCTCCGTTCACCGTGTCGCCATCAATCGCCGCGACAATGGGGAATCCATTTTGCGAGTAAGTGGCGGTGGCATTCCGCAATTCGACCGGCACCGCATGACCGGCGGCCGCAATCGCGGCGACTTGGCGCCGCTTTTCGGCTTGCTGCTTCGAGACCAGTGTTCCGACGATCGTCCCGGTGATCAAGATGAGCGCGGCCAGCGCGCCCGCAGTCGCCCAACCCGGCTTGCGCT
>CAZCZP010000214.1:1314-7022 GCA_964502895.1 uncultured Bifidobacteriaceae bacterium
AGAGCACGGCGCCCAGGGCATACACATCACTAGGCGGACCGAGCGTTCCGCTGCGCACGGCGAGTTGTTCGGGGGGCGCGTAGTTGGGGGTGCCGAGGAGTTGGCCGGAGAGCGTCAGATCAGGTGTCTTTGGCGAAGTCGAGGACGATTGCGCCACAAACCGCTTGGCCAATCCGAAATCTGTGATGCGCGGCTGGCCATTTTCATCCAGCAAAATGTTCGATGGTTTGAGGTCCCGATGCAGGATGCCCCGGGCGTGCGCATACGCGATGGTTTCCGCGATTTTCTTGAGCAGTTCGGCCGCGCGACGAGGATCGGGCGGGCGGGCGCGAATGATCTGAGCCAAAGTTTGACCCTGAACGTAGTCCATGGTGAACCATGGTTTCCCGTCGTGTTCGCCGAATTCATGCAACGCGACGATGTTTGGGTGTTGAAGCGATGCCACGGCCGCCGCCTCGGAACGGAATCGCTCGCCGTCCTCCGCAGTCGCGAATTCCGCTGACCTCAGCAATTTGAGCGCTACGATCCGATTAACACTGCATTGCCGCGCGCGCCAGACCACACCCATCCCGCCTCGGGCAATTTCCTCCAGCAGTTCGTAGTCGCCGAATCGGCCTGTTGATGAACCCGCCCGGGCCGGAGATTCATCCACTGACCTTGCCGAGGCAGAGGTAGAAGTCAGGTGCTCTGAGTCGCCACGACGAAGCACGGATGTGAGCGATACGCGAGCCAGACAGGCCGGGCAAACCGTGCCCCACCTGCCACCGGGCAAGGGATTGCCACAGCGCGGGCAAATTGAGTTGCCAGTTGTCACTCGGCCATCGTGTCCGCTCGTCGTTCCGATTCCATTCATCTATACCGAGAATTTATTGGTGGGTTGCAGCTTTGCAGTAACTGGCCTGGCCAATACCTCACGCCTCAAGCAGACACCAGTTCGACCAGGTAGCGCATCTCGTCCTGCACGTCGGATTCATCGGCAACGGTTTCGCGGACTTCGTCCCGCATCAGCCGTCCGTAACGCCGTCGGATGCGGTGTACTGCGAGCTTTACGGCGCGTTCGGTCAGTCCCAGTTCTTTTCCGGCTGCAGCGTATTCACCGGTTACAGCTTCGCTTGACAGGAAACGTCCCAGCACCGCGAACTGGTGTTCCCGCCCTGACGCTGCGAACTCATCCCGCAGCTTCGCCAGTGCGCGTTCCATGACGGCCAGTGCCCATTCCCGGTCGTAGTGCCGCTCCGGGGGCAGCGCTGTCGCTGTTGCCCGGGACTCCAAAACGTCGTGATGCTCGTCCCACGATAGCAGGGTAAACTGGCCGCCCCGCTTCACAGCGCGATTTTTCTCCCAATCGTGAATGAGGAAATGATTGAAGCTGGTCAGCAGAAACGTCCGAAAACGCCCGCGCGTCCGATCCGCGGCTTTCAGGTAGCCGCGCTCGATGAACCGCGCGAAAAAAGCCTGGGTGAGGTCTTCGGCGGCGTGTGAATCACGGCCCCGCCGCAGGGCAAAGGCGAACAACGGTGGCCAATAATCTTGGCAGAGACACTCCAAAGCAGCCACCGCCTCCGGCGATGCGGGATCGTTCGCCATTGCCACACGCGACCAGCGAGTGGTCCGAAAGCTCCAGGCAACGTGGTCGGTTGCGACCGGAGCTTTGGGTGGCATGTCGTCAGAGAATCAGAAACTTGCTGACTCTGCAAGTCCGGCATACCGAAAGAGTTGCCACAAGGCACGGGCTTTCTGGACAACTTTCGAGAATCTGAATACTGAGTAGGGGTGCGAAGTGATCGGAATTCTGGAAGAGCGCTGTGTTTCGGGCTGGTAGGCGCGCTTGCAGTGTTGAGGAGCATAAGTTCGCCGGCTCAACCGTCTGCACTTTCCACCATGCTTCGCGACTTTGACAGAGATGGCGTCGAAGAGAGAATCGTCAGCACAACATCTGGCATCGAAGTTCAACGCCGAAATCGCCAGACCGATTCGTGGGAAAAGGCCGACTGGACGATTCCCGAAGGCGTGGCGCTCACTGACAGCAAAGGCCGCGATGCCGGGCTGCGTTTCGTGGACCTGAACGGCGATGGCTTCGACGATATTCTGTTCTCAAATTCCGAGCGCTACGCCATCCATCTGTGGAACAAGAGCGTGATGCCGCATCTCGGGTGGACGCGTGGATGGTCACAGTTCGTAAAGGAAGGCAAACGCACCGGAGCGAAAAACGAACCGCCATCAGTCGTAGGGGCCGACGTGCGAATTGAAGGTGGCGAATTGATCATCACTCGGTCAGCCAGCGGGGGACAGCCAGTTTCGGTGGATCGCATTGCGGCAAAGCAGTTGATCGCCTTCGACATGCCGCCGCCCAAATCGCCCGAGGAAGCGCTTGCGAGTTTTCAGTTGCGGCCCGGCTTCCGAATTGAATTGGTCGCGTCCGAACCGCTCGTCATTGACCCAGTTTACTTGGATTGGGATGCGGAAGGCCGGCTCTGGGTCGTCGAGATTCGCGATTATCCGTTGGGCATGGACGGCAAGGGGAAACCCGGCGGCGTGCTGAAGATGCTGCAGGACGCCGACGGCGATGGCCGTTACGAAAAGGCCAGACCGTTTCTGGAGGACGTTCCATTTCCCACCAGCGTGATGCCTTGGCGCAAAGGCGTGCTCGTCGCTGCCGCACCGGATTTATTCTACACCGAGGACACCAACGGCGATGGCCGCGCAGATGTTCGCAAGATTTTGTTCACCGGTTTCAATCCCGGCAACCAGCAGCACCGCATCAACGGTTTCGAGTGGGGATTGGATGGTTGGATTTACGCCGCGAACGGTGACAGCGGCGGCAGGATAAAATCGCTTGAGACAGGCAAAGTAATTTCCATCAGCGGCCGCGACGTGCGCTTCCGCCCCGACACGGGCGAAATCGAAACCGTCTCCGCCCAAACGCAATACGGACGGCGGCGCGACGATTGGGGGAACTGGTTCGGCAACAACAATCCCACCTGGCTCTGGCACGTGACGCTGCCCGAGCATTATCTCCAGCGGAATCCCCGGCTCGCCGCGAAAAGCGTCCTGCACGTTCTGGCGAATTACGAGAACCCGACCCGCGTGTTCCCGGCCAGCGCACCGATGGTGCGGCCCAACCAGCCGTGGTCGTTGAACCACGTCACCAGTGCGTGCAGCCCGACTCCGTACCGTGATGAATTGTTCGGGCCGGAATTTGCGACCAGCATCTTTATCAGCGAACCCGTTCATAACGCCATCCACCGTGAAGTGCTGGTGCGGGATGGGGCTGGATTCAAGAGCCATCGCGCGCCGGGCGAGGAGCAAAGCGAATTTCTAGCGAGCACCGACAACTGGTTTCGGCCCGTCACGCTCAAAACCGGGCCGGACGGCGCGCTTTACATCGCGGACATGTATCGTTTCGTGCTCGAACACCCCGAATGGATTTCGCTCGAAATGCAGGCGCGGCTTGATTTGAGAGCCGGCGAAGACAAAGGACGCATTTATCGCGTCGTCCCTACGCCTCGGAAGGACGAGTTACACGAGTCCCCATCCGGCCAGGACAAGCGACGGATTCCGAATCTGGCCAGACTTAACTCGCGTGAACTTGTTGCCGCGATGGACAGCCCAAACGGCTGGCAGCGAGACACCGCGCACCGGCTGCTGTTTGAGAGGGCGGACAAATCTGTGAGCGAGGCATTGAAAAATCTGTTGACCCTCACTCACGCGCCGCAGGTCCGGTTGCAAGCCCTCGCCGCGCTGGGGATGCTTGGCACACTCACGCCCGAAACGCTGATGGTTGCGCTGGCGGATCCGCATCCGGGAGTGCGTTCCGAAGCATTGAGACAAAGCGAAGCGATGACAGGCGAGAGCGACGGTGTTTTTCCAGCCGTCGCAGCATTGGCCGCGGATGGCGACGCAGCAGTGCGCTTGCAGGCGGCGTTCTCACTTGGCGCCTGGCCGCCGGAAAAATGTGAACCCTCTCTGCGCGAACTGGTTTCACGCGACGATGTGGATGAGCTCCTGCGCACTGCCATCATGTCATCGCTGCGGCCGGAAAGTGCTCTGTTCGGGCAACTGAACCAGAGGACGCCAATTCCCAAGCCAGCCGCGACGGTTTCGTTGACGCCGTCATCCACGGATCGCGCGCAGGTGATTGACGGTTTTACGGGCGTAGAAAAGTTGAAGGGAGACGCAGCGCGGGGGCGGCAGCATTTTCAGAACTTGTGCGCGACCTGTCATCGTTTGCGCAACGAAGGCCACGAGGTCGGCCCGGACCTGGGAATGGTGGCAACGAAGCCCGTGGACTGGTTGCTCACGGCCATCCTTGATCCGAGCCAGGCTGTGGAAGCGAGGTATCGCGCGTGGACGATCACGCTAAAGTCGGCGGAGGAGTTGTCCGGGCTGATCTCCGCCGAGACGGCAAACAACATCGTCATCCGGGTCGCGGGCGGCGTGGATCACGCGGTATTGCGCAGCGACATCGCAGCGATGGAGCAATCGAAGCTTTCGCTAATGCCGGCAGGGTTTGAGTCTGCACTGAAGCCGCAGGACATGGCGGATTTGTTGGGTTGGCTGCGGGCTCCAGCCAGTTCTGCTGACCGTTGATTGCAGGATTAACCGGAGCGAAGTGGCGTTGTCGCGTAACGTTCGAGGTTTTTGTCAGGCACACTCATGCGGGCTGTGAGGATACGGACTCCAGTGCGGTTGGTTGAACGCGACCTGTTGTTCCTCGCGCAGGAAGATTGAGCCCTGGTTCGCCGCCATATCCTTCAGCTTCGCGATGGCCGGTTCGTCCAACGGTTTGAAAGCTTTGGCCGCTTCGATGGTGCGGTCAAGCAAATCGAGGAACGACGGCGGGATGCCGGTGATCACCCCCGGTTGCGACAGAGCGAAGCGCATGGCCAGTTCGATGTCCGCCGGCTCTTCCACCGAGCGATACCACCATTGGCGCGTGCGCTTGGTGTCGGCGGGCCAGGTGCCCCAGGAGAGCGGTTTGATGGCCAGCACCGCCGCGCCCTGTTCCTGCGCCAGCGCCAGCACCTCCTTGCCGAAATCGCGCGTGTAATACTCCACGAAGTTGATGGGGAACATCACCGTGTCGAACTTGAATCCTCTCATCGCTTCGAGCGCTCCCTTGGTGGTGTGCGCGGAGAAGCCGATCCACTTGACCTTGCCCTGCTGCTGCGCTTCGCGGATGGCTTCCATTGCGCCGCCCGGGCCGAGGGCCTGCTTGACTTCGGCGGGTTTGACGAGGTGATGCAACTGGTACAGATCGAAATAATCTGTCCTGAGTTGCTTTAGCGAGTTCTCCAGTTCCTGCTGCGCGCCTTCCTTGTCACGCTTTTTGGTTTTGCACGAGAGGAAATACTGGCTGCGGTTGAGGCCCTCGAGGCCAATGCCCATCTTCGTTTCGCACTGGCCGTTGCCGTAAGCGGGCGCGACATCGAAATAGTTCACCCCGCGTTTGAAGGCATCGTGGATGGCGGCCGTGCCTTTCTCCTGATCGTAATGGTTGAGCGCCAGCCCCGGGAAGCCGACGACTGAAATCTTCTGGCCGGTCCGGCCAACGGTGCGCCGCGGCATGCCGGCGACTTTTTCCAGCGGTTGATCGGCAGCAAAGAGACTGGGCGCAGTAAGCGCGGCGGCTCCGGCGGCGCCCACGGTTTTGAGGAAGGTTCGTCGTTTCATAGGCTGAAGGAGTTGCCGTTTCGTCCGAACGCAGT
>CAZCZP010000215.1:0-7006 GCA_964502895.1 uncultured Bifidobacteriaceae bacterium
GCGGTTGTTCGCAGCTCCGTCAGGAGCGAAATCTTTGTAGGAACCAGCGCCAAAAAAATCTCCAGCCCCGTCGGGGCGGCATGTTCCGCTCCTACGGAGCTTGAATCATTGGTTGATTTTGGATTCTACAAATATGCCGCGCCTGACGGCGCTCCGTTTCAGAATCCCAACGGGACTCCATCCCTCAGCCCAGGTTGTCCCGCGCTGCGTGACTACACTGGGTCATCGTCCCAAAAAACAATCTCACCCAGCCCCTGCGCGCTGGAGCTGGGTTGCCTCGCCGTTCGCCACCATTGCTCCAACGTTCACGCTGGAACTTTCGAGCGGCAAAAAGATTCGCGTGCCGCACCAGGATTTTTGTCGCCGTTCATCTCAATGCAATGGTGGTCAGAGACTCGAAGAACATTTCCCACACCATCAGCCCGCTTCACGTTGTCTCCATTGATGAAACCGCGCGCCATTAAGACTACACCCGCGCTGCGCGACAAGTCCGTTCAATCTGTCGCCGCCCTCATCCGCAGCCGGAAAATGATTCGCGTGTAAGTAGCGCAGCCGTCTCGCCTGCTTTCGCCGGCAGGGCCGACTACTTCAGCCGCGGGCGCAGCACGCAGTTGCGATACTCGACGCTGGTATGATCCCCCTGCAAATAAATCGGGCCCGGCTTGGTCACGTCCGACCACAACGCGCCGCCCGTGCAACCAGCCAGCGGCTGATTGTCCACGATTTTCTTGCCGTTGAGAATCACCGTGACGTGGCGATCCACGAGTGTGATGTCGAGCGTCTGCCATTCACCAGCCGGCTTTTCGGCGGCGACGGTGGGCGTGATACGGCTGTAAATCCCGCCCATGTTGTGAGAATCGAGCGGTTTGCCGTAGGTGTCGGAAACCTGAACTTCGTAAATGCCGCGGAGATACACACCGCTGTTGCCGTTCTTTTGCACGCGCACTTCGAGCGTCAGATTGAAATCCTCGAACTCGCGCTCCGTTCTCAGGTTGCCGTAATTCTTCCGGGGCTTGCCTTCCTCCTGAATCGCTTCGTTGACCAGCAACCCATCCTTCGCGCGCCAGCCGTTGACTGCGTTCGCCTCGATCAGCCGCCAGCCGGTGAGGTCCGTGCCGTTGAACAGTTTGATCGGTTCGGCGAATTTTACCTGAGTGAGATTCGGCGCAGGCGGGAGCGCCGGCTGACGTTTGCCGGTGAATTCAGCTTTATCATCACCCTGCCCGTTCGCGCGTGGCTTCACCGAAGTCAGCTTCAAATCGTCGCCGTTGGCGGCTGCGGTGATGGTTTCCGTCAACTTTTCCTTTACGGTTTTGCCCGACGCATCTTTGCGATCAACCGTGTGGATGCGGGTCACGACCAGCTTGCCATCTTCCACGCGCGCTGATTCGAGCGGGAAAACACTGCCGCCGCCCCAAAGCATATTCGCTTTCAATTGCCCGCCACTTTCCTCGATGCCAAGCCAACCGGCCCCGCCGCCCGGAATAGTCAAAGCCCACGCGCCAAGCCAGGGATTGGTGGCGGCACCGGCTGTGGCAGTGGCGACGACAATGGCGGGAATCAATTTGGTCAGGAAAGCAATCGTGTTTTTCATGGCAGGCGCTTTTATGGCGATTGGTTACGTGGCGCACAAGTGAAAAGCGCTCCGAACGCGGCAGGGCCCCACCGAAATCTGCACAATGTGATCTTATCGCTTTCTCGCTCAGCTTGACTCGCCTGCGGTTCTTCCCGTTTAATGTGCCCGTCTGGTTCGAGCAAATCTCTGGGGAAACAAATTGGGGAAAGACAATGAAAGCACTTCGCATTCGGGATTTCGCGCTCGTTGGCGCTTTACTTAAAGCCGCTGCATTGACCACCTTCGCCACTGAGCAGATCAGCGTTGTCGAATCACCTCCGCTGACGACGACCAACAGTTTTTATGTTGCCAACCGCGTGCCACTAATGCTGAGTCCGTTCGTGAAACTGCCCATCGGCAGCATCACGCCACGGGGCTGGTTGCGGCATCAACTCGAACTCGAACGCGGCGGCATGATTGGCCGGCTCAAGGAGATTTCTCCCTGGCTCGACTTCCAAAAGAGCGCGTGGGCCAGCAAGGAAGGCAAAGGCGAGCGCGGCTGGGAGGAGATGCCTTACTGGCTCAAGGGCTACGGCGACCTCGGCTACGTCTTGCGCGATGAGGCAATCATCGCCGAAGCGAAAAAGTGGATCGAGGCGACAATGGCGTCGCAGCGCGAGGATGGCTGGTTCGGTCCGCGCGAATTGCTCACGTCGCTGAACGGCAAGCCCGATCTCTGGCCGCACATGGTCATGCTCAACATTCTTCAAAGCTATTACGAATTCAGCGGCGACCGTCGCGTGCTCGAAGTAATGACGCGTTATTTGAAGTGGGAGAATCAGCTTCCAGCCAGCGCGTTTGGCGAGGGCTACTGGCCCAAACTGCGTTTCGGCGACAACATCGAGAGCGCCTTCTGGCTCTACAATCGCACGGGCGAACCCTGGCTGCTCGATCTCGCGAAGAAGATTCACGAAGGGATGGCACGCTGGGATACCGACGTGGTCAATTGGCACAACGTCAACATCGCGCAAGGTTTTCGTGCCGGGACAGTTTTTTGGATGCGATCGCGCGATCCGAAACACCTCGCGTCCGCCGAGCGCAATTATTCCAAAGTGATGGAGATATATGGTCAATTTCCCGGAGGCGGGTTTGTGGGCGACGAGAACAGCCGTAACGGCTACACCGATCCGCGCGGTGGGATCGAGACATGCGGCATCGTCGAGTTCATGCACAGCTTCCAGATGCTCACTAAGATTACCGGTAATCCGCTGTGGGCGGATCGTTGCGAGGAGATTGCCTTCAACTCGTTCCCCGCGAGCATGACGCCCGATCAGAAGGGGTTGCACTACGTAACGTGCGCCAATCAAGTTCAACTTGATCGCCACAACAAATCGCCCGGCATTGAGAACAGCGGGACGATGGTTTCTTACAGTCCGTTCGAGGTTTATCGCTGTTGCCAGCACAACGTGTCGCACGGCTGGCCGTATTACGCGGAGGAACTCTGGCTCGCCACGCCCGACAACGGCTTGTGCGCGTCGCTCTATGCCGCGAGTGAAGTCACCGCCAAAGTGGGCGATGGCACGACGGTGAAGATCGCGGAGGAAACTGATTATCCATTCAACGAGACGATCACTCTGAAAATCTCCTTCGCCCCCGCCGAGGGGGAGAGGGCCGGGGTGAGGGGGCAGCCGCGCACAACAAAATTCCCCCTCTACCTCCGCATCCCTCGCTGGTGCGAGCAAGCGTCTCTTAAAATCAACGGCAAGTCAGCCCGGGCGAAGGCAGGGCCGCTTTCTTACATCGTCGTGAACCGCGAGTGGAAAAACGGCGATACCGTCACGCTGCAATTGCCGATGAAGATTGCTGTTCGCAATTGGCCGAAGAACAAGGATTCCGTTTCCGTGGATTATGGCCCGCTGAGTTTTGCGCTCGCGATCAAGGAACGGTGGGCCAAATACGGCGAGCGAAACGCGAACTGGCCCGAGTGGGAAGTGTTCGCCAACTCGCCCTGGAACTACGGCCTTGTGCTGGATGAACGGAATCCGGCCAAGTCATTTCGGATTGAGCGCAAACCCGGCCCGCTCGCGCCGCAGCCTTTCACGGCGGAGGCGACACCAATTTCTCTGAAGGCGAAGGCCCGGAGAATTCCCGCGTGGCAAATGGACCGGCTGAACATGGTCGCCGCTCTCCAGCAAAGCCCGGTGAAGTCGAGCGAGCCCGTCGAGGAAGTCACACTCATACCAATGGGCGCGGCGCGATTGCGGATTTCGTCCTTTCCAACAATTGGCAGCGGCGCGAACGCGCGCGAGTGGGTAGAACCGCCGAAAGCGAAGCCGGCTGCATTCAAGACCACGGCGTCTCATTGCTTCGAAAGCGACTCCGTGGACGCCTTGAGCGACGGCCTCGATCCGGCCAACTCGAACGACCACAGCATTCCGCGGTTCACGTGGTGGCCACGCAAAGGCACCGCCGAGTGGGTGCAATACGATTTCGCGCAGCCGCGCAAAGTGTCGCGCGTCTCGGTCTATTGGTTCGACGACACTGGCGCCGGAAGTTGCCGCGTGCCGCAATCGTGGCGGCTGCTGTGCAAATCCGGGAATGACTGGAAGCCTGTCGAGGGCGCGGAGGAATTCGGCGTGAAGAAGGATGCGTGGAATCGCGTTGGGTTTCCAGCCATCACGACGACGGGGCTTCGCATCGAAGCGCAGCTTGCACCTGACGTTTCGGGTGGAATTCTGGAATGGCGCGTGTCTGAAGAATGATTTGCAACACCAGATCAGTTGGCTTCTCAATCCAAACAAACAATTCCCATGAAACAAGATCAATTGCTCAAATCGCTTCCCGCAGCAGCCGTATGCTTGATGCTGCCGCTTTCACTTCCCGCCGCCGAGAAATGGCAGCCCGCGCAAGGCCCGCTGATGACGCGCTGGGCGAAGGATGTCTCGCCAAAGAACGTCCATCCTGAATACCCACGGCCGCAAATGGTCCGCCAGGATTGGCAGAATCTCAACGGCCTCTGGGATTACGCCGTGACCACCAAGGACGCGCCGCAGCCGGCAAAGTGGGACGGGCAGATTCTCGTGCCGTTTCCCATCGAATCCGCGCTCTCCGGCGTGATGAAGCGCGTCTATGAAACCAACCAACTTTGGTATCATCGCACGTTCACGATCCCGCGCGGTTGGAAAGGCAAAAGCATTTTGCTGAATTTCGGCGCCGTGGATTGGGAGGCAAAAGTCTTTGTAAATGGCAAGGAAGTCGGTGCGCATCGCGGCGGCTATGATGGCTTCAGTTTCGACATCTCGAGTGCTTTGAAGCCTTCTGGTGAACAGGAAATCGTCGTCGCGGTTTGGGATCCGGCGGATGCCGGTCCGCAGCCGCGCGGCAAGCAGGTGCGCAAGCCGGAGGGAATCTGGTACACGCCGACGAGTGGGATTTGGCAGACGGTGTGGCTCGAACCTGTCGCCAGGAGCCGCATCGAGAGACTCCGCATCACACCCAACCCGGACCAATCCGTTGTCCAACTGGACGTGGATGCACGAGCAATCCAGGGCCGGGCCACCGTCAGCGTAACCGTGATGGACGGGACGCAGGTCATCAACCAGATGGAATCGATCGTCGAGGTTCCGCTGGCTTCGCTGCAAATACAGCCGTCGTTCGGGCTGGTGATCTCCGCGCCAAAACTGTGGTCGCCAGACTCGCCGTTTCTTTACGGCTTGCGGGTAACCCTGAGTCAAAACGGAAAAAAAGTGGACGAGATTGAATCCTATTTCGGCATGCGCAAGATATCTCTTGGCAAAGACTCGCACGGCAACCTGCGCCTGCACCTGAACGGCAAACCACTTTTCCAATTCGGCCCGCTTGATCAGGGTTTCTGGCCGGACGGCCTTTACACCGCGCCGACCGACGAGGCGCTGCGTTATGACATCGAGATGACGAAGCAGCTCGGGTTCAACATGGCGCGCAAGCACGTAAAGGTTGAGCCGGCCCGCTGGTATTATTGGTGTGACAAACTCGGCCTGCTCGTCTGGCAGGACATGCCCAGCGGCGACAAGAGCGCCGAGTGGAAGGGGCCAAGCGGTGTGGACGGCAAGGAAATGCAGCGCACACCCGAGTCCGCCGAGATTTACGAACGCGAGCTGCGCGCGATGGTGGCCGGACTTTACAATCATCCTTCCATCGTTGTCTGGGTGCCGTTCAACGAAGGCTGGGGACAATTCGACACCGTCCGCATTCTGAATCTCACAAAGCAACTCGATCCCACGCGGCTTGTGGACGGCCCGAGTGGCGGCAATCATTTTCCGGCGGGCGACATTCTGGATCATCATCAATATCCCGGTCCCGCCGTGCCGCCGCCGGCAAGCGACCGCGCGCGCGTGCTCGGCGAATTCGGCGGGCTTGGCCTGCCATTGCCCGGCCATACGTGGCAGGCGGAAAAAAACTGGGGCTACCGCAGCTTCACCAATTCTGCCGCGCTTACGGATGCGTACGTCGGTTTGATTGAAAAGCTGAAACCCATGACCGGTGAACCGGGCGTGTCCGCGGCCATCTACACGCAGACCACTGATGTCGAGATCGAGATCAACGGCCTGATGACCTACGACCGCGCGGTCGTGAAACCAGACGCGGCACGCGTCACGACTGCCAACAAAAAGCTCTATTGACGCTTTGGATTATGCCTAAACGAATAGCTTTTGCTTTGGCTTCCATCCTGGCGTGCTGCGCCGCGCTGGCGGAGGGTGATGTCTTCAAGGTCCAGGACTTCGGCGCGAAGGGCGACGGCAAAACCGACGACACGGCCGCGTTTCAGAAGGCGCTGGACGCAGCGGGCAAGGCGGGAGGCGGTGTCGTTTACGCGGCGCGCGGAAATTATTTTTTTGCCGGTCACCTCAACGTCCCACCTGCTGTCACGCTTAAAGGTGTGTGGGAATCGGTCCCGGCGCACAACGGTATCCGCGACGCGGGCCTGCCCAAACCCACGGACGACGGCACAACCTTTCTCGTCACGGAAAGCGCGAGCAAAGAAGACGGCCCACCATTCATCACCCTGAACCACAACGCAACGCTGAAAGGCGTCGTCATTTATTATCCGGACCAGAATCCGGCTGAAGAACCCAAGCCGTATCCGTATGCGATTGCGATGCGCGGCAAAAATCCCGCCGTGCTCGCGGTCGAGTTGCTCAATCCCTACAACGGCATTGATGCCTCGCAGAACGAGCGGCACCTGATTCGCGATGTTCAAGGGCAGCCGCTGCGGCGCGGAATTCTTGTGGACCACATTTACGATATTGGCCGCATCGAGAACGTCCATTTCAATCCGTGGTGGAGCATGAAGCCGAAACTGTTCGCGTGGCAGCAGAAGCATGGCGAGGCGTTCATCTTCGGCAAGAGCGACTGGCAATACGTCTTCAACACGTTCTGCTTCGGCTACAACGTCGGCTACAAGTTCATCAA
>CAZCZP010000216.1:0-6967 GCA_964502895.1 uncultured Bifidobacteriaceae bacterium
GTGATGACGAAGATAATCAACAAAACAAACGCCAGGTCCAGCAGCGGCGTGATGTTGATCTCGCTCAGCGTCACCAGGTGACTTCGTTGTGAGAATCGTCTCATCGGTTGTGCGACTGGGAGGCATTAAGAGTAAGATGAAGATTAGGATTAAGACCGAAATCGCGGTCGAACTTCTCACTTTTATTAATCTTAATCTTCATCTCACTCTTAATCCCAGTCAGCTTCATTCTTCCTGCAAATACTCCGTTTCCATCTTCGACACCAATTCCTGCGCGAAGTTGTCTAGTTGTACGGTCAACACGCGCAGGTTATGCACGAGCCAGTTGTAACCGAACATGGAAGGGATCGCGACGATCAATCCGGCCACCGTGGTAATGAGCGCCGCGGAAACGCCGGGAGCCATCGCCGCCATCGTAGCGCTGCCTTGTTGCGCGATGTGGCCGAACGTGCTCATCACGCCCCACACCGTGCCCAGCAATCCCAGGAACGGCGCGCCGCTCACGGCAATGGCGAGCAGGATGAGGCCGGATTCCAGTTTCAACGATTCCTGGGCCACGGCGTTTTCCATGAGCCGTTTCACGTGTTCCATGCTTTTGAGCGAAACGTGCTTTTTCCTGCCTTCACCGCTTTTCCCTTTGAGCCGCGCATCCAATTCGAGGCTGCCGGATTGATAGACCATGAACAGCGGACAACCCTCGGCCTGGATGCGGCGGTCGAACATATCCAGCACGCCGTTCTGAGTCTTGAATTCGGTCGTGAAGAACTGGTTGAGCTTCTTGGCCCGGCGCATCTGGATGGCTTTGGCCGCCATCACCGACCACGCGAGAATCGAGAAGAGAACCAAAATGACGATGATGACCTTCGCCTCAGGCGTGGCCTTCTCAAGGATATAAATGAGTTCCGCCTTATTCGAAGCGGTCCCCACGACAGCAAAACACAATACGTTCATTAAACCCGACAACTGTTCTTGGTCGTGAGGAACCGATGTATCGCCCAAGCAGCTAACGGTCGAGCACTTTGTTGGACTGGATAATTACCGGCGCGTTCGGAAAATGCAAAAACTTTTTATTCACAATTTTCCGAGCGAACATCGCGAACTGTGCCCGTGACACTTTACCCGACCACGAAATGGCTTATAGTGACGACAGACCGGGCCGCGAAGGACGCGGCAAAACCAAGTATGTCGTCAGGCAGAACCAGAATGTCATTACGCGTCTTGAATCTCGAAGATAACGCAAACGACGCCGAGTTGAACAACGCGATGATCTCGGCGCGCTGGCCGCACTGCGAACTCGTGCGGGTGGAAACCCGCGAGGAATTTGCGGCCGCGCTCGACGAAGGCGATTTCGACCTCATCCTTTCCGATTATACCATGCCTGGTTTCGATGGCCGCCAGGCGCTGGCGCTGGCGCGGACCAAACGTCCGGAAACGCCCTTCCTCTTCGTCTCCGGCACCATCGGCGAGGACGCGGCAATCGAGGCGCTGAAGAACGGCGCCACGGATTATGTGCTCAAGCACCAGCTCATGCGTTTGATTCCGGCGGTGGATCGCGCGTTGCGCGAAGCGGGCGAACGTGCCGAACGCGTGCGGGCAGAGGAGGCCATGCGGCAGTCCGAACACAAATATCGCGAATTGTTCGAGTGCCTCAACGACGCGGCATTTCTGGCGGATGAACAAACGGGGAAGATTATTGATACCAACCGACGCGCGGAAGCTGTGCTGGGTTGCAACCGCTCGGAAATCCTCGGTCGCAAACAGACTGAACTGTTCGGCCCGGCAAAGACCGGAGTTCCGGGGTTCGCTTCGAGCACTATCAAGTGCAACCTGGTGTCCTCGAACGGAGGTTCAGTCCCGGTAGAGGCACGCGGCACGCACTTGATGCTTTATGGTCGCCAGTTCGTCCTCTGGCTTTGCCGCGTAATCGGCGAGCGTCCTTGACTATGCCGCCTTTGCCGCGGTGCGGTTCCCGAGCGAAGCGATCATGCTTTGGAAAATCCATTTGCCGTCATCGCTGCCGAGCAGAAGCTCGCTCGCGTTTTCGGGATGCGGCATCAGGCCGGCCACGTTGCGGCGTTCGTTGCAGACGCCGGCGATGTTCAGCAACGAACCGTTGGGATTGGCCCGGTCGGTCAGGTTTCCCTCCGCGTCGCAGTACTGCCAGAGAATTTGATTGCCCGCCTGGAGCTTCGCCAGCGTTTCTTCCCCGGCAAAATAACAGCCTTCGCCATGCGCGATCGGCACGCGGAGAAGTTTTCCCGCCGGAGTCTGGTTTGTGAACGGTGAATCGGTCGTGGCGGTCTTCAGGAAAACATACTCGCAATGAAACTTCAGGTCGCGATTGCGGATGAGCGCCCCAGGCAGCAAGCCAGCCTCGGTCAACACTTGAAACCCGTTGCAGATCCCCAGCACCAGCCCGCCGTTGTCAGCAAATTGTTTTACCGCCTGCATCACGGGACTGAATCGCGCAATGGCGCCGCAACGGAGGTAATCGCCGTAGCTGAAACCGCCGGGAACGATGACGGCATCGGCGTCGCCGAGCGAAGTGTCCTTGTGCCAGACGTAATCGGCGGTGTGACCAAAGTGCCGCATGATGTGGACGGCATCCTGATCGCGATTGGAAGCGGGGAATTGGAGGACGGCGAAGTGCATGTTTGTTAAATCGTCGGCCGGAGAAAAGCCCCAAGCGCCAACATCCAACACCCAGAGAAGCACCAAGAACCAAATCTCAAATTCTTCGCGGGCGTGATTTTTTTGAAGGTTGAAGATTGGAGCTTCCCTGGAGCTTGGAGTTTGGAATTTGGAGCTTTCATTTCAATCAGTTATTTCCAAGCGGTAATCCTCGATAATCGGGTTGCTCAAAAACTTGTGGCACGCATCGTTCAACGCCTGTTGCGAGGCTGCCTTGTCCGTGCCAGGCGCGAGGTCAATCTCGATATACTTGCCGACGTGGACGCCAGTAATGCCCTGGTAACCCATGTGTTCGAGCGCGTTCTGGACCGTCTTGCCCTGCGGATCCAGGACGGCCTTTTTTGGAGTAATGATGATTTTGGCCTTCATGCGACGCGGGGTTTGCCCCGCAGGAAACTCGAACGCATGGTGCGAAAGGAAAGCGCGCCAAGCCAGAAATATCTGCGCCGGCCGGGCGCGTTGCATCCAAAGAGGCTCGCCCGGCGTAATCACAGGCAAGATGCAAAGGTTGGCCGTGCAGTTTGAAGCTGGCGAAAACCCGGCGGACGGGGCAAGCTGGGCCGCGCCAATCCGCCACCGGCCACGGGCCAGCGTTGGCGGCCCGAACCTATGCTGGACCGAGAAGCGGTTGAACAAGCGCAAACGCAGTTGCTGCATCGCATTGCGGCGCAGGATCGGCAGGCATTGGCGGAGTTGTACGATCAGATTGGCGGATTACTTTTCGCGACCGCCCTGCGCATCCTTGGCGACGCGCACGACGCGGAAGAAGTCATCCAGGACGTTTTTATGCAAATCTGGGAAAAGGCAACGACTTTTGACGCGGCGCTCGGTTCGCCGGTCCATTGGACGCTGAGCATCACGCGTAACCGCTCGATTGACCGCCTGCGCGCGCGGCAACGGCGCTTTCGCCTCATGGACGAATTGGAGGAAACAACTTCCGCCGAGGCTCAATCGTCTCCGCCAGCCCAGACCCTGTTTGGCGGGGAAGAAATCGCCGCCGTCCGTTCAGCGGTGAAGAGCCTGCCATTGGAACAGCGGCAAGCGATAGAAATGGCATTCTTCGGCGGCCTGACGCATCCGGAGATCGCTGGCGAGTTGAATCAACCATTGGGCACGATCAAGGCCCGCATCCGGCGCGGAATGCTGAAGTTGCGGGAGAGCCTGCAGGCGCACGTATGATCACCGAGCAGCAACAGGAACAAGCCAGCCTCTACGCCTTGGGCGCGCTGAGCGACGCTGAGTCGCGCGCGTTCGAGAACGAATTGCACAGCAACGCGGAGTTGCGCGAACTCGTGCAGAGCTTGCAGCGCACGGCGGACCTGGTTGCGGCGTCCACTCCGGCGGTGTCGCCGCCAACGGCGCTTCGCGAAAAAATCCTGGGTAGAATTGATGCGCATAAGTCGGCGAATCAATCTGCAAGCAAACAGCCGCGCGCGGCCCCCGCCGGATTGCGGTTCTTGGAAAGCGACGATCCAGCGGGCTGGAAACAACTCCCCATTCCCGGCGCGTATATCAAATTACTGTCGCTGGAAAAGGAGCGGGGCTACGCGGTATTGCTTGGCAAGCTTGATCCGGGCGTACGTTACCCGGCGCACGTCAACGCCGGCCCGGAAGATTTCTTCATCCTCACTGGCGACCTAGTGATCGGCGACCGCAACCTCGCAGCCGGCGACTTCCATCATGCTGACAAGGGAACGCACCACACGGAGAATTATTCCGTGGAAGGCTGCACGTTGCTGGCCGTGCTGACGACGGATGATCCGCTCGTGGCGTTCGCGATGGCGTGAAAATCCTTGAAGGCAATTCGCAAATCAGGCTTCATGAACCCGTGCCAAAGTCTGTCCAGACGATCAAAGGACTGGATGGTTGCTACATCAAAGTAGGCCATACTAGATTCGCCTCGTCCTAAACGGGAGTTACCAGTGTGGTTCGCGAGACATCCATGATTCTGGCACTAAAAGTTTTCGCAATTTTTTGTCGTTGTAAACGGTTTTAGGTCTTTTAGATTGGTCTTGCCGCTCGTAGATTCCAAACCTCCACGAGTGAACTCCTTTGATGCTCCCAAGCACCCTTGTTTTCGTTTCGAGCCATTGACAAAAAGTATCCTTGTCGCCAACCGAGACGTATTGCTCAAGTGTCATTTGACTGACCTCGTTAGCACTCCACCTGTCAAGGAATTGTCGGAGAATTTCTCTGCAAATCTCGGTTCGGCTTTCCATAGATTTCAGAGCCGCACCGGAATGTTCTGCTTCGCCAAATACTGCTTCACATCACCGACGGTGTGTTCACCGAAGTGAAAAATGCTCGCCGCCAGGACCGCATCCGCCTTGCCTTCGAGCAGCACCTCGGCCATGTGTTTCAAACTTCCTGCGCCGCCGCTGGCCACTACTGGCACGCCCACAGATTCGCTGATGCGTCGCGTGATGATGAGATCGAAGCCAGCCTTCGTTCCATCGGCATCAATCGAGTTCAACACGATCTCGCCGGCGCCGAGTGACACGGCCCGCTTGGCCCATTCAATCGCGTCCAGTCCGGTTGACTTGCGGCCACCGTGTGAAAAGACCTCCCACTTGTCCGGGCTGGTTTTCTTGGCGTCAATCGAGACGACGATGCACTGGCTGCCGAATTTTTCCGCGCCCTGCCGGATGAGTTCGGGATTGGCCAGCGCGCTTGAGTTGATGCTGGTCTTGTCCGCGCCCGCTCGCAGCATCGTGTACATGTCGTCCACAGATTTTATTCCGCCGCCGACTGTTAATGGCATGAAGCATTGGTCGGCCGCGCGTTCGATCACGTTCACCATTGTTGCGCGACCGTGCGCACTCGCGGTGATGTCGAAGAACACCATTTCATCGGCCCCCTGCTCGTTGTAGCGCATAGCCAGTTCAACCGGGTCGCCCACATTGCGGAGTTCGCCCGCTTCAGCGCGGCCGAACTGCACGCCGCGCGTGACCTTGCCGTCATGCACGTCGAGACAGGGAATGACACGTTTGGCCATCATGGCGAAACCATTGAACTGACGTTGTCTCAGCGACGCAAGGCTGCAAATCATTTACGACCCGGAACTTCCGTGGTAGTTTGGCCATGCGAATAAAGACCGGAACCGGTCGTCGAACAAACTGGAACTATGAGAAAGCTCTTTTGGACGTGCGTGCTTGTTGCCACGACGCTTTCCGCGCCCGCGCAATTGTTCAGCCCCGAATCGCTGAGCGGCGCATTCTGGGGAAGCCTCATCGGTGGCGTTGTCGGGGGCGACTGTCGCAACGGATTTTCTGGTGAAGGTGCGGCCATTGGCGCGGGTGTCGGCTTGCTGGCCGGAGCGATCGCCGGTGAATCACGGCGGCATTATTACTACGATTCAGAACCGAACGTTTACGCGCCCGCGACAACTGTGAGTTTCGGTTACGGGTACGGATCACCCGGCTCGTCCGCTTACGTTTACTACGCACCGAACTCCTACTGCGCGCCGAATTATTACTACCGGCCCTCGCGCCCTAATTACGCCATCGGCGGAACGCTGTTGGGCGCGGCTTCGGGCGCGTTGATCGGCGCGGGAAACAAGCAGGCGGGTGAAGGCGCGGCCATTGGCGCGGCAGCGGGATTGGTCCTCGGCAGCGTGGCGGAACATGCGGCACAACGGCAGGAACGCAGAGCCGCTCAGACGATTCAAGCGAACGAGTCACCGCAACTGCAGATGCAGGAGCCGGTGCAATCACCACAACCTGAAACCTCCCATCGCGCGCAAAGCCAGATCACTTCGACGCCCGTGGCCAACTCGACCTACACCTGGACTGCGCGCCCACAGATTCCAGACGCGCCTCGCGTGCCGGATGCGCCGAGGTTCTGAGCAAAGTCAGGCTCGTGACAGTTCTTCGCTGTTAACAGATTCTCTCAAGCCAAAACCAAACATGAAATCAACCATCACCAAACTCATTCTCCCGATCACCACGGCCGCGTTCGTCGCCGGTTGCGCTTCGAGCGGCGTTAAGAATCCCTCCGGCACAGGCGTCACCCAGATGCGACCCGACGAGGCGGGCTTTGTCGGCGGCACGGGCGTTGAATCGCAGGACCTCGTGGCCGTGACCGACAAAATGGCGCGCAGCGTTCTGGCGATTCCGCAAATCGCCAATGCCCCCACACCGCCCATCGTCGTGCTCGACCCGGTGGACAACCAGACGCGCTTCCCGATCAACAAAGACATCTTCCTCACGCGCATCCGCAGCGAGTTGAACTCGAAGTGCCGCGGCAAGGTGACGTTCCTGGCGCGCGACCGCATGGC
>CAZCZP010000217.1:0-6963 GCA_964502895.1 uncultured Bifidobacteriaceae bacterium
ACCATTTCTTTGACGACGAACTCGTGCCGGCCTCGCGGGGGGTGCAACCGGAGTTGCTTCGCAAGGTTGAACCCTTTCCGACCAAAGAACTGACGCAATACAACGCAGGGTTTCTCTCCGGCTGGGTAGTGGAGCGCTACCAGATTGACCTGGTGAGCGCAGCGAAACACGCGCGCGAGGTCATGAACGGTAAAGTCACCGCGATGTGCGCTTCGCAAGTGCCAGGCGACACGCATCGCAACTTGAGCGTACGCTCGGATTATTCACGGCAGACATTCAAGCACATTCTCGTGCCGGTGTGGCTGCTGACCTACAACTACGGCGCGCGTGCGTTTCAAGTAGTCATCAACGGCTTTACAGGCACAATCGCTGGCAAGTATCCCAAGAGTTGGGTGAAAATTCTTTTCGCCGTGCTGGGCGGACTGATCGCCGCAGGAATCATTGCGCTGATCGCCGCAAGCCAGCGCTAAGAAAACCTCTCATCTGCGAATATCAGCATTTCAACTTGACTGGGTCTGTGGCTTAATCCGCCCGTGACAACCGCGGCAGCGAAGCTCAAGAAAATTTTCCGTCTGCGCCCAACGTTGGCGCTGGTGCTGGGCAGCGGCTTTCACCATGCGCTGACCGAGTTGGATGTGGACGCCCGGATTCCGTACGCGGAGATTCCCGGCTTTCCGCCGGTGGGAGTCAGCGGACACGCGGGCGAATTGCTTTTCGGGCATCTTGGAGGAACACCGGTCATCGTGCTCAGCGGAAGGGCGCATTTTTACGAGGGGCATTCGATGGAACGCGTCACGTCTGCGGTCCGGACGCTGGCGGCGTTTGGAATTCGTGATTTGCTCCTGACCAACGCGGCGGGGGGAATCAACCGGAAATTCCGACCCGGAGACTTCATGGTGCTGACCGATCATATCAATTTGATGGGCGTGAATCCGCTTCGGCCCGGCAATACCTCGTTGATGGAGAATGTCTTGACGGCAGCTTCGCGGCCGTTGCCGCGATTTGTGGATTTGACACGGGTGTATGACCCGAATTTGTGCAGGCTGATGTTCAAAGCGGGTCACGCCTGCAAACTCAAGTTGCGGCGCGGTGTTTATCTGGCTGTTTCTGGTCCAACGTATGAAACTCCGGCGGAAATCCGTGCCTACGCGCGGCTGGGCGCCGACGCGGTGGGGATGAGCACAGTGCCGGAGGCGATTGTCGCGCGACAATGCGGTCTGCGCGTGGCGGCGCTGTCCTGCATCACGAATCTGGCTGCGGGAATCCGCCAGGGCGCGTTGTCGCACGAGGAAGTTTTGCAGACCGCCAATCGAGTCAAGGGCTTGGCAGCCGTTCTGCTGAAAAAATTCTCTGAGTCGTATGGGAAAGATGGGGACAAGCGATAAGACCCGGCTGATGCAAGCGGCGGCGCAGGCGCGAAAGCGCGCGGTGGCTCCCTATTCCAAATTCAAGGTCGGCGCGGCGTTGTTGACCAAGGCGGGCAAAATCATTTCCGGAGCAAACGTGGAAAGCGCGAGCTACGGGCTGACGTGCTGCGCCGAACGCGTGGCGTTGTTCAAGGCTCTGACCAGCGGGGAGAAAGATTTTGTGGCGGTAGCCGTGGTCGCGAGAATCAAAGGTTTCCCGATGCCGTGCGGCGCGTGCCGGCAATTGCTGGTTGAGTATGCGCCGGAGGCGACGGTTTGGGTGGCGGACAGCCGCGCGTTGAATCGCGTCCGCAAGTTTTCCGTTCGGGAGTTGTTGCCCGGGGCTTTTCTTCATGTTCCCTGAATTTGCGGTTGAGAAAAATCATCCGTCCCGTACGCTGCGGATAGGTGAAGTGGCTTCAATGAAGTCTGACGCTGTCTTTGTGCTCGAGAACGCGAACTGGCCGGCCCTCCTGGTGGACGCGGCCAGCACGATTCTGCGCGCCAATCAGGCGGCCGTGAAAACTTTCGGTCCGGCTCTCGAAGGCGAGAATCCGCTGCTTTCCGCAATGTGGTCGCTCGAGAACGGCGGCACCGCCGAGCAGTTTCTGGCGCAATGGGAGCGCGCACCGGCGTCGCCCGCGATGTTGCGATTCCGGGTGAAGGGAGGCGGGATGGCGACGTTTTCGACTTCGATCTGTAGTTTCACGAAAGATGCCGAACGTTGGTTCATTCTCCAGTTGCTGCCGGAGCCGGCCCGCGTCGCCGGTTTGGGAAGCGACACAACGATCATTCACAAGCAGAAGTTGGATTGCGCCTTGCAGATGGCCCGCTCGGTGGCCTTGGATTTCAACAATGCGTTGACGAGCATTCTCGGCTATTCCTCGTTGCTGTTGAGCAAGGCGGAGGCGAACCACCCGTGGCGGCGGGCGTTGATGGAGGTGGAAAAATCCGCCGCCAAGGCGGCGGAAGTGGCCCACGATCTCGCCGAATTCAGCCGCCAGGAAAAGGAGGTCCGCAGCCAGCTCGCGGGTAATCTGAACCCGGTGCTGCAACGATGCGTGGAGACCTTCCAGAATTCGAACAAGGAACCGGCCATGTGGCGTTTGCAACTGGAGCGCCGCTTGTTTGCCGCGAAATTTGACGAGGCGAAAATCCAGCAGGCATTCATGAAAATTCTTGAGAACGCCGTCGAGTCGCTCAAGGGCGGCGGACGGGTCAGCGTCCAGACACGCAACGTGGAGTTGGCGGAAGCGACGCAGGATCGCAACGTCAAGCTCGCGGCGGGAGCGTACGTGTGTGCCGAAGTTTCCGATAACGGCGAGGGTATCGCACCCGAAGTATTGCCACGGGTGTTCGAGCCGTTCTTTACGACCAAGAAAGCGCCGCACCGCGGGCTGGGATTGGCCTGGGTGTACGGCATCGTGACCAATCACGGCGGCGGCGTGGCAGTATCCAGCCAGCCGGGGGCGGGCACTTCGGTTCGCGTATATCTGCCGGCCGAACGGGACTTCGTCCGCGATACCGGCAGCTTCGTCGGCGATCTGACCGGCAGCCAGACGGTGCTGATGGTGGATGACGAGGATTTGCTCCTGACGATGGGCGAAACCATTCTCTCCGCGTACGGGTACACCGTTTACACCGCCAACAGCGGCCACAAGGCGCTTGAACTCATTTCCAAATCCGACAAGCCGATTGATCTCGTCATCACGGACCTCGTGATGCCGGTGATGAGCGGGCGCGAACTGGTGGAACGCATCCGCCAGATTTCGCCCGGCACGCGAATCCTCTGCACCAGCGGTTATGTCGGCCCCCAACACCAGGACCACAACGCGTATCTGCAAAAGCCGTTCACCAGCCAGGAATTGCTCACGCGCGTCAAACATGTGATCGGGGTTGCGGAGCCGAGTCCTGTTGACTGACCGGGGGTTTTTCTATCAAATCGGCTCATGCAAATCGAGAGCCTGAAAGTCTTCTGCGACCTGGCCGAAACCGAGAGCTTCACCAAAGCCGCCCAAATCAACAACGTTACCCAATCCGCTGTCAGCCAGCAGATCAGTTCGCTAGAACGTCAGTTCAAATCGTTGCTCATCGAGCGCAGCAAAAAAAAATTCCGGCTCACTCGCGAAGGCCAGGTGCTTTACAATTACAGCAAACAGATCATTCAGACCTACGATGCGCTTCACAGCAAGCTCCAGGAAATCAAGGACATCATTTCCGGTACCATCCGCGTCTCGACGATCTATAGCATCGGCCTGCACGATCTGCCCCCTTACATCAAACGCTTCCTCAAGGAATATCCCACCGTGCATATCCACGTGGAATATCGCCGCGCCAACCAGGTGTATGAAGACGTGCTGGGCAACGTCGTGGACCTCGGCCTGGTGGCCTACCCGACCAAGGACGCAAAGCTCGATCTCGTCCCGCTCCGCAAGGATCCCCTTGTGCTCATCTGCCATCCGCAACATCCGTTCGCGAAGCTGAAATCCATCAAACTCAAAAATATTGCCGGCCAGAAATTCATCGGCTTTGAACCCGACATTCCCACTCGCAAGGCGCTGGATCGAATCTTCAAAGACCACAATGTGGACGTGAAGAACGTGATGGAATTCGACAACATCGAAACGGTGAAGCGCGCCGTCGAGATTGACGCGGGCATCTCCATTGTTCCCCAAGGCACCATCACCCAGGAAGTCGCCAAACAAACGCTGGCGGCCGTGCAGATTGACGACGCGGATTTCTTCCGCCCCCTCGCGGTCATCTACAAGAAAGGCAAGGTGCTTTCACCGGCCATGCGCCAGTTCATCTCCATCCTGAAGGAGAGCGCCGCGAAAGACGGGCATTAAGCCCGCAGCATTGCCTCCAGGGCTTTGAACAGGGCCTCCGTGTCATCCAGGTGAAGGTGCTTGTCGGTGCCGTTGACCAGCCCGTATCCCTGGCCGTAAGCCGGCCCGTTCGCCACGCACGCATCCGTCAGGCATTGGCTCAACTGTTGTTGCGCGCGGCGGATGACGGCCGCGCGGTCCCCCTCCACTTCATACTTCCAACCCACGAGCTTCGCGGTGGGAAACAGCGCGCGCAGCTCCCCGATGATTTTCGGCGTGGGAACCAGTTCGGCCAACAACGCACCCT
This sequence comes from uncultured Bifidobacteriaceae bacterium, assembly GCA_964502895.1. Classification (GTDB taxonomy): domain Bacteria; phylum Verrucomicrobiota; class Verrucomicrobiia; order Limisphaerales; family JADLHS01; genus WYBW01. Next base: position 4,539 of record CAZCZP010000217.1, read on the forward strand.
GGCGCGTGGTAATCTTGCCCGATTTGATTTCGGTCAAGTCGCCCCGCGGAGAGCGAACCCAGATTTTTCCGAACGTGAAATCGCTCACGGCGGCGGCGTGAAAAATAGCGTCCATGTTTTGCGCGGCGAGTTCCTGCAACCGCGCATGCAGACTCTCGGTCGTGCTGAAAATCTCGACCGCCTGCGCCCGCCGTTCGCCGCTGTAGGTCGCCTGCTCCCCAACCAGCAGCGTCACGTGATGGCCGTGGCTGACCAGGAAGTTGGCCAGCTCCGTGCCAAGGCGGCCCGAGGAAAAATTCGTCAGCCGCCGCACGTCATCCAGTTTCTCGTACGTCGGCCCGGCAGTAATGATGCAACGCATATTTCTTTCTTTGTACGGACTCCCAACGCGAACCTGCGCGGCCGATCTCCTTCCGCCATCCAGTCCAGTCATGATGGCATCGGCCAATTCTCGATGCCATATAATCGCGCAAATCGCCTTCGATGCAACCCGCCGTTCAGGAAATCGTAATGGCACGGAACAATCCAGCGCGGATTCAGCACACGGATTTTCTCGGCGCTCGCGGCAAATTGCTCCGGGAAGCTGTTTAGAATCGCGGGCGGTTTGTGGACGTTGAAGAAATAGCTGGCGAACATGTCGCCGCTAAACAACAACCTCTGTCGCTCGCTGAAGAAGCCGCAATGGCCACCCGTGTGGCCCGGAAGATGAACCACGCGCAGCCCGCCCCAGAACGGAAGGACCTGGCCGTCCGAGAGAAACGCGTCAATCGCCGCAGGCCGGTAATTGAAAACCACCCGGCCCAAGGCCTCCAGCCGGCCGCACCATTTGTTGATGCCACGGTAGGGATATGTTCCATCCACGTGCGCCTGCTCGGCGGGATGGCCAAAGATTTTTGCGCCCGTCCAATCCTTGAGCCGGGCGAGATTCCCGGCGTGATCGAGATGACCGTGCGTCAGCAGAATCGCCTTGATGGATAGAGGCTCAAGGTCAAGCCGCCGTATCAATCGGCGGATGAAGAACATTTCGCCATACAATCCCGTATCAATCATCACCGCTTCGCCACCCTCCACGAGCATAAAACAACAACCCATGATGCCGCGGATGGAATGGAGACCGGGCGGAACGTTGCGCACGCGCCGTGCATAGCAGGTCAGCGCCGCCCTTGAAAATTCAAAAAGCCGGCCACAGAAAAAATAAGCGTAGATTCGCCTGGATTAGCGGTTCAAACTGCGCGCCTTGCATGAGCAAAATCGTCGGAATAGATTTGGGCACCACCAACTCGCTGGTCGCCACGGTGGATTCCGGCATCCCGCTGGTGATTGCGGATGCCGAGGGCCAACGCCTCACGCCGTCGGTCGTGCATTTTCCCGCACCCGGTGCCGAGCCGGTAGTTGGCCACGCAGCCAACCGCGCGCGCGTAGTCAAACCCGTGGAGACGGCTTATTCAGTCAAGCGCTTCATCGGGCGCCGTGCCTCAGAAATTTCCGACGACGAAATGCTCGTCACATTTCCGGTTAAGAGCGAAGCCGCCGGCCCAGTGCGCATCCCTATTCATGGCCGCGATTATTTGCCCGAAGAAATTTCGGCGGAAGTGTTGAAGAAATTGAAGCGAGACGCGGAAGCCTACTTTGGCGAACCTGTCACTCGTGCGGTAATCACCGTGCCGGCTTATTTCAACGACGCCCAACGCAACGCGACGAAGAAGGCTGGCGAACTCGCGGGACTTACTGTCGAGCGTATCATCAACGAACCTACAGCCGCGGCGCTGGCCTATGGCTTGGACAAGCTCAAGGAAAAATCAAAGATCGCCGTGTACGATCTGGGCGGCGGCACGTTCGATCTTTCGATCCTTGAATTGCACGAAGGCGTGTTTCAAGTCCTCGCCACGAACGGCAACACTCGACTGGGCGGGGATGACTTGGACAAGCGGATCGTGGACTTCTTGATAGAAAAAATTGCGCCTCGCGTTGAATCGTTGAATCGTTACACCGTTGAATCGGGTGCGGGTTCAACGAATCAACAAATCTACGATTCAACAACGCTTGCCCTGCTCTCCCGCATCCGCGAGGCCGCCGAGCAGGCGAAGATCAAGCTCTCGACTGAAACGGAAGTCGAAATCACCCTGCCATTTCTCACCCCGGACTTTAGCTTAAATTACAAACTCACGCGCGCCGAATTGGAAAGGCTGACGCGCGACATCATTGGGCGCACGCGAGCGCATTGCCTGCGCGCGCTGGCGGATGCAAAACTCGAGCCGAAGGATTTGGATCAAGTGATTCTCGTCGGCGGTCAAACCCGGATGCCGTTGGTGCGGCATCTCGTGGCCGAGTGGTTCGGTTGCGCGGAGTTCGAGGAAACCCGCGGCAGTTTGCGGCTCGGCACGGACTATCACCAGTCTGGCGGGCCACAATTGAACACTTCGCA
>CAZCZP010000218.1:0-4624 GCA_964502895.1 uncultured Bifidobacteriaceae bacterium
CTGCACACGTGCCGACGCTGTACGAATCGGTGTTGCGCGGGACGATTGGTTTCACGCTGGTAAGTCTCGGTGGCTTTGCGCCGTGGGTTTTAGCGGGGCGCTGGTTTTATCGCAACGTAGGCGAGGCGGGTTTGTACGCGGTGTGCGCGGTGGTCTTCATTGGATTGAGCGGATGGTTGTTGCACCGCCTGATCATCGGTCGTGGTCCATTGGTCCGCTTCTACAAAATTTTCGGGCTCGCGTTTCTGGCCTACGCTGTGGCGTGGACGGCTGGTTGGATGGCGCTACACGGAGTGGCGGGTTTTGTGGGGAGCATCGCTGGCTTGCTGGCCGGCACGGTGGTCATGGGCGCGATCCTTGCCCGCGGATTCGGTGCGAAAGGCACTACACTGAAGATCATCGCAGTTCTTTTTGTGGCCAATGGCACCGGCTACTTCGCGGGCGAGTGGGCGCACAATGGCATCTTCGCGTTAAGGGATGGCAATGCGCTGGGAATCGTTTTGGAGCAGCCGGTTCGAGGCATGTTATCCAAAGCGGTTTGGGGGTTGTTTTATGGACTTGGCTTCGGGGCAGGCATCGGCTTCGCTTTTCATGCGAGTCAGGAACCGGCCAGACAACTGATGCTGGCGCTGGGATCTTCCGCACAGGATATCGTGAAGGAATCCTGACTTCGCAAATAGTGGCTTGGGGCTTGGGTGAAAGTTTAGAGGTTTCGTTGGCGTGGGATTTGCACTACCTTTCAGCCGATTGACAATGAACCGCGCCGTCTGGTTTCTGATTTGTACCGTCCTCGGTCTGATGCTGCTGGTGGTTGGCTTGCTGGTGCCGGCGCACCTGCGGGCGGTGGACAGCAGCGTCATCGAACAGGCCGGCCGGGACACTCCGACTCTTGCCGAACACGGAATGGCGCTGGTAAAGGAAAAGCAACTTGGCGCGGCTCGGATTTTTCTACAGGCCGCATTGGCGAGGGAACTGCCGGGACGGGAACCACTCGCCAGCGCGGTGGGTGAATTGGCGGCGCAGCATCCGGACTTGATTGTGTTGGGCCACGACGAGCCAGGACTAAACATCCTCTTTGGAACCTCACGGGTTTTGACAAATTCCCAACCCGAGCCTTTCACCGATTTCGTCGTTCGCCAGGAGAACCGCCAGCGGGCGATTGGCCTTTTGAGTGCCTCACAAAATCCGGTCGTGCAGGAATTGCTCCGCTTTCGTGCGCTGACGAACACGGCCATTTTCTCTCCTTCGCCGTCCGCGTCCGGGCAGGCACTGGACGCGGCGGTTTCGGTTTGTGGCCTTCTGATTGAGCGCGGGCAATTGACTGCCGGCTTGAGCAACACGGTGCTGGTGCTGGCCGCCGATGCCAACAGCGGACGGGATTCGCAACGTCTCGAGCAATTGCTCTTGGACATCATGTCTTTGGGGCAGAGGTTCAATTTAGGCCAGTTAGTGGCATTTATTGGCTCCATCGAGGACGCCGAGACGTTGCGCCGCTTGGCGGGATTTGTGCGGAAAGGCTACAGCCTGCCGGTGCTGTTCTGTGCGGTGGAGCTTTCCGGCAAACCGGCGGACGTGGCCAATTACCTGATGAACTACAGCCAGACGGGCCTGTGGGATTTAGGCGAGAGCTTTCGTCATGGCGTGGGTGGCGTGAACGAACTGTTGCGTCGCAACCAGCCGCTGTATGTTTCCAACCTGCGCCGGACGGTTGTGGCAAACGCACCTTTCGGCACAGCTTTCGCTTTGATGTCGGATTACAGCTTGCGCGCACCGCGGCTTGCGTTGACGATAAAATGGCTCATATATCTGGGAAGCGGGATTCTGCTGGCGGCGGCGGTCCATGTTGCCAGACGGGTGCCGGAGTTGGAGCGACCGCTGCAAGTGCGCGGGTTTCATTTCGCCCGCGAAAGTCTGTTTGCTCTGGGATTTCTGTTTGTGGTTTTACTTTTGAGCGAGCCGTTTCTCGCTCAAGACAGCCAGAAGGCAGAAATGCCTTTTCGACTGCGCGTGCCCACGGTGGGCGACGCAGGCCAAACCGGAATCGTCAGTACCGAGCCATCGTTTATGAACCAGTCAAATTTGAATCTGTTGACCATGCTGTTGTTCTTCGTAATCCAGGCCCTGCTCTATGTCGGCTGCCTGGTGAAGTTGGGTGAAATCCGGCGGCAGGCAATCCCGCCGCGGATGAAGTTAAAGCTGCTGGAAAATGAAGATCACTTGTTCGACGCGGGGCTTTACCTTGGATTCCTCGGCACGATCGTTTCGTTCGTCGTCTATTCCTTGTGGGCGGCCCATCAATTTAGCCTGATGGTGGCATACTCGTCCACGTCGTTTGGAATCATCTTCGTGTCGCTTTTCAAAATCTGCAATCTGCGTCCGCTGCGCCGAAAGTTGTTGCTGGAGGCGGAGGCCAAATATCCTGAAGCCACGCCCGCCGGCGCGCCGGCGCTGGCCTCGCAGCCATGAACCGCAGCATACTCATTGTCATCTGCGACTTCCTGCTGGTGAGCCTGCTGGTTTTCTCCACGCCGGACCCGACGAAAATCAACCAGGAGGAGGCGCGGCGTGCCGCCCAATCGAATCTTGCCACCAATCAAGCCGATATCGGCCAGGATTTGGCCGCAGTGATGCGGCTGGCATTGGAAGACGAGCGCCAAAGCCGCGAGAAACTGGTTGGGGAACTCACCAAGACGCGCAGCACACTCAGCGAACGCGAGCAACAGGCCCAGGTGTTTCAAAAGGAGCTTGAGGCGAAGCAGCAGGAAACCCAGCGGCTTCAACAGGAACAGGCCGGCCTCAAGGAACAACAAGCCGCGCTGCAACAGCAACAGTCCAGTCTCCAGCAGCAATACGCAGCGGCGCAGACCAACATCCAGGCTCTGAGTCAGAAATTGCAGGCCAGTTCCACTGAGGCCGTAATGTCCAAGGAACAACTCGCCGCGATGGAAGCAGAATTGCGCAAGCGAGCGGAACAGGCGGCGGCGTTGCAACAACAACTCGCGCAAGCGGCCAGCAGCAACCAGGCAATTCTCAACGAAAAACAGCGGCTTGCGACCGAGCTTCAAGTGGCCGAAGTCGAGAAGCGCCACGCCACCGAACAGGTCGTCGCGCTACGCGACCAGGTCAAAGTTGAGCGCGAGGAAAAGGCAAAATTGGTCGAAGGCGTAAAAACACTGGCTACCAATTCAACGCAACTGGCGCAGGAAATTCGCGAGAACCGTCCACTGGCGCCGAACACAATCTTCAACGACTTTGTCACCAACCGCGTCCATGCCGAATTCTCCGCCGTTCGCGCTGGGTTGCTCGGCGCGGACAAGACCTGGCCCAAGCAAACGGACCTGGTGCTGGTCACGGACGGCACCAACCTTTTTGCGCTCTGCCACGTAGAGGACACGCCGCTGGCTCTGGCAACTCCCGGCACCGACTGGGAACAACTCAGTGGGACGTTGTATCGCGACACTGCGCGGGTGCCGATCCGCACCCTGTCCTTTCATTTGCAGGACCCGCGCGTGGTCTTCATGCCGGTCAGTCAGGCGGAGGCGCAACGACTGGGCGGCAAGGTTTATCGCGTCTCGACAGACCCCTACAAATTTCAAGACGCGGTGCTTGTGGGCGCACGAGAAGGCTATTACGGCGAATGTAGGTTCGAGATTGATCTGAGCATACCGAACTACGTCAAGCTGGACCGCAGCATCGTGAAGGGCATTTTCGGCAAGTTCAATCCGTCGCGCGGCGACATTGTCTTCAGCAAGCAAGGTGAATTGCTCGGCGTGATGGCCAACAGCACCTATTGCCTGATGCTTCCTAAATTCGAAGGGATCGCAACACTTCAATTTGGCCAGAACCTGCTCGCTCAGCGCACGGGCCGGACGCTCTCCGCGCTGCATACCACGGTGCAACAATTCCCGCCTAAATTGCAGTAGCCAACGTCACGGCGTGTTGTCACCATCCAGCGATTGCAGGTAGTCGTTCATCACCGCGATGGCTACGCGTACGTCGTCGGTTGTGACCGTTTCGGCCGGATGATGGCTGATGCCGCCCCGGCATCGCACGAATAACATTGTTACCGGCGTGATTGCCGCCATGGTCGCCGCATCGTGTCCCGCGCCGCTCGTCAGCAACAGCGCTTGCTTTTGATGAGCCTTCGCCGCGGCCTCGAGCGTTTCGGTCAGACGCCGGTCGCATGCGACCGCGTCGGTTTCGTGAACCAACTCCCAATTGACGATCACTCCGCGCCCGGCCGCATTCTCTTCCGCGCACTGCTTCAGTGCATCGCACGAATTCTGGCGCACCGCGTCTTGTGCGTGGCGCACATCCAGGCTGAGACGAACCTGCCCGGGAATTACATTGCTCGCGCCGGGCGAGGCGATGATTTCCCCCACAGTTGCCAAGAGGCCGTTCTCGTTCCGCGCGAAAAATTCCACCGCCAGCACGAATTCCGCTGCGGCGCACAGCGCGTCGTGACGCATGTGCATTGGCACCGTGCCTGCGTGGCCAGCTTCTCCTGTGAATGTGACCTTGATCCTGCTCTGTCCCGCGATGGCGGTTACCACACCGACGGCCAGGTCCTTTCGTTCCAGCAACGGTCCTTGTTCGATGTGAACTTCGGTGTAGCCCAACAACC
>CAZCZP010000218.1:4724-6962 GCA_964502895.1 uncultured Bifidobacteriaceae bacterium
TTGGTTTGGGCGGATTTGAGCAGCTTGGGCTTGCCGCCCGTGAGCGACCACAACTCGATTTTCATCCCTTGTGCCGGGCAGCCGTTGGCGGTGTCGAGCACGTGCGTGCTGAGTTTGGCGGACATAATCAACCGTGAGTTAAGTCGCGCAGCCGCAGTTCGGCAATCTTGAAAATCTCCCGGAGCGCGGTTTGGATTTCCTCGTCGCGCGAATTGTGGAGACGGACTTTGAATCCATTCAGGATCGCCTCCTTATTGTTCAACCTGGCGCAGATGACGAACGGAAAACCGAACTTCTCCCGGTAAGCCGCGTTGTGCTGTTGAAACAACGCGGCCTCCTGCGGCGACAAATTATCCAAGCCCGCGCGGCTTTGTTCGTTGGCGGATTCGCGCGTGAGTTCACCCGCCCGGGCGAACCGCCCGGCGAGATCAGGATGCGCGCGGATCAGGGCGAGTTGTTTTTCCTCGCCGGCCCCACGAACAATTTCACACAACGCCACGTAAATTGCTTCCACGCCGACAAACGGACGCCGCGCCCAGGCCGCCTCCGCAATCCAGGGTGAATGTTCAAACACCGGCCCCACGACGCGGACGAAGTCATCGCGCGAGAAAGCATTTAGCTGGGCGAGAGTCATGCCGGGCCGTTCAGAAACTCGTAGTTAACCCCGCACGTTTCCGAGTTCATCAAGGAGTTCCTCCACGGTCCAGTTCGAGCGGTGCGGTTGCAGCGCGTCGGCGGCGGCCCCGTGCTGCCAGACGCCGTAGCGGAGAACGGTGGCCACATCCGCCTGCAACGACGGTTGAGCCAGCAAACCGGCAATGAATCCCGCGAGCACGTCGCCGCTGCCGCCTTGCGCAAGATGCGGGTTGCCGGAGGAATTCACGAAAATCTCCCCGCTGCTCCGCCCGATCAGCGTTTGATGGCCTTTGAGCACCACCCAGCAATCTCCGAAGCGGCGGGAAATTTCGCGCACGGCGCGGGGACGGTCGGTCTGCACGTGCTGGACGGAGGTCTGAAGCATGCGCGCCGCTTCGCCCGGATGCGGCGTGGCGACGCGCACGGAATTTCTGGGCACGTGCCCCATCGGCAGCCAATCCAAAGCGCTCGCATCCGCAAGGACGGGCTGGAGAGCGTCGCGCCAAAGCCGGCGTGCAGCCGTTTTCATCGCGTCGGGGAGGTCAGGCGCGGCGAGTCCCGGCCCAACGAGAATCGCGCTGAAGTCGCCCGGCAGTTTCGTGACCGGTTGCCACACATTGACCATCACCGCCTGCAACTGGGAGGCGATCACATGATACGTGGCTTCGTGTGGAAAAAGTGTGATCAACCCGGGCTGCGCCCGTTGCGCGGCACGGGCCGCCAGCACCGCCGCGCCGTGATAACCCATGCTGCCCGCGATAATCGCCAGGTTGCCAAAGCTGCCTTTGTGCGTTGCGACCGGGCGGCGCGGCGGAAACCTGGAAAAATCCTCCGGTAACGTCCATTGCAACTCGCTCGTTATCGGGCAGGGAATCAAGCCCACGGCGCGCGCTACTTCCAACCGGCCCACGAACGGCCAGGCAGCCGGCCGCAGCAGCCCCTGCTTGGGCCCGCCGATCGTCAGCGTGATGCTCGCTTGGACGGCGGCTCCCTGGGGTTCGCCGGTGTCCGCATCCAAGCCGGACGGTGTGTCCACGGACAAAATTTGTGGGCGAGCGCGGTTGAGGTGCTGGATGAAATCAACCCACGCGGCGTCGAGTGGGCGGTTCAATCCAATGCCGAACAGACCATCCACAACCAGTGCCGGGGACTTGCTCAATGCGGCTTCGAGTCGCCCCGTGTCTGCCTCCGGCGATGTCACGTTCAGCAACTCGACTTTGCGATCCGGCAAGTGTTCTTGCGCGGCGCGGGCGTCATCGCCGTTGTGGCCTTTTCCGGCGAGCAGAAGAATCAGGTCGCCTGGCCGTGTGTGTTTGCACGCGTGGTGGGCAACACATTTTCCCACACGGCGGATGACTTCCGCTTCGGTCTGTCCCGCGGCCCAGGTGGCCGATTCCCATTCCCGCATTTGCGCGATGCTGATGACCGGAACTGGCATGCCGGCAAATTACACGTTGCGCGTGATGACTAAAGCAGAATTGCCGTCCGAACGCTTTGGTTTCGCGCCAAATAAGAAACGCCCGCCGTCACTGACTGACGGCGGGCGCTGGATTCCGGGTTTCGGCTGCGTGCAGCCGGCTTAAACTTCCCAGCCTTTGCGGT
>CAZCZP010000219.1:0-6959 GCA_964502895.1 uncultured Bifidobacteriaceae bacterium
TACACCGACTGGCGATTGAACCCCCGCGACGGACAAGACACTTTCGCCGACGCCTTCTCCGACCTCATTCTCCGGCCGCGCACCTGGATTACGATCGAATCCCAGTTGCGCTACGACATTAATGACCGTCGCTGGCGCATGTCCGTTCATAATCTGACCCTGCAACCCAACGACCGCTGGGGATTGTCCCTTGGACATTGGTATTTGCGCGACGACCTCTCCGTGTCCACCACGCCGGCGAGTGAAGACGACAACCTTATCCGCAGCGCCGTGTTCCTAAAACTGAACGAGAACTGGGCGTTCCGCGCCGCGCACTATTACGACCTCCAGGACGGCCGCATGGAAGAGCAAGACTACACCGTGTATCGCGATCTGCGCAGTTGGACCGCCGGTCTCACCCTGCGCCTCCGCGACAACCGCGACAGCTCGGACGATTACACCATCGCCTTCACTTTCTCCGTCAAAGCCAGACCGCGATTCGGCCTCGGTAGCGACGCCGTGCGACCATCGCAGTTGTTGGGGTATTGAACTCGAGAACAGTTTTCCCGCCCGCCTGATTTCCAAATTCCAGTTCACCGCGGTAGCGGATGGAAAATAAATTCTGCCGGCCGCCGTGCCTCCGCATCCAATCGCATCGTGTAGAAACCGCCATCCTTGAGCAACTCGATGCCCGCCAAGGAGGGGCAAAGCCGCACGCGAAACGGCTGCCAAAGCCGCGCCTGATTCAACGCTGTGCTTAGCTTGCGAACCGAACTACCCAGGCAATTGATGACCGGCATCCCCGACAGACACCGGCTCAACCGCAAATAAAGATTCGAATGCAAGTGACCGATAATCGTCTGCTCAATCTGCGGCAACCGGGCGCGTACCGATTCTTCCCGAAACAAGAACGGCAGCGCCGTCGGGTCGTGACAGAACAACAGCACACGCTGGTCAGGTTTCAAGCCGGCGAAGGCCGCGCGGATTTCCGCCAAGTGCCGTTCGCGAAGCCTTTCCCACTCGGGCTTTTCATCCGGCAACATCTCCCGCGCAAACACTGGCAGGGCCACGACCGTGGAAACGACGCCGATCAAAACATAATTGCCCAGTTCAAGTCGCCAGAGGATACGACCCTCTCCCCCCAAAAGCCCCCCGTCATCCGAAGGGTCCAATGGCGAGGAAGGATTTGGGGGAGAGGGTGACAAAGGCTGGCGCAAGCCAAGTTCGGAAATTGCGCGCCGCCAACTCTCCAGGCGCAGGCCGCCGCGCGAGCCCAGCAACCTAAGTTTGCCCAGCTCATGATCTCCAAAGGTGGCCAACAGGTTTTCGCCGAAACGGGCACGGAGCTTTTTCAGACACTCGCTCGCGCTTTGCATTGCCGCAGCATCACTTACCCCCACGCCAGCGACATTGCAGGAGAAATCGCCATTGGCGATGACGTAATCTACCGGACCGACCTGGGCGAGGAAACGATCGAGCTGTCCGTTCTGGCGCAGCGGGTAGCGAAGCCAGACAAAGCGGCGATAGCCGCGCAACAAAAATCGCAAGAGCGGATTTGGAATAACGCGCGTTTCGTAATCGTCGCCGGCTGCTTGTTCGGCAGCGGAGGCGTAATGAACATCGCTGAGGATGGCGATTCTGAATTCGCGGCTCATGTCGCGCGGCCTACTGCGCGCGGCCACTTGCGGGAAGGAGGATGCTGAAAGTGGTGCCTTTGTTCGGCTCGCTGTGAACGGTGATATCGCCGAGGTGTTCCTTGACGATGCGCCGCGTTATCGGAAGCCCCAAGCCGGTGCCGTTGTGCTTGGTGGTGAAAAACGGCTCGAACAAGCGGCTCATATTCTCTTGCGGGACGCCCACCCCGGTGTCACTGACGCAGATGCGCACATGCGAGGAGTTCTTTTTGACGGACGCCGCGCGCACCGCCGAGGCGGGCACCAACTCGGTGGCCACCGTGAGCGCGCCGTTCGGTCCCATCGCTTCCACGGCATTGAGGAACAGGTTCACGAACGCCTGTTCCAATTGGTAGTCGTCGCCTTTGATGGCGTCGGGCGTCGCCTTGAACGACCGGCTCAACGAAATCAACTTGCCGTCGAGTTGGTGCTGTACCATGCGCAGGGAATGATCGAGCACGTCATGCAGATGGACCGCGGCAAACGCCGGCCGCGCCGGCGCGGCGAATTTCAGCATCTGCGCGACGATGGAATCTATGCGGCGCATTTCGCGGCGGACAACTTCCGTCAATTCCGCGTCACGGTTTTTTTCCAGGAGCAGGTCAATGAAAGTCTTGACCGCGACGAGAGCGTTCTTGATTTCATGACCCATGCTGGCCGAAAGCGTGCCGATGTTGGCCAGCCGGTCCAGGCGGCGCATGTTCTGTTCTAACCGCTGGGCGACGGTAACGTCATTCAGCACCACAACGACATCCAGCGCACCGGATCCCGTCTGGATTGGGATCGCGCTTGCGAGGATCAGGCTTGAATTCTTATCCACATCCTCAAGTTCAAGCGTCCTGTCGGACACGGCGCGCTTTGTTGCGGAGGCTTCCCTGACGATCTTCAGCAACTCGGGCGGCAGCGATGCCGGGCTGCCATTGGCGCTTTGATTATTCGGTTGCCACCCGAGACATCGCTCCGCCACGGGCGTGCATGAAACGATGTGTCCGTGGTGATCCACCACCAGCACACCGCTTGCGAGGCATTCGCGCAGGGCACTGGTAAGACTAAGACTTTCGTCGCTATTGGAATTATGATTCTGGCCGCGAGACGACATAATTCTGGTTTTCAGGCCCACTCGTCCGGGCTGCGCCCACCCAGTTCACTCAAGCCAACTCGAACGCGCGATCAAACGAATGCCTTCAACGGTGGCTGCAATACAATTCCTCAACCAGCCGGGCACGACAATCAAAAACTCGCTTTGAACTTGCGCGTTCGCTGCTTTGCAAAATAACGCGGTGTCCATGCCAAGACACGCCTTGTCTCGGCTCGGGACAGCCGGGAGGCGACCCGTTGGATTTGTCGCGCCACGCCGTTGGCACCAAGAACGCTAAGTTTAGCCCGTTTAATGAACACTTCGAGAGAACCAGTGCGCCTCCGTTCCCACGGAGACGATGTTGCAGGGGTTCTTTTTGTGCCGAAGGCAGGCGGACCCGCCCCCGTATTGATCATTTGCCACGGCGCGGGAGAGTTTAAGGAGAATTATTTCGAGCTATGCGAAGTGCTGGCTTCCCGCGGAGTGGCGACCCTCGCAATTGACATGCATGGCCACGGCGCGAGTGCCGGGGAACGCTATTACGTGAACATGCGCCTGTGGGTATCGGATATTCAGGCCGCCATTGATTTTTTGCTGACACACCCGGGGATTGACGGCAAACGGATCGGGGCGTTCGGCCTGTCCTCGGGCGGCACGGCCATTCTCGAAGCTGCGATGGTCGAGCCGCGGCTCAAAGCCCTGGTGGCGCTCGATGCGACCGTCCGAGATTCAATGCCGCGGCCACTGGCATTGTTCATGAGGCTGTTGGTCGTGGCGGGAAAACTAAAGATGTGGCTTACCCGGCGAGATTTGCGCGTGCCGTTAGCCAAGTTTTCCAGAAGCTTCAAAATGGCGGCTGATCCCGAAATCGAGCGCCGACTGCAAGCCGATCCAAGATTGCAGGAGGCATACATGGAGTTCCCGTTCCCGGGCGCATCCCAGGCTTTCTTTGTTGATACACTTTCACGGGTTTCGAACATCTCGGCCCCTACTTTGATTCTGTGGGGCGAGGAAGACAAAGTGGATCCTCCCGAAACCGGGCGGTTGCTGTATGAAGCCCTTGCTTGCCGAAAGCAACTGCATATTATTCCCGGCAATGGCCATGTCGGACACCTCGATCGTAACCGCGACAAAGTGTTTGCGTTGACTGCGGACTGGGTTTTGAAGACCCTGTTGTAAGTTCGGCGGCGGGTCGTTGCCGCAAGGGATCACGACAGCATGGCATTCAAAATCATCGAGGCACAGAGGGCAAAGAGTCTTGGACCGCACGAGAAATGGGAGTTGCTCTCGCCTTTCCTCAAAGAACACGGCCGGGAGGCCCTCGCTTACGCGACGCTCCAATCGGGCCTCGAGTACTTCGTGGATGACTGCGGCTACATCGCCTATATCACCGCCCGGCATCCTGTGTTTGCCCGCAAGCCCCGGCGCATCGCCTTCTCGGATCCCGTTTGCGCCGCGGAGAATCATGCCCGGATCATTCGCAATTTTCTGTCGGTGGATTCTCGCGCCGCGTTTGCGTGCGTTTCCGAGTCGGTCGCGAAAGTGTTGCGCGAAATCCATCTTCCCCCACCGTCGCGCGCGCCGCAAAACGGCGCGAATCACTGCCGCCGATTCAAGGTCAACTGTGTCGGCTGCGAATCGGAATTGCCGGTTCAGTCCTACAATACCAAGGGCAATTGGAAAGAGTTGGATCTGATCAAGCGGGCACGGAATGAAGCGCGCCGCGAGGGAATTGTCATTCGGGAGGAGAGAATTGAGTCGGTCAACCGGGAACAACTGGCCGCGGTTTCTTCCCGTTGGATGGGCAATAAGAAGGTCAACGACCGGGAAATCTGGATTTACGCCCGGCGGCCGGTGTTTGAATTCGAGGAAGGTGTGCGGAAGTTCGTGGCGTACGACCGCGAAGGGCGCGTGGCGGGGTTTGCTTTTTACGATCCGATGTATCGCGCCGGACGGGTGTTTGGTTATTCGGCGAATATTTTGCGTTGTGATGAGAGCCGTTTCGGCAGGCTGGCGACGGCGCTGCACATGGAGGCGATGGAGAAATTCAAGCCTGAAGGGGCGGAAGTGTTGAATTTGAATCTGGCGCCGTTCGTAAAGCTGGAGTCGGGCAAGTTCAACGATGATTTCGGGTCGCGGTTGTTCTTCAAGATGAGTGCGCGTTACGGTAACGAGATTTACAATTTTCAGGGGCTGGCGTTTCACAAGTCGAAGTATCGCGGCAAGGAAAAGAATCTTTATTTCGCTTCGAACCGTTTGTGGCCCGCTAACGACATTTATCTCGCGTTCCTGTCGGCGGATATTACGCGAAGTTACTTCGGGACGGTGGGACAGTTGTTGCGGGGCATGGTAGCTGCTAAAAAAGGCCCGAAACCGGCCGTTCCGGCCGGCGATCAGAATACGGGCGGCCCGGACCGGCGCTCTTCGTAAAGTCGTAGTGATGTACACCAATGCACAAACTATGAAAACGAAATGCACACGCCAGACGCCGGCGGCCATCGGGCTGGTGGCTCTGGCTTTGTTGATTCCTCGCCTGGTGGCCGAAGAACCCGCCACACCTGCAAAATCCGACTTCCTGCGTTTCTTGGAACAGGATTATCTATTCGGCGATTGGGGCGGTCTGCGCACGGATCTGAAGGAGCGCGGCGTGGATTTTGAGTTCGTTTATTTCGGGGCGCTTCCCATGAACGTGGGCGGCGGCATCAAGCACGGCTCGGTCTTGGAGGGCGGATTGATGGTGCTGATGGACTTGTATTCCGACAAGCTGGTGGGTTACGAGGGCGGCCAGTTCCACGTGGGTGGTCTTTCGATTCACAACGGCCCGGACTTCTCGGATAATTACATCGGAGATCTCAACAAAGTCAGCATGTTGGATTTTCCCGACACGCTGCAGCTTTGGGAACTGTGGTACGAGCAGAAATTTCTTGATGACAAGGTGGCTCTCAAGTTCGGTCAACTGGCGATTGATCGCGATTTTGTCGTGCCGGAGTATTACAACTCCCTCGCGGGCGTGACTTTTTTGAACCAGACGTTTTTCTATCCCACGATGGCGTTCAACGTGTACGATCAACGGTTTTTTCCAGTAGGCAATCACGCGCTGGCTTCGACTCCTTATGGCACGCCGGGCGTGCGTTTGCGCGTGGACCCTTGCCAGTACCTGTATTTTCAATTCGGCGCCTATGACGGCAATCCCGATCGCGAGGATGGCGGGACTCACGTCAAACTCAGCAGCGAAGAGGGTGCGTTGATGTATGCGGAGTTCACGCTCAGAATCAATCAAAGTGAATCCGCCGACGGGCCGCCCGGAAATTTGAAGATTGGCGGTTATTATCATACGGATGAATTTGTGGACATGTATCAAGGATCGTTCGTAGCGTTTGACAATTTTGTCGCCGCCAATGGGATTCCCCTGCCGCCCATCTCTGGCGGCACCGCTTCAACGCACGACGGCAATTACGGGATTTATTTTCTAGCCGACCAGATGCTCTGGCGCGAGGTGGGCAAAGACGATCCCGCTCGACAGGGGTTGACGGGTTTCTTCCGCGCGGCGTTCGCGCCGAAGGATCGCAATCTGGCCCAATTCGGCATTGACGGCGGAGTGGTTTACAAGGGACTGATTCCGACTCGCGATTGGGATACCCTGGGCCTGGCAATTTCGTATCTGGAAATCAGCGACGATCTCGGCGACGCTCAGCGTGACATCAACGCGCTCATCACTGGTGGTGGCGGGCCGGCGCCATTTGCCAAGATTGCTGACTACGAGGCGGTCGTCGAACTCAGTTACAAGGCGCAGCTCACCGCGTGGTGGACTTTACAGCCGAGTATCCAGCGGGTTTTTCATCCCGGTGGCCGGGTTTTGGCGGACATTCCCGACGCTTGGGCGTTTATTGTACAGACAACCTTGCGCTTTTGATTAGGTTGGGCGGATTGCCCCGTGTATCTGGCTATCAGAAATTTGTTGAGCCAGCGCGACCGCCCTGGCCGCAACGTTAGTATTGTTTGAGATCGTCAACGGGATCTTCGAGGGTTGAAATTCACTCCCCTTTCGTCCCGGAAGGTGCTAACAAGGGTTGGAATTGAAGGCACACGCTCCGTCGGCGGGCGATTTTGGAAGCCGCATTAAACGAGAATAAACGGCGTTTGAACAAATGGGCACGACGCAATCGGAAGTCAAAGACAGTCTGGTCATCTGCAAGACCAGTCAGGGGATGGAGTTTCGCGCCACGCTG
>CAZCZP010000220.1:0-6875 GCA_964502895.1 uncultured Bifidobacteriaceae bacterium
CCACTAAAGGGTGATGCCGCCGCCAAGGCGAGCTTCAGCATTGTGGATGGCGAAGCCGATCCCAACAGCGGCGGGTTGGAAAAACTTCACGATGGCCGACTGCCCGCCGAAGATGACCAACCAGCCGAGAACTTTTTCTTCAACGCTGGAACGGACGGCGGGCGGTTAGAGCTGGATTTGGGCAGCGCCATCGAGATCAAACAGGTCAACACCTATTCCTGGCATAACAGCGATCGCGGGCCACAGGTTTACAAACTATATGGCAGTACGGACAAGACTCTCGATGCGCGTCCGAAACGGGGAAATGATCCCGAGAAATCCGGCTGGAAACTGATTGCGTCAGTGGATACGCGTCCGAAGAACGGCGAACGCGGCGGGCAATATGGCGTCAGCATTTCCGATTCGAGTGGCGCGCTCGGAAAACACCGCTATCTGCTGTTCGATTGTTCACAAACCGAATCTGCTGATCCCTTTGGCAACACGTTCTATAGCGAGATTGACGTTGTGGACGCCAACGCGCCGCAAACCGAGGAAGCACAGATTGCCAAGGCAGCAGAACCGATTCAGAAATCTTTTGAGTCTGAAGCTGGCAAATATCAGTTTACAATTGATACGACGCTCGCGCCCGACCTGACGGAATGGGCGGAAAACGAATTGAAGCCCGTGGTGCAGGAATGGTATCCGAAACTCGTGGCGATGTTACCCAGCGAAGGTTTTGAAGCCCCGACGCGTGTCACGATCCTGTTCCGGGACAACATGGGCGGAACGCCCGCCTCCGCCGCCGGCAGCCGCATCAACTGCAACATCGGCTGGTTTCGACGCAATTTGAAAGGCGAAGCGATTGGCTCGGTGGTCCACGAAATGGTTCACGTCGTTCAGCAATACGGCCGCGGGCGGCGCGACAATCCCAACGCAACCCGCACACCTGGCTGGGTGACGGAAGGAATCCCTGATTACATTCGTTGGTTCCTGTATGAGCCGCAATCGAAGGGTGCTGAAATCACGGCTCGGAATTTTTCCCGCGCCCGTTACGACGGCAACTATCGCATCACGGCAAATTTTTTGAACTGGGTGATCGAGAAGTTCGACAAGGGCCTTCACGTGAAATTGAACGCAGCGGCGCGGCAGGGCAAATACCGCGAGGAGTTGTGGAAAGAATCCACCGGCAAAACACTTAAGGAACTCGGTGACGAATGGCGCGAAGCGCATCGAATCAGATTGGGTCTTCCGGCGGAGAACAACGAATCCAGCGCGGATACGGGCGCATCGAATGCGAGCGCCAAGGAGTAACGCCTGACTCTTAAACCCGGACAATTGCGTTGATTCCTGTGGGGCACACGCGCCAGGCGCGGGCCTGTCGTTGAGCTTGGTCCAGGCGTTTCCTCGCGCCCTTCATGAACGACCAATTTACAATCTCCTCACAAATTTCTGACAACTTACGCAACCAGCCGCTGACACTTGAAGCCATGAAACTATTTCGACTTATCCTGGCCATTGTTTGCATCGTCGCCTCTTTCATCGCTAACGCAGGTGAACAACTCACCGCCAAAGCCAAAGGCGCCGCGAATGAACCAACCGCTGAAGAATTAAAACCACTCCAGGGCTATTGGGAAGGCGAAGGGGCCGGAGGCAAATGCTCCATAACCATCACGGCCAACTCGCTCCACTATCGTGCCGGCACGAATTGGTTCAAAACGACATTTACGCTGCCTGAAGGCACAAACCCACGGCAGCTACACGCCACCATCACGGATTGTTCGCCACCAACGAATAATTCCATCGGCACGGTGGTCTTCGCCATCTTCAAGATTGAGGACGGGACACTCACCTTGGCCGAGATCGACGGGTCGGACAAGCCGCCGGAGACTTTTGACAACGCCTCGAGCCGCTACGTCGTCAGGAAGGTTCAGCCTCCAAAGCAGAATGCCGAACCACCCAAAAGCAAATGAGCCGGAAAGGCTTCCTGACAAACTGACGGTGTAAGTTATCGGGCGGAACCGAGTTTGAGGCCGAGAGCGGCGGCGGTGTTGTGGAGTGTTGCATTTTTGCTTCCTCCTTGCGCAACACTGGAGGCGCAGCCCTTCGCGAAAGCCCACGTGCTTCAGTCTTCCGATTCGGTCACCACGGTCGGCGTCAGCGCCTGAGTGTAGGCGCTGAGTCCTGCGTCGCGCACCGGGCCTGCGGAGATTCCGTCGAGCCATTTGACGGCGTGGCCCGGCGACTGTGCCGTCCAAATCGTCACAAGATTTTGGACCGCGGTTGCGCGCGATGGAATGTCGGGAAATTGTGCGACCCAGGCCGCCGCCTCGTGCGCCGACGTCTGCGTCCAGCGCTGGACAATCGAAACCGCGGCACGATCCTGGGATTCCCCGGCTTCCAGCGAGTTCGCGATCAAAGCCGCTGCCCCGGCGGGGTTTTGTTCCGCGGACGCGACCGCAACAACGGCGAGCAATCGCTGTTGAAGTTCACGGTCGAAAATTTGTCTGGCCCAATCAGCCGCGGCCGTGGCGTCGGCGATGGCCCATTGGCTGACCGCGTGAACCAACAAATCGTCACGTTCGCGCGAGGGAGGAATTTCCCGGGCCAGTTCTATCGCGGCGAGCGGTTCAGTTCGCGCGGCTTCATAGGCGGCACCGAGCGTTGCATGTTTTTTGCCCTCGTCGTCGGGCAACGTCCCCAACCAGGCGGTCGCGCCGGCCAGGTCGGTGCTGGCCCAGGCCAAGGAGATTTGTTCGAGCGCTTCACGCCGGGCCGGATCTCCAGAAATTTCCATCGCCCAAACCGCGGCAGCGGGCGCGTTGCTTTCCGCCCAGCGACGGACCAGAAGCGCGCGTAAATCCGTTGCATCGGCCGTATCGAACTTCACCAGTGAATCAAGCACGCCGGTCAGCGCGGCGCTGGAGACCGATTGAACCGCGCGATCGAGGGCTTCACCACGGAGATCGGGATCGGTTTCGGCTGCGATTTCGGCGAGCAGTGTTTCGTGAAGATGAAGTTCGCGCGACGGCGCTGGTGTGGCGCGGCCAGAATTGCGGCGTGGCAATGCGTCGCTTCCCACAACATCGTCGCGAGCGAATTGCGCGGCGACTTTTTCCCCGTTCTTATTCCGAAGCGCAAGGCCCACCAACAAACCCAGCAGAACCAGGCCAAGCACTCCGGTGAACTTCATACGGCCCCTTCATCCATCGTCACTATGGGACAACGGTGATCGTGGTGAAGACTGAAGTGTTCAGTGTGTTTGTGTCGCCGGACGCGACGACGAGCCCGACGTAGATATTGGTGGCCATCGTGATGGTCGGACTGCTGACCTTCGACCAGTTCGTGCCGTCGGTGGATTTGTATCCGTAAAGCGTGTTGCTGACACGTTGCACGCGCAGCCACGCGTTCGGGGCAGCGCATGCGCCCGAAGTGGTGGACGAGGTGTTGCCACCGGTGGAGCTGCGGCGCTGCCAGCGGTACTTGAGATTATTCCCCACGCCCATGAAGGCGTACTTCGCATTGGGGGCAAGACTTTCGCGGATCATGAGTCCGACAACACGGTTGCCGCCATCAGTGCCGATGGAATTCAGCCGCGCCTTGATTTCGCCGTCGGCGCTCAGGGGCTGATACACGAATTGAAAAGCGTCCGCCGTACCGCCGAGTTTGCCGGCGCCGCTGACCGTGTACGTGCCGTTGGAATGGCTCGCGCCGCCCTCCAAGCCAGTCGTGCCGATGTCCACGGATTGCCACGGGGCGGGCAGACCCTTCACGGTGACGTTGACTGGCGTCGTGTCCAAGGTGCTGCCGGAATCGTAAACGGCCCGGGCTATCACGGTGTAGGTGCCGCTGCTTACGCCATTCCAGGAGTAATTGTAAGGAGCAGTCGTGTCTTCGCCGATGAGCGTCGAGCCGTTAAAAAATTGAACCTTGGTGATGGTGTGACCGTTGGCCGCAACGCTGGCGGCGCAATTGATAAGCGCGGGCGACGCGTAGGTCGCCCCGTTGGTTGGCGAGGCGAGCGCAATCGTCGGCGGAGGATTTGTCACGGTGACGTTGACCGTTGCTGAATCAAGCGTGCCACCCGCACCATACACGACTCGGGCCTTCAAGTTGTAGCTGGCCGCGCCGGCATTGTTCCAGGTGTAAGCGTACGGTGAGGACGTGTCTTCACCGATGAGGGTCGTGCCATTGAAAAATTGGACCTTGGTAATCGCGTTGCCGTTGGGCGTGACATTCGCGGTGAGGTTGATCGTAGCCGGCGCGGTGTAGGAGGCGCCGGCAGCAGGCGAGGTCAACGCTATCGTTGGGGGCGGTGTGCCGGATGAAACGGCTGGCGCGTTCATGACCGCCTGAATTTCCGCCGCGGTTAGCGCAACAGAATGAATCCGCACTTCGTCAATCAGCCCATCGAAGCTCGCGCCGCCCTGCGGTTGATCGCCGATGGCCACGGGCACCGATCCACTTTGCGCGATCGTGCCCGTCCGGGCCATCGAACCCGCGGGCTGGCCGTTGACATATAAATTCATGGCGGCCCCGTCGTAGGTTGCGGCGACATGTGTCCAAACGCCGGTCTCGAGGTTCACCGTGCCGATCAACGTCGAGGTGGCTCCACTGGTTGTCTTCAGCCGGAAGCGCGGCTTGGCCCCTTCGCTCGAGATCGCGCTCAACATCCAATAGTGCTCGTCTTCATTGATTCCCGTTGCTTTGGACACCAGCCGCCCGTCGCTGTTATCGAATGAGTCGCCGCGAATCCAACAGGAGATCGTCAACGCCGAACCGGAGATGTCCACGTTTCCAAGGTCAACTCGCTCCCCATTTCCGGTGAACTCCAGCGCGCGGCCAAATCGGCCCGCCGCTGTTCGCGCTGGGTTACCCGTCAGCGTGCCGTGAAAACCGTTGGCGGAGACGTCGAGCGCCGCGCTCCCGGACGTTTCCTCGAAACCGTAACCGGCCCACAAACCGCTGGGTGAATTGACTGCGCTCACATTGACCGGTGAGGAAACAACCGCGCTGCCGGCGTCATAAATGACGCGGGCCGTCAGGCTGTAATTGCCGGCGCTTACGTTGCTCCAGTTCAAGCTGTAAGGCGCGGATGTGTCCCCACCCAGCATGGTCGTGCCATTGTAAAATTGAACTTCCGTAATCGTATGGCCATTGGCCGTGACAATCGCCGCCAGACTGATGGCCGCGGGCGCGGGATAGACCGCGCCATTCGCGGGCGCGGTCATTGCGACGACCGGCAATACATTCGTAACGGCCACGGTTACGACTGAGGAAGTGATTGAATTTGTTGAATCGAAGACCAGCCGGGCCGTCAAGTTGTAATTGCCCGCGGGAACATTGTTCCATGCGAGACTGAACGGCGCGGTGGTGTCTTCACCAATCAGCGTCGAGCCGTAGTAAAATTGCACTTTGCTGATGGCGTGCCCATTGGTGGCGACACTGGCCGCGCACGTCAGGCTTGCAGGCGCGGCGTAGCTCATGCCGCTGGCTGGCGAAGTCAGCGCGATCACCGGCGGCGGATTGGAAATCGGAACCTGATAGCTGACTTCGTTGGACGGAACACTTTCGATCCCGGCCCCGTCACGCGCGCCGACCGCGAAATAATAGGTGAGACCCGACTGCAATCCCGCAACTCTGGTGGTCGTCTGATTGCCAACATTCGTCGAATACAAATAGTTCCCGCTCGTGTTCCCGTAATGAAGGACATAGCTGGCAACGCCCGGAGTCGGACTGGCGTCCCACGCGAGGGTGACACTTTGAGAACTTTGGGCGAACAGATTTGAAGTCCCGAACGACAACCCGTTAACGACCACCGATATCAACCACAGTATCCTGAAACTCACAACCTTGATACGAATCCCAACCGTTAATCCCTGAACCACTCAAACCCTTGTTTCAACGCAACCGGAAACAGAGCGCTTGTGATTTAGCACGGTGCTTGCCAGCGATGCGGAACGCACTGAACTCATCACGCGCATCGGTCGCCGTGAACGTGCAAGCACGAGGTAAAGCGTTGCTGGCAGCACTCGTGGAATGGTCAGTAAGAATTTCTCTTACGCAGAAATCAGAAAACCGAACTTCCGATCCGCGCGCATGCGAAGAGTGACACATCCTGTGATTCGTCCAGCGTCTGGACTCGTCACGTTCACAAAATAGAAAACGCGCGCGAACCCGAGTGCCACTTCTGCTGGTCATCGAGCGACACGAATGGTCGCGGGGCCCTGAAATATTTTTCCCGGCGAGGCATCAAGTCTGCCTGGGGCGGGTTTTCATGTTCACCAAACTCGATCGGCGAATTTCCGCGCGCGGTTTCCAGCCGATTCTCCAATGGACGTTGCGCCCGTCGCACGCCCGATAGAAACGATTCTGGCCTTGCTGCTGGCTTTGGTTTTGCTTACTTACAGGCGTATGCAACGGGAACAGAAATCGCCCAAACAGGTGGCGAAGTCGTTCGTGGCCGGCCTCTTAGCCGTCCTGTTGCTCGCCTTTGGCGTTCTGGCGGCGAGCGGTTCAGTGCATCATTCGCTGCATCACGACGGTGACACGGACGCCGGCTCCTGTGTGATTTGTTCGCTCACGCAAGGGCATATTGATCTTCCTGAAGCCGCCCCATGCCTCGCCACGGCGGTCTTTCATCCGCTTTGCGGTTTGCTGCCGGCAAGCGCCGGTGTTCCGTGTAGTCTCGACTTTCTCCTGCCGCCGGGGCGCGCCCCGCCCTGCCCTTCTCACAGTTTCTGAGTTCACCGGCGCTCGGGCGCCGGCAGTTTCGTGCTTTTAGTTAAACCTTGGGCGTGCTCCGCAAGTGCATGGGGCCGCCGTTCACGGAGTTTGATATGAAATTGAAGAGAATTGTGAGAATGACCGTTCTGGCTTCCGCGTTGGGACTGAACACA
>CAZCZP010000221.1:0-6806 GCA_964502895.1 uncultured Bifidobacteriaceae bacterium
CTGGCGGGAAGTCGGCGGAGGGAATCCAACGCCGGAGAAAATGCTCGGCCTGCGCGTGGCACGGGCCGATCAACGCTGGCAGCGCGAGGGGTCGCTCACTCATCCCTCCCTCAACTGACCCGCACTTTCGGTTGCACCCGTCCGCCCGGAGGGAATTCTGCCAAGGTGAAAAATCAGAAAGCCGTGCAGGAATTGTCGCAACTCGGTTGCTTGGATCGAACTTAACCTAAGTCGCGAAATCGCCGGCCAGTGGCCGGTGAGAAACGCGCCGATGATTTGTTTCGCGCCGGGAGTCAGGTGGCTTTTCCCGAGGTCCGGGCTGAGTCCAAGTTCGCTGAGCAGTTTCAATTCGAACGCGAAGATGGTTTGGGGCCGGGGATGCTGATCCGGCAAATGGCCGAGCACGCTGCGCATGAGTTCATAAACGGCGGGCAAAGGTGTTTCGGCTTCGGTGCTTTGCTCGATAAGCCGCGCGCAATAAGAAGCTTGCCGGAGGTAATGCATCTCCTGTCGCAGTGCGGGGTGGGTTTCGCAGAGCTTGATTTCGCGAAGTGAGTGCAGGTCCGAGGAGCGGCTGCGGCTGAACGTGAATTCGGCTTCGTAGAACAAATCGAGCTTGCCGAGGAATGGTGACTTGGGCCGTCGCGCGCCTTTGGCGGCGGTGGCGATGCGTCCGCAGTCGGGTGTGAGCCAATGGACGATGAGACTCGTTTCGGTCAGTGGCCGCGTCCGCAAAATCAGTCCGGATGCGGATTGGATCATGGCTCGCGTTCAGTTCGGAAATTTTGTCCGGCAACTGCCCGACAACTCTTGCTTCACCGCGGGATTTTAGCGGGTGGCTCGTTTCTTGGCCAGTTTTGTAAGATGAAAACGGCAAGAGAGTGCGCGCAACCATCGGTCTTCGGCGCGTTTCATTTTGCGGCGGGCGGCTGTGCTGAAATCGTCAAAGCCCAGCAGATGCAGAATTCCATGGACGACATAGCGAACCAGTTCGGATTGCCAAGTTGTGCGAAACTGTCTGGCCTGAGCGATGGCTGCGTCCACGCAAACAAAAATCTCCCCGTGCAAATCTGTTGAGTTCCGCCCAAGCGGCTCCGAGTAGTCAAAGGTAATCACGTCCGTTGAACCTGCGTGGTGGAGAAAGGTCTCGTTGAGCTTCGTGATTTCCGGGGAGGCGACCAGATGAATCGCCAGATCGGCGGCGCTGATTTGAGCCATTTCGGTTAGAAAAGTCCCGACAACACGGCGGAGCAGCCGCGAATCCACGGCGCGCGTTCGCTGCCGACTGGTGACGATGATGTTCAGCGGCCGGGCCGTTGAAGCGTTACGGCGTTGGGGCGCAGCGGGCATTGAACCTATTCAGGCTTGGATTTGCCCCGGTGCTCCTCGTAGGCACCGATGATTCGTTGGACCAACGGATGCCGCACGACATCGCGCTTGTTGAACTCGATGACCGCGATGCCCTCGACGTTTCCCAGGACGCGATGAGCTTCCAACAGGCCTGAGTGTTTGTGGGGCGGCAGGTCAATCTGAGTTTCATCGCCAGTGATGACGGCCTTCGATCCGTGGCCCAAACGCGTGAGGAACATCAACATTTGTTCGGTGGTCGAGTTCTGAGCTTCGTCGAGGATGATGAAGGCGTTGTTGAGAGTGCGCCCACGCATGTAAGCGAGGGGAGCGATCTCAATGGTGCTGCGCTCGGTGTGTTTCTGGATTTCATCCGCCGGCAGCATGTCGTGCAACGCGTCGTGGAGCGGGCGGAGGTAGGGCATGATTTTTTCGTAGAGGTCGCCGGGCAAAAATCCCAGCGCCTCACCGGCTTCCACGGCCGGGCGGGTGAGGATGATGCGCGAAACCTTTCCGTCTCGAAGCGCGGCGAGCGCCGTGGCCACGGCCAGATAAGTTTTTCCCGTGCCGGCCGGACCGATGCCGAACGTGACGTCGTGTTTGCGAATCGCGTCGAGGTATTTTTTTTGCCCCGCAGTTTTTGCGGTGACGCCGGGCTTCTTTTCGTGCGTCAAGACGCGATCACTCATCAAATCCTTGAGCATGGTGACACCCTCGTGCTTGACGACATTGAGTGCGTGTATGAAGTCGCGATTCCGGACGGGCGATCCGGCTTTGAGAGAATTCTCGAGCGACATGAACAAGTGTCGGGCGCGTTCGAGTCCGTCGCCTTCGCCTTCCAGTTTGATCCAACCTTCGCGCGCGGTGGCCTTGACGCCCAATTCCTTTTCCAACGTTTGCAGGTTGCGCGGTTCGTTGTTGAAAAGTTGTTGGGCAACGCGGGCGTTATCGAAATGGAGGGTCTCGACGGGCATCGGCGACTTACGATTGGTGCGCCAGGGCGGCTCGAAGCTGAACAGTCAATTCAGTCAGGGCCTGCGGCACAACGCTGGTGTTCCCGATCACCGGCATGAAATTCGTGTCTCCATTCCAGCGCGGGACAATGTGAACGTGCAGGTGCTCGGTGATGCCGGCGCCCGCGGCTTGTCCGAGATTGATGCCGATATTGAAACCGTCCGGTTTCATAAGTGTGGCGAGCGCGTTGACACATCGGCGTGCGAGCTTCCACAAGTCGGCCACTTCTTCGTCCGTCAGGCCGTTCAGGTCAGGGCTTTGTTTGTAGGGCACGATCATCAAGTGTCCGCCATTGTAGGGGTAGCGATTGAGCAGCGCGTAACAAGTGCGGTCGCGGGCGACAACCAGGTTGACATCATCGTCACTGGATTGAGCAATGCGCGTAAACAGGCTTTCATCGAGGCGCGGTTTGGGCGAGAGAATATATTCAATCCGCCACGGCGCGTGGAGCGATTCCATGGCGTCACAGTAGAGAGCGCAAAGGGGAAAGTCAAAAACGGACGGTGAACCGGTGAACGGCGAGTCAGGCAACTGCGGACCGTTTGGCGGCCTCCAGTTTGCCACGCAAAACATAGACCAGCGCCTTGACCGCCAGTTCCATGAAGAGAAACGGCTTGCCGATGAAGTCATTGCCGCCGCTCATCATGGAACTGGCACGGCTTTCAAGGTCATTCAGGCTCGTGACGAAAACCACGGGCGTTTTTTTGTGGATCGGCAAGCTGCGCAATTTGGTGCAAAGCTCGAAGCCGTTCATGCCCGGCATGTCAACGTCCAGAAAAACCAGATCGAAGGGCTGTTCGGAAAGCAGTTTGTAGGCAGCGTTGGGATCGTCAACGTTGATGGAGGGTAGTTTGGCTTTTTCGAGCGCGTGCATGACGGCGCGGCGCGAAATCGCTTCGTCGTCCACCACCAGAATTTTGGCGGGTGGAATCTCCCGTTGCGGCAGGCTGGCCTGGTCGAAGAGCGAGCCGAGGAAATCCACCGCGATGGCGACGGTTCGCATGGTGGAGGCGTTCAAGTTCTTCGGTTTTTCCTGAAGCTCTTTGAGCAACGCCTCGAGCGCGTCGGACATCTGGGCGATGGGATGCATTCCGGCGATGCCGGCGTTGCCCGTGAGGGCGCGGATCCGGCGGTGCAGATCGGCGACCTGTTTAATCCGCTCCGTTTCGTTTTCGGCCTTGACCATGCCCTTGAGCACGCCGCGCAACGCGGTGAGCGTCGCGGGCAAGCCTTCGATAAATGATTTGCGCAGTTCCGCCTGGAACACTTCGTCGGCGGCCTGGGCCGCGGTTTTTACTTTTTGCGCACCTTGAGCCTTTGCGGCTGCCGGTTGGGTTGCTGCCGTGGCGTCGGCGGTCGCGGTAGAAGAGCCATTGCCAGTGGTGCTCCGAATGACCTCGATTACCTGGCGCGGCGTGCAATTCGCCTTCGAAAGGCATTTGGTGGCGCCCGCTTTCCAGGCTTCCTGCACCATGTTCGACAGGTACGTGTTGGAAAAAACGATCAGCGGCAACTTTTCAAAATCCGGCTCGGCCCGGATTTTTTTCATGAGTTCGACCCCGGTGATTTTCGGCAGCATCAAGTCCAGGATGACCGCGTCGGGCCGGAAGCTTTTCACCAACTCGAGTCCGGCTTCGCCGTCGAGAGCGATTTCGACCTGATAGCCTTCGACTGTGAATTTGTTGCGGTAAATATTGGCAACGATCTGGTCGTCTTCAATAATCAGAACTTTCTTCATGCTCAGGTTTTGGCGGCGAGGGCATCGCCCGTATTCTGGTAGGGTGCCAGAATAACTCTAACCCGCGCAAACTCTTTTGTAATTTGTTCCATCAACTGCGCGCCGCTGGTCAGCCTGCCTTGCAGCCCCTGCACTTCCAGATCGCGCAGCATGGTGACGAGCCTGGTCACGCCGCACGTGGCGCTCGCGCCGGCGCAACTGTGCGCCACGCGGCGCACCTCCTGCGCCTGATCGGCCTGCACCGCCGCGCGAAGCTGCTCAAGTTGTTGCACGGTTTGGTTGAGATAAAGACTCACCAATTCGCGGAGATTCTCGGGATCACCCTCGGTGAATTCCATCAATCGGTCCATGTTCACGGCTGGTTCTTCGATCATAGGCTTGGTATTTGTAATTTTGACTGAATCCGGAATTTCCTTCGCGCCGGGCCGGTTGGCCGGGGCGGCCGCCGCCAGCGACGAACCCCACCGTTCGATGATCGCGCGAATGTCTTCCGGACGCACGGGTTTGGCGATGTAATCATCCATGCCGGCGGCGAGACACTTTTCGCGATCCCCCGGCATGGCGCTGGCCGTCATCGCCACGATGGCCATCGGCGATTTGTAGTTGGGAAATTTCGCCGGGTCCGCTTGCCGTTCCCGAATGGCGCGGGTGGCTTCCAAGCCGTCCATTTCCGGCATCATGACATCCATGAAAATCAAATCGTAGGCCTGTTGATCCAGCGCAGCGAGTGCCTGGAGGCCGTTGGCGGCGAGGTAAGCCCGATAACCCATCTGCTGCAGCAACCGCAGCGCGACCTTCTGATTGATGACATTGTCGTCGCACAACAGGATACGCAACGGGAGACGATTGGCCAAAGTGGGGTCCAAACGCGCCGGGCCGGCGTTTTTGCGCGGGGCAGGACGGCTGCCCGATAGTACGCGGGCCAGTGTTTCGTATAGCTGGGTCGGCTTGATGGGTTTGGTCAGGCAACTGGCGAATCCCGCGCTGGTGAATTCCGGATTGTCGGCGCGCACTCCCATCGAAGTGAGCAGCACGAGCGGCATCATCAGCGTGTTGGGCAGTTTGCGGATTTCGGTGGCGAGCATGAGGCCGTCCATGCCCGGCATCTGCATGTCAAGGATGGCGAGGTCGAATTGTTCACCGGCGCGCAGCCAGTCGAGGGCCTGCTGGCCGCTTTGGGCGTCGCGCGGGAGCATGCCCCATTTGGTGGTCTGCAAAGAAAGAATCCGGCAGTTGGTCGGATTATCATCCACGATGAGCAGCCGCAAATCTGACAGTTGCGGTTGGGGAGATTCGAGTGGCGAGTGCTTGGAGTCGAGCACGGCTTGAAACCGCAACGTGAAATGGAACGTCGAGCCTTTGCCCGGAATGCTCTCCGCCCACAATTTTCCGCCCATCAATTCCACGAGCTTGCGGCTGATGGCCAGGCCCAGGCCCGTTCCGCCGAAACGGCGGGTGGTGGAAGCGTCCGCCTGGATGAAGGCGGTGAACAAACGCGCCAGCCGGTCCACGGGAATGCCAATGCCCGTGTCGCGAACCGAAATGTGCAAATGCCACGAGCCTTTGCCATTGGGGTCGCCGCCACCACTGGCGTTCGGGGCCGAAAGGATCTTGACCTGGGTGACAACTTCGCCTTGCTCGGTAAATTTGAGCGCGTTACCCAACAGATTTACGAGCACCTGACGCACCCGGGTGACATCGCCCAGAACCTGCGAAGGAATGCCGTCCTCCATTTGGTAGGCGAGGTCGAGCCCTTTTTCCGCCGCTTTCGGCGCGAGCAGATCCAAAGCTTCCTCGACGCAGACACGCAAATCGAAAGGCTGTTGTTCCAACTCCAGCTTGCCGGATTCAATTTTGGAAAAGTCGAGGATGTCGTTGATGATGGTCAACAGCGACTCGCCGCTGCTGTAAATGGTTTCCACGTAACCGCGTTGCTCGGGCGTGAGTTGTGTTTCGAGCAACAAGCCGGACATGGCAATGACGCCGTTCATCGGAGTCCGAATCTCGTGGCTCATGTTGGCGAGAAACTCGGCCTTGGCGCGCACGGCGGACTCGGCGGCCACCCGGGCGGTCGTCAGTTTGCGATTGGCCAGGGTCAACTCGTCTTGCAGACGTTTGGCGCGCAATACGGCGCACACGCGCGCGCGCAATTCCGCCGATTCGAACGGCTTGGTCAGATAATCCGTTGCGCCGAGTTCAAACCCGCGCAGCTTGTCTTTTGTGCTGTTCCATGCGGTCAGCACGATGACGGGGATGGACTGGGTTTCGGGAGCTTGCTTGAGTTGTTGGAGCAGTTCAAAGCCGTTCATGTCCGGCAAACCGAGGTCCAGGAGGATGAGATCAATGTTTGAATCGCGCACCAGTCGAAGCGCGTCACCTCCGGTGGCCGCATGGGAGAGGGAAATGGTGGCCTCCTGCAAAAGGCCAGCCAGCACCTCGGGCATGTTGGGGTCGTCCTCGACCAGGAGCACTTGTGACGGGGGCAAATTCATTATCTGATTCTTTAACCAATCCAAAAATTATTTTGGCCGCAGCATGCGCGCATGAGACGGCAAGGTTTCAGCACATTCAACACCAATTGCTCCCGAACGCCAACGCGTTTTTTGGCGCGGTCCGGGATTTGGTTTCGATAGTGTTTCGCGCGCGGCTTCGCGATGCAACGGCGCGGCCATTTGCGGCTTGACCAAAAACGGGACAATTCATTCCG
>CAZCZP010000222.1:0-3290 GCA_964502895.1 uncultured Bifidobacteriaceae bacterium
ACAATCCAATCGTAACCCTTTTCTTCCAGGTCCAGCGCGAGTTGTTTGTTCCCGGTGCGAACGATGCGGCCATCGAACAACACGTGAACAAAATCGGGGATGATGTAATTCAGCAGACGTTGATAGTGCGTGATGACCAGTTGCGCATTGTCGGGACGCTTCAACTTGTTCACGCCGGCGGCAACAACTTTAAGCGCGTCAATGTCCAACCCGGAATCGGTTTCGTCGAGGACGGCGAGCTTGGGTTCGAGCACTGCCATCTGGAAAATTTCCGCCCGCTTTTTTTCGCCGCCGGAAAATCCCTCATTCACTGAACGCTTGAGCAAATCGTCCTTCAACTCCAGCAGCTTCATCTTGTCTTTGACCAGCGCGAGAAATTCCATCGCGTCGAGTTCGGATTGCCCCTTGGCTTTCCGGATTTCATTGAGCGCCGCCTTGAGAAAGTAAGTGCTGTTCACGCCCGGAATCTCGACGGGATACTGAAACGCGAGGAACAAACCTTCGCGTGCGCGCTCTTCGGGATCGAGGTCCAGCAGGTCTTTGCCGTTGTAAAGGACTTCACCCGAGACTTCGTAACCCTCGCGTCCCGCCAGCACCGCGGCCAAAGTGCTTTTGCCGCTGCCGTTCGGCCCCATGACGGCATGCACTTCGCCGGGATTAAGCGTCAGGTTGAGGCCCTTGAGAATTTGTTTGCCCTCAACGCCCGCGTTGAGGTTCTTGATTTCGAGAATTGGTTGTTTGCTCATTGTAGAACAGTTCTTGATCAGATTGTACCAGTCTATTTAGGAGGACATTGCTTGCATGACATCTGCAACCGCTGTGCAAATACTCGGACACGATACTCCGGCAATTCGCCCGAGATGAACATTGGCTGGGTAAATGCATCATGCCACTCCAACAAAACAGCTTGATCTGTATAAGCGTGAAAGTGAATCGCGAGTTCAGGGTAAGCAATCGAACGGGTCAGATCGGCTAAACGGGTGAGCAGTTCTGCAGAAGCCGGAACATGAAAGGTGGAAGGTCTTGGCCAGATTGTGCCGTAAGCAATATGAGCGCGCTCCGGAATTCGATGTCTCTGCAAAAACTCCTCAAGGTCGCCGCTGGGCGACCCTCTCTCGAAATAGAGAACGCATCCTTCAGGAAGCAAATCAGCCAGCGCCGCAAAAAGTGATGGGAAGTCCGTTTCGCCTGAGATTTCCCAGAATAGGCGTGCCATATCAAGACGTATTCCATCCATTTCCGAGCGCGGGACAGCGCCAAATAATTTTGCCAAGAGGCCCATCGATTTAAGGTTCACCCCACACTGCCTTCCAGACTCACGCCGAGAAGTTTCTGCGCCTCGACGGCAAACTCCATCGGCAGTTCCTTGAATACTTCCTTGCAGAAACCGTTCACGATCATGTTCACCGCGTCCTGCGTCGAAAGACCGCGTTGGTTGCAGTAAAAAATCTGGTCCTCGCCGATCTTGGAAGTCGAAGCTTCATGTTCAACCGACGCCGTGGTGTTCTTCACTTCGATGTAGGGAAACGTGTGCGCACCACACTTCGCGCCGATGAGCATCGAGTCGCATTGGGAAAAATTGCGCGCATTGGTTGCGCTCTTCTGGATTTTTACGAGGCCGCGATAACTGTTCTGCCCGTGACCGGCGGAAATACCCTTTGAAATAATGGTGCTGCTTGTGTTCTTGCCAATGTGAACCATCTTCGTGCCTGTGTCGGCCTGTTGATAATTGTTCGTAACGGCGACGGAATAAAACTCACCGACAGAATTGTCACCCTGCAAAATGCAGCTCGGATACTTCCATGTAATGGCTGAACCGGTTTCAACCTGCGTCCAGGAAATCTTCGAGTTCCTGCCTTTGCAAAGCCCGCGTTTGGTCACGAAATTGTAAATCCCGCCGCGTCCCTGTTCGTCGCCTGGATACCAGTTTTGCACCGTGCTGTATTTGATCTGCGCGTTGTCTAAGGCGATCAATTCAACCACCGCAGCATGCAGTTGGTTTTCATCGCGCATCGGCGCGGTGCAACCTTCGAGATAACTCACCGAAGCCCCTTCGTCAGCGATGATGAGCGTCCGCTCGAACTGGCCGGACTTGGCTGCGTTGATGCGGAAATAAGTCGAAAGCTCCATCGGACAACGCACGCCTTTCGGGATGTAGCAGAACGAACCGTCCGTGAACACGGCGGAATTCAGCGACGCGTAAAAGTTGTCTGTGTACGGAACGACCATGCCGATGTATTTCTTCACGAGTTCGGGATGCTCCAGGACCGCCTCGCTCATCGAACAGAAAACGACGCCCTTTTCAGCAAGCTGCTTCTTGAACGTCGTGCCCACTGAAACGGAATCAAACACCGCATCCACTGCCACACCGGCGAGCCGTTCGCGTTCGCGCAACGGAATGCCGAGCTTCTCGTACGTCTCCAGCAACTTCGGATCAACTTCATCCAAGCTTTTTGGCCCGTCGCCTTTCTGTTTGGGCGCGGAATAATAGGTGATGTCTTGGAAGTTGACCGGCGGATAATGCACCTTCGGCCACGCCGGTTCGGTCATAGTCGTCCAATGCCGGTATGCCTTGAGCCGCCACTCGGTCATCCACTCCGGCTCCTTCTTCTTTGTCGAGATCAGGCGGATGATGTCTTCATTCAATCCCGGAGGTGCGGACTCCGTTTCCACGTCGGTGTAGAAACCGTACTTGTATTCCTGTTTGACCAGGCCTTCGATGGTTTCGGTTGCAGTGCTCATCTTAAGAATCCTTATTTCTTCCGCTTGCCGTCGCATTCGGAACAAACGCCGTGAACGGCGATTTCGTAATGATCAATCTTGAAGCCCTTGGGTCGAGGCATGGTCGGCGCATTCGCCGGCAGCGCCACGTCGAAAACCGCGCCGCACTCGTCGCAGTAATAATGGCAATGCTCTTCCATGTTCGGGCAATAGCGCGTCGCGCCGCGCTCCAGTTGCACCTGGCGGACGAGGCCGCATTGCACCAGCGCATCGAGACAGTTGTAAACCGTCGCGTGAGAAATTTCCGGCATCTGCCGCTTGGCACGGACGAACACATCCTCTGCGGTGGGATGGTCGAGCTTCTGAAGCAGCACGTCGTACACATGCCGCCGCTGCGGCGTGAAACGGAAACCGCTCGCGCTTAACCGCTCGCCCAACCGAACGTTCTGTTTGCTCACCGGATTCATCGGAGCGGCACAGGATAGCCTGAATCCGCCAGCGGTCAATGTTGGATTTAGAATGATTCTAAACTGCTGGGCGTCCTTTTGTTATTTCACATACGCGTCGTA